>NZ_JBYVYM010000006.1:0-221264 GCF_058148225.1 Pseudomonas sp. DF5
TCCTTGTGGGAGCGGGCTTGCCCGCGATGGCGTTTGCTCAGGCGACATGATTTCCACGCATATCCCCGATTCCCCCGACACCCTGTAAACTGCGCCTCTTTACCCGACGCACAGGGAGCTCAAATGTCTGGTTCGATCCTTTATATCCACGGTTTCAACAGCGCGCCGGCGTCGAAAAAGGCCTGTCAGTTGATGAATGTGATGGAACGGCTGGGCATGAGTGATCAATTGCGGGTGCCGGCCCTGCATCACCATCCCCGCGAGGCCATCGCTCAGCTGGAACAGGCGATTGTGGAGCTGGGGCGACCACTGCTGGTCGGCAGCTCACTCGGCGGCTACTATGCGACTCACCTGGCCGAGCGCCATGGCTTGAAAGCCCTGTTGATCAACCCTGCCGTCAGCCCGCACCGGATGTTCGACGGATTTCTGGGAACGCAGAAAAACCTGTACACCGATGAGACCTGGGAATTGACTCACGACCACGTGACGGCCCTGGCCGCGCTGGAAGTGCCGGCGCCCCAGGATCCGCAGCGGTTTCAGGTATGGTTGCAGACAGGTGATGAAACGCTGGACTATCGCCTCGCCCAACAATATTACCGGGCCTGTGCCTTGCGCATTCAGGCCGGCGGCGACCATAGTTTCCAGGGTTTTGCCGCGCAACTGCCGGCAATGTTGAGTTTTGCCGGCATCGGCGCAGATTTGTATCGGGCGATCGATTTCACAGCACTGTGATCATTGCCCCCTATTTTCACTGAACACTGACGACGAGACCCCATGGCCACTCCCAGCGCTAGCTCTTATAACGCAGACGCCATCGAAGTCCTCTCGGGCCTCGACCCGGTGCGCAAACGCCCCGGCATGTACACCGACACCAGCCGGCCGAACCACCTCGCCCAGGAAGTCATCGACAACAGCGTCGACGAAGCCTTGGCCGGGCACGCGACGTCGGTGCAGGTCATCCTGCACGCCGATCACTCCCTGGAAGTCAGCGATGACGGCCGTGGCATGCCGGTGGACATTCACCCGGAAGAGGGCGTGTCGGGTGTCGAACTGATCCTCACCAAGCTCCATGCGGGCGGCAAGTTTTCCAACAAGAACTACCAGTTCTCCGGCGGTTTGCACGGGGTAGGTATTTCCGTGGTCAACGCCTTGTCGACCGAAGTCCGGGTGCGTGTAAAACGTGACGGCAACGAATACCAGATGACTTTCGCCGACGGTTACAAGAAAACCGAACTGGAAGTGGTCGGCACCGTCGGCAAGCGCAATACCGGCACCAGTGTGTTCTTCGCGCCGGACCCGAAGTATTTCGATTCGCCGAAATTTTCCATCAGCCGCCTCAAGCACGTGCTCAAGGCCAAGGCCGTTTTGTGCCCTGGGCTGCTGGTCAGTTTTGAAGACAAGGCCACCGGCGAGAAAGTCGAATGGCATTACGAAGACGGCCTGCGCTCCTACCTGGTAGATGCCGTCAGCGAATTCGAACGCCTGCCCGACGAGCCGTTCTGCGGCAGCCTGGCCGGTAACAAGGAAGCCGTCGATTGGGCGTTGCTGTGGTTGCCCGAGGGCGGCGACAGCGTCCAGGAAAGCTACGTCAACCTGATCCCGACAGCCCAGGGCGGTACTCACGTCAACGGTCTGCGTCAGGGCTTGCTCGACGCCATGCGCGAGTTCTGCGAGTTCCGCAGCCTGCTGCCGCGTGGTGTGAAGCTGGCGCCGGAAGACGTCTGGGAGCGTATCGCTTTCGTCCTGTCGATGAAGATGCAGGAACCGCAATTCTCCGGCCAGACCAAGGAGCGCCTTTCTTCCCGTGAAGCGGCCGCTTTCGTTTCCGGGGTAGTCAAGGATGCCTTCAGCCTGTGGCTCAACGCCAATCCGGAAACCGGTATGTTGCTGGCCGAACTGGCGATCAACAACGCCGGCCGACGTCTGAAGGCCAGCAAGAAGGTTGAGCGCAAACGCATTACCCAAGGGCCGGCATTGCCGGGCAAGCTCGCCGACTGCGCCGGGCAGGACCCGATGCGTTCCGAGCTGTTCCTGGTGGAAGGTGACTCCGCCGGTGGTTCGGCCAAGCAAGCGCGGGACAAAGAGTTTCAGGCGATCCTGCCGTTGCGCGGCAAGATTCTGAACACTTGGGAAGTCGACGGCAGCGAAGTGCTGGCCAGCCAGGAAGTGCACAACATCGCCGTGGCGATTGGTGTCGACCCGGGCGCGGCGGACATGAGCCAGTTGCGGTACGGCAAGATCTGCATTCTCGCCGACGCCGACTCCGACGGTCTACATATCGCCACCTTGCTCTGCGCCTTGTTCGTCCAGCATTTCCGCCCGCTGGTGGATGCCGGTCACGTCTACGTCGCGATGCCGCCGCTGTACCGTATCGACCTGGGCAAAGAGATCTACTACGCCCTCGACGAGGCCGAGCGCGACGGCATCCTCGATCGTCTGGTGGCCGAGAAGAAACGCGGCAAGCCGCAGGTCACCCGATTCAAGGGCCTGGGTGAAATGAACCCGCCACAGTTGCGCGAAACCACCATGGACCCGAACACGCGGCGCCTGGTGCAACTGACGCTGGGTGAAGATTTCGCCGAAACCTCGGAAATGATGGACATGCTGCTGGCGAAAAAACGCGCGGGCGATCGCAAAACCTGGCTGGAATCCAAAGGCAACCTGGCCGAGGTTCTGGGCTGATGCGCTTTGGCTGGGCTCTGGCGTGTGCGTTGCTGCTGACTTCGGTGACGATTTGCGCGGAACCCGCGCCAGAGCTGCGCCTGTTGTCCGAACATGCCGTCGACGGCATGCGCGGCGGCAATCTGTCGGGGCTGGCCCAGTGTGGCAAGGAGCTGTGGACCGTTTCGGATCGCGACGATGATCAAATCTATCGCCTCGACACCCGCAACCCCACTTGGCAAGCCGAAACCGTGCACATTGACGTACCCCTGGTGCCCGACACCGGTTTGCCTTGGGGCTTGCGTGCGCGGACCTGGGCGGCATCGTTCGTGCGGGGCGGAGATCTGGATTTCGAAGGCATCACCTGTGACAGCGCGGGCAATCGTTACATCGTCAGCGAAGGCCACGCCGCGGTGTTGCAAGTCCCGCCAACCGGGCCTGCGTCCTGGCTGAAAATCTCGCCAATGCTGGTTCGCGAAGCGCGGGCCAGCGGCATGTTGTTGCACTTCAATGCATTATTTGAAGGCCTGGCGATCAATCCGGCCGGTGACACGCTGTGGTTGGCAGCCGAACGTGAGCGCCGCGGTTTGCTGCTGATCAAGCGCCAGCAAACGGTCTGGGACTGCGACGGTGGTTGTGTGTTGCTGAGTGAAGGTGGGATGGAAATGCAGCCAGCGCAATTTCCCCACGCCAGAGCGCGCCCTCGGGATTTTGCTGATCTGTCATTGTTCGACGGCAAGCTGTTTACCCTTGAGCGCAACGCCTTTCAGATCTGTCGCCGTGATGCGGTGACGACCAAGGTCGAGCGCTGCTGGTCGTTTGCTGCCGAGGCCCTGCAGGAAAACCGTCGTTATTCACAGCCCTTTGGGCTGGCGGAAGCGTTGATCGTGGACGTCGATGGTGCCTGGATCGGTATCGACAACAATAACGGTGCGCGCGCCGACGGTGAAGTACGGCCGATTGTGTGGCGCTTTGCCGCGCCTGAAGGTGGCTGGAGTGCCACGCCATGAGTCAGCAACCGCCGGGCAAACGCGCCGGTCGGGTGTTGATGGTGCTGGCCTGGGGTGCCGCGCTGTTTCTGGCGACGCGGTTCTTCGGTCAGTGGGAGGAGCGGCAGCAGAATCCCAACACCGTCGTCAGCTCTGAGCAGGGCCAGGGTTTTATCGAGGTGAAGCTGATCGGCAACAGCCAGGGGAATTTTGTCGCCACCGGCCAGATCAACGGCCAGCCTGTGGAGTTCATGCTCGATACCGGTGCGACCGATGTAGCGATCCCGGCCGAAATGGCCAAGCGCTTGAAACTGGAAGAAGGTTTCGGTGTGACCCTGAGCACGGCCAATGGCCTGAGCCAGGGCTATCGAACAAAAATCGCACGCCTGCAATTGGGCGACATCGTGCTGCGCGACGTCCGCGCACTGGTGGCGCCCGGCCTGCATGGTGATCAGGTGCTGCTCGGCATGAGCGCACTGAACAAACTTGAATTTACCCAGCGCGGTGGCACCATGCTGCTGCGCCAGACCACGAAATAATGAGGCCCGCATGAGCGACTCCCTTGATCTCAGCCTGGACGGTGTAGAGCGCCGGTCACTGGCTGACTTCACCGAAAATGCCTACCTCAACTACTCCATGTACGTGATCATGGACCGTGCCTTGCCGCATATCGGCGACGGCTTGAAACCGGTACAGCGACGCATCGTCTATGCGATGAGCGAGTTGGGGCTGGACGCCGATTCCAAGCACAAGAAGTCGGCGCGTACCGTCGGTGACGTGCTCGGTAAATTCCACCCCCATGGCGACTCGGCGTGCTACGAAGCCATGGTGCTGATGGCCCAGCCGTTCAGCTACCGCTACACGCTGGTCGACGGCCAGGGGAACTGGGGTGCGCCGGACGATCCGAAGTCCTTCGCGGCCATGCGTTACACCGAAGCGCGGCTGTCGCGTTATTCCGAAGTGCTGCTCAGTGAACTGGGCCAGGGCACGGCGGACTGGGGCCCGAACTTCGACGGCACCCTGGAAGAACCTCTGGTGTTGCCGGCCCGTTTGCCGAACATCCTGCTCAACGGCACCACCGGTATCGCCGTGGGCATGGCCACCGACGTCCCGCCGCATAACCTGCGCGAAGTCGCGACCGCTTGCGTGCGCTTGCTCGATGAGCCAAAAGCCACGGTCGAGCAGCTCTGCGAACACATTCAGGGGCCGGATTATCCGACCGAAGCGGAAATCATCACGCCGCGCGCCGACCTGCTGAAAATCTACGAAACCGGTCGCGGTTCGGTGCGCATGCGTGCTGTTTACCACGTCGAAGACGGCGACATCGTCGTGACGGCGCTGCCGCACCAGGTCTCTGGTGCCAAAGTGCTCGAGCAGATTGCCGCGATGATGCAGGCCAAACCGTCGAAAGCCCCGCAGATCGCGGACTTGCGCGACGAGTCGGACCACGAGAACCCTTGCCGCATCGTGATTATTCCGGTCAATAGCCGGGTCGATCACGAAGCGCTGATGCAGCACCTGTTCGCGACCACCGAGCTGGAATCCAGCTACCGGGTCAACATCAACATCATTGGCCTCGACGGCAAGCCGCAGCTGAAGAACCTGCGCGCATTGCTGGTGGAATGGCTGGAATTCCGCGTGCGGACCGTGCGTCGACGCCTGCAATTCCGTCTGGACAAGGTCGAGCGTCGCCTGCACCTGTTGGACGGCTTGCTGATTGCCTATCTCAACCTGGATGAAGTGATCCACATCATCCGTACCGAGGAGCATCCGAAGGCCAGTCTGATTGAGCGTTTCGCCCTGAGCGAGATCCAGGCCGATTACATTCTCGACACCCGTTTGCGTCAGTTGGCGCGACTGGAAGAAATGAAGCTGCGTGCCGAGCAGGACGAACTGCTCAAGGAGCAGGCCAAGCTGCAAGCCCTGCTGGGCAGCGAAGCCAAGCTGAAGAAGCTGGTACGCAGCGAGCTGATCAAAGACGCCGAAACCTATGGCGACGACCGTCGTTCGCCAATCGTCGAGCGCGCCGAAGCCAAAGCGATGACCGAACACGATCTGCTGCCGAACGAGAAAGTGACGGTCGTGTTGTCGGAAAAAGGCTGGGTTCGCTCCGCCAAAGGTCACGACATCGATGCTACCGGGCTGTCCTACAAGGCCGGGGATGGCTTCAAGACCTCGGCGGCCGGGCGTTCCAACCAGTTTGCGGTGTTTATCGACTCCACCGGCCGCAGTTATTCGGTTGCATCCCACACACTGCCGTCGGCCCGTGGCCAGGGTGAACCGCTGACCGGCCGTCTGACGCCGCCACCAGGGGCGAGCTTCGAATGCGTGCTGATGCCTGAAGACGATGCGCTGTACGTGATCGCATCCGACGCCGGTTACGGTTTCGTGGTCAAGGGCGAAGACCTGCAAGCCAAGAACAAGGCGGGCAAGGCCCTGTTGAGCCTGCCGAACAACGCCAAGGTCATCCTGCCGCGTCCAGTGGCCGACCGTGAACACAACTGGCTGGCCTCGGTGACCACCGAGGGTCGCCTGCTGATCTTCAAAATCAGCGATCTGCCACAATTAGGTAAAGGTAAAGGGAATAAGATCATCGGGATTCCCGGTGAGCGTGTTGCCAGTCGCGAAGAATATGTCACGGACATCGCTGTTTTGCCGGAGGGCGCCACTTTGGTGCTGCAGGCCGGCAAACGTACCTTGTCGCTGAAGGCGGACGACCTCGAACACTACAAAGGTGAGCGTGGACGTCGCGGTAACAAACTGCCACGTGGCTTTCAGAGGGTGGATGCGCTGTTCGTCGAAAACCTCAATTAAGCGTCCTAGAGCGCTCGATCTACGATTTAACGCGTAGATCGACGCTTTGGCGCTGGAGTCGGAACGCATATTCACGGATGATATGGCCTTTCAAGCGCCGGCGTAGCCGAGTGTTCTTCATATTTTTTGAGTATTTTCACTGTGGTGAGCCTTGTGGCAGCCACCTGGATGGGACGATGACTGCTCTGCGCCTTCCTTTTATTTTGATGCTCGCTGGCGTTCTTGGCCTGGCGGGTTGCAGCGTGCACCAGCCGGTGTCGCTGTATCAGCTGGACAGCGGAAGTCCGGCTCAGCCTGCGCAAAGCGCGGGCATGGCGGTATTGTTGGGCCCGGTAACGGTTGCTGATTACCTGCAACGCGAAACCTTGTTGCAACGTCAACCGGATGGCAGCCTTCAAGCATCGGCCGACGGTCGTTGGGCCGGCAGCCTGTCGTCGGACATCGATCAGCTGTTGTTGCGTCAGGTCGCCGGTCATCTGGACAGCCAGCGCGTTGTCCTGGCACCTGCGACAGTGGGCTTCACGCCGGATGTTCAGGTTCTGCTGACCATCACCCGTCTGGACTCGGGTGAGTCGCAACCGGCGATCCTGGATGCGCAATGGCGCCTGATCGATCGTCGTGGTCAGGTGCGTGATAACCGCATCATTCATCTGCAGGAGCAGCACTCCGGCGGCACGGCGTCCCAGGTTCAGGCCCAGGGTGTGTTGCTGCAGCGTCTGGCCGAACAACTGTCCACAGCACTCAAGCCGCTGGCCAACCAGCCACCGATCGCTGAAGCACCCCGCAAACCGGCTGCCAAGCCTGTGGCGCCGGCAGCAGGGCCAGAGAAACAGCCAAAAATCCCGATGGCCTCGCCGATTCGTACGGATATGGAAGTGTTCAGGTTCTAAGCCTGGATTGAGTCCAGAACAAAGCCCGCCTTGTGCGGGCTTTGTTGTTTGTGGCGCGTACTGATCGTTCCCACGCTCTGCGTGGGAATGCCTCCAGGGACGCTCCGCGTTCCAGCCTCACCTCATATGTTGCCTGTGCCGGCCTCTTCGCGGGCAAGCCCGCTCCCACATTTACCGCTGCGAATACAAAACTTGTGTGCTACCGAGCACCCTGTGGGAGCGAGGCTTGCCCGCGAAGAGGCCAGAACAGGCAACAAAAAGCCCGCAGACGATCACTCATCTGCGGGCTTCTTTACAGCAGGGCTAAGGCTTATGCCCGGCGCTCATGCATCCGCGCCAGTTGCCGCTCCAGCATCGACGGATAAGGCTCCATCAAGCGTTCTACGCAGCATGCACCCTCAGGGCTTGCGATCGGGCGGATCCGCGCACGCTGGCGAATCAGCGCGTCGTCGTTGATCTTGCGCTCTACCAGCAGCAGGTTGCGGCTGTGTTGCGACAGGGCCAAGGCATCCTGAGCGGTTTCGGTCAGCAGCAGGTCGATCTGGCTCAAGCCAAACAATTCGTCGCCCAGCGTCAGGCCCAGTTGCAATTGCAGGGTGATGCCGCTGTCGGCGACTTCGATCTGCAACTGATGGCCCAGGGCGCGCAGCAACTCACCGCAGCAAATGGCGTTGGTCAGGTAGTCATCGCCGCTGTCTTCAGTGTGGAACAGCATCAGCGTGCTGCCGTCGTTCAGGGTGTGCAATTCGCTCTGGTAAAGCGATGCGGCCTGGTCGAGGCAATCGCGGTAGCGTTTGAGCAGCTCTTCCAGGCGGGCGCGGGGCAGGCGCCGCAGTTGGTCCTGGGCGCCCAATTGCACGGCCAGTACCGCACTGTGTTGAGGTACGTTCGATACCTGCGGCTTTACGACGGGTTTCGGCGTGCTGTCTGTAGAGTCGTCACGCAGGTCGGCAAACGGATCTTCGTCGTCCTCGTCATCTTCGACCGTGCTGACAATACGCCGCGGTGCTGGCTTGAGGCCCGCCACCGGTCGGGTTTCATCGAAGCTCGGATCGCGCAGGTTGCGTACTTCGAAGGCCGGATCGGCCTCTTCGTCGTCATCGCTGTCGTCGAACTCAGGCTCCGGAACGGGCTCAGGTTCGGCCGGCTCCGGCGCGAAATTGGCGTGCAGCTGACGAGCCAGGTCGCCGACTTCATCCTGACGCTCGGTGGCCGGGGTGTATTCGTCGATATTGCGCAGCCACACCCGCAGTTGCAGCAGCGGCGTGGAGATATTGCGCCCCAGGCGCAGGCTCAAGGCCAGAGACAGGGCCAGCAGAATCGCGCTCAGAATGCCCATGCTTTGCAGGCTGATGGTCATTGGCTGCTGGAACTGATCCATGTCCAGGCTGATGCGCAGTTGCCCGGCGGTCACGTCCTGGAAAGTGATCTTGCTCTGGTACATGCCTTCGGCTTCGCCCAGCAGGCTGTGCTTGGGGCGTTGACCGGCTTCGGCGAGGATACGGTTATCCACGCTGTAGATGGCGGCGTGGGCCACCAGCTTGTTCTTGGTCAGGTTGTTGAGCAGCACATTGAGGCTGAGGATGTCATTGGACACCAACAGCTCCGTGGCCGACGTAGCCGTCTGGGTGGTCAGGCTTTCGCCCAGGGCATCCGCCTGCTCGTGCATGGCCTGCTTGAACTGCAAACCCATCACACAGGCATAGATCACCAGGGCCAGAGCGACCAGGATCACGTTATGGCTGGCAATGCGTAATGCGATCGGTACACGGCGATGACGCAGTGCCCGGAAGATCAGCAGAAAGAAGTTATCGGTTTTTACTGGCGTGGGCCGGTTCACTTGAGCTCGGCTCTTTGTCCGTGAAGTTGACGCGCAGTATAGCGACAGGCCCTAGGCCGTCAAAGCGCTCGCGGTGCCCGATGGTCACTGAAAATGGGTAGAATGCGGTTTTTTTCCACCTGCGGGGGTGCGCCTTGCGCGAAATTGTCCTGATAAACATCACGGGAGTCGACCGTCCGGGTCTGACTGCGGCCATAACCGGCGTTCTGGCCCAGGGTGGTGTGAACATTCTCGACATCGGTCAGGCGGTGATCCACGACACCCTGTCGTTCGGTATCCTGGTTGAAATTCCTGACACCGAACAAGGCAACTCGGTGCTCAAGGACATCCTGTTCAAAGGCTATGAGCTTGAGCAACAGGTGCGTTTCACGCCGGTGTCCGAAGAGGATTACCAGCAGTGGGTCGGCAATCAGGGCAAGAAACGCCACATTGTCACCCTGTTGACCCGCAAAGTGACCGCCGAGCAATTGCAGCGTGTGAGTTCGATTACCGCCAAATACGGTCTGAACATCGACCATATCGACCGTCTGTCCGGGCGCATGCCGCTGGACACCCCGGCTGACAAGGGCAAGGGTTGCATCGAGTTTTCCGTGCGTGGCGAAGCGGCTGATCCGCAAGCGCTGCGGGCCGAATTCCTCAGCGTCGCTCAGGAGCTGAACGTCGACATCGCCTTCCAGGAAGATTCGCTGTTCCGCCGTAACCGTCGTCTGGCGGTGTTCGACATGGACTCGACGCTGATCGAAGCCGAGGTCATCGACGAACTGGCCAAGGCCGCCGGTGTGGGCGATCAGGTGTCCGCGATCACTGAGCGAGCGATGGCCGGCGAGCTGGATTTCCGTGCCAGCTTCAAGGAACGCCTGGCCTTGCTGCAAGGACTGGACGTCAGCGTGCTGGACTCCATCGGTGCTTCCCTGCGCCTGACCGAAGGCGCCGAAACCCTGTTCGCCGAACTCAAGCGCCTGGGCTACAAGACCGCGATTCTGTCGGGCGGCTTCACCTACTTCGCCAAGCAACTGCAGGCCAAGCTGGGCATCGACTACGTGTTCGCCAACGAGCTGGAAGTGGTCGATGGCAAAGTCACTGGTGTGGCGGTCGAGCCGATTGTCGATGCGCAACGCAAAGCTGATCTGCTGCGTGAGCTGGCGCACAAGGAAGGTTTGCGCCTGGAACAGACGATTGCCGTCGGTGACGGTGCCAACGACCTGCCGATGCTGGCGATTGCCGGTCTGGGTGTGGCGTTCCGTGCGAAGCCGCTGGTCAAGCAATCGGCGAAGCAGGCGATTTCCACGCTTGGGCTGGATGGCGTGCTGTATCTGCTGGGCTTCCGGGATCGCGACGGGCAGCTCTGAGTTTTGCATTGACTGACAGGGCCTCTTCGCGAGCAAGCCCGCTCCCACAGATCACACGATCAATGTGGGAGCGGGCTTGCTCGCGAAGGGCGCGCCGCGGTTTTACAGACTTACGCTCACAGCGACTTCCACAACGAATCAAACTCTTGCGCTACCCCGACCACGCCGCCTTGCGCGGCGTTTTCGTTAGTGGCTGCTTCCAGCGAACGGTAGGCAAACTGGTTGAAGCTGTTGGTGCCCGTCATCCGTTGCTCCAACTCAGCCCGGCGTTCCTGGCCGTTGGTGTTGATCAACACCTGATTCCCCTCCTGGAACGGCAGGCGCGGCGTGAGCAGGGTGGCCGGCAGGTCGATGGCGCTGATGGCGGGCAGCAACAGCCCGCGCAAGTATTGGCTGTGTTCATCGCTGGAACGCAACAATTGTAGACCGCAGGGTTCGGCGTAGGGGGCAACTTGCTCGATACCCATCTGCGTGCCGCCGCCTCGTACTTGACGAATCCAGCGCACCACGGCAACGCTCCAGCCCTGGCCGGCGACATCCTCGATGCCGACCATTTCGCCGGCCTGCAACTCGGCGGGCACCGCGCCGGGCCAGGCCAGGCAATAACCGCCAGGGCTGTGATTGATCACCGATAGCGCATAGGTCGGGAAATGCTGCTGGCGGTCGGATGCCTCGAGGCTGTCGTCGCTCTGGAGGTGCGGGTATTCAATCTCTTCGTAGGGCAGCAGAGACTCCGCCGTGCCATGAGGGGTGGCATCGAAGGCCTGGTTCCACTGGTCTTTGGTGCGTCCGGCCGGTTCGGCAGCCGAGAACGTTGCGGGACGGGTGCCAGGTTTTTTCAGGATGTCACTGAACGAGCGTTGCCCGCCGAGATAAAAGTGCAATGCACTCATCCCCACGCACAAGGTCAATGTGCCGTGACCGACGGTACGTTGGAAACCGCGCTCGGCGGCCTGGCCCCAGGCGGCATACAGGTGTTGCAGCGTGTCCAGATTCAGCCCCATCGGAACCGGCAATGGCGATCCCTTGTCGGCCGACTGCTGCAGATGGATTTCGATGGCCGTGACCAGCGGCTGTGGGTCGATCCCCAGCAAACGCTCCTGTTGTTCGGGCAGGAACTTGGAGCGGTAACGCGGGCCGGTATCGAGATCCGGGGCGACGGCGAACAGTCCGTTGTCCGGTGTGTCTGGTTGCAGTTTGATCCACTGGCTCCAGGGTTCCAATACCTCGGCGAGCCGGGCGATCTGATTCTGGCGCAGCTGATTGCAGCGTGAAGCCCCCAGTAGGAGGGCGACGACATAGGTTTGTTCGATGCTCAGCTTTTGCGTCTGGCTGGCCAGTTCATCATGCACGCTCAAATTCTGCAGTTGGAACTGACAGCCAATCCGATACAGCTGATGCAGTTCCAGCCATAGGCTTTCGGGGGCTGGACAATAGAGCTCAGTGGCGCGGATCAATGCTCCGTTCAGGCAATGGATGGCTCGTTGCAACGCCTGGGTCAGCAGCGGCGCACGGTCTTTGCTGAAGCGCGGTGCGATGCGGATGACAATCTGTTTGTAGCCAATCGCCAAGTGGCTCTGCAGCGCCTGGCAAAGGTTGGCAACCTTGCGCGAGCGTTCGTCGAGCACAATGGCCTGATGCAGGAAATGCCGTTCCAGGTGCTTGCAGACGTAATACACCTCGGGTCGCAGCATTTCGAGCAATTGCAGGCGATTGTCGCTGGGTGTGAGCAGTTGGTTGAGTTCGCTCAAGCCTTGATACAGCTGGCGAGCGGTTTCGCCGATGTTGGCTTTGGGCAGGTTGGCGATCCAGCGCTTGAGGTCGCGAGGCGTGGCTTCGCAAAAAGACAGGCGCGACTGCGTCGGGATCGGTGCGCGTAGCAGCAGGACAGGATTGGTGTCATTCATGCCGTGGACAAACTCCGACCGGGAAATGGGCAACGAATGACTTTGACTGTAGCAGCTATGAACGCTGGAGGAGGGGGCGCAGCGGGAGGAGGTGTTCGCCCCCACGATAGATGTGCGTGGGGGCGAATCGACGGATCAGGCTGCTGGCAAGCCGATGCCCTGGCCCATTTGCACTGGCGAAAGGGCACCCAACCCTTCAGCCCATTTCACTTGATCCGGCCCAAACAGCACGACCGCCGTAGAGCCGAGCTTGAAACGACCCAGCTCCGCACCTTTCTCCAGATGGATTGGTGCACGGGCTGCTTCGTCGTAGCGGAAGGTTTTCAGTTCGCGCTTGGGTGGCGTGACCAGACCTGCCCAGACGGTTTCGATCGACGCCACAATCATCGCGCCCACCAGCACCACGGCCATCGGCCCGCGCTCGGTATCGAAAATGCACGCTACCCGCTCGTTGCGGGCAAACAGTTCCGGCACGTTTTCAGCGGTGGTCTGGTTGACCGAGAAGATGCGGCCAGGAATGTAGACCATCTCGCGCAGGGTGCCGGCCAGTGGCATGTGCACGCGGTGGTAGTCTTTCGGCGACAGGTAAATGGTGGCGAAATCACCGCCCATGAAGGGGGCTGCGTTGGCTGCGTCGCCACCCAGCAGTTCCAGCACGCTGAAGCTGTGGCCCTTGGCCTGGAAAACGCGACCGTGTTCGATCGGGCCGAGCTGGCTGACGGCGCCGTCGGCCGGGCTGAGGATCGCGCCTGGAGTTTGATCCAGCGGGCGAGCACCGTCCTTCAAGGCGCGGGTAAAGAAAGCATTGAAGTGCTCGTAAGCCGTCAGGTCCTCGACCAGCGCCTGGGACATGTCCACCTGATAACGCTTGGCGAACCAGGCGGTAAAGGCGTTCTTGAACCAGCGCACGCGGCATTCGGCAATGCAGCCGGCCAGTCGCGAGAGCAAATGATGGGGCAGCAGGTATTGGCTGAGGATAAACAAACGCTTATTCATTAACTGTCCTTGAAAAACTTAAATCTCAACGGGCGTGTCAGGGTGGTTGCCCCATTCGCCCCAGGAGCCGGCGTAGCCTTTGACCCGCGGATAACCGAGCGCCTTGGCCACCAGATAGGTGAAGCCAGAACGATGGTGTGTCTGGCAGTGGGTAATGACTTCTTTGTCTTTGGTAATGCCGAGTTGTTCCAGGATTCTCGGCATGTCGGTGCGGATACGCAGGTTGCGTGCCTGATCCATGCCGGCGGTCCATTCGAAATTGACCGCGCCGGGAATGTGCCCGCCCTTGGCCGCCAACACTTTCTCGCCGGAGTATTCCTGCGGGCCACGTGCGTCCCAGATCGCCAGGTCCGCGGCGCCGAGACGGCTTTGCAGGTATTCGCGGGTGGCGGTGGGTTCGTCGTGCAAGGTCAACGCAACCGGGCCGCCGACCGGGGCCGGGATCTGGATCGACATGGGCGAGCCTTCTGCCAGCCAGGCCGTCAGGCCGCCGTCGAGGTAGTGGTACTTCTTGTGGCCGATGACATCAAGCAGCCAGATAAAGCGCCCGGCCCAACCGCCTCCTTCATCGTCGTAAACGACGTAGACCGCATCGGGGTTGTGCCCCAGTTCGCCGAACAATGTTTCAAGCGCAGCGTGGGTCGGCAGCAGACCCGGCGCAGGCGCCTGACCCAGCTGAGTGCGTTTTGGATCGACAAAGCGTGCACCGGGGATATGCCCTGCGGCATAGCGGGCGCTGCTGGTCAGGTCTACCAGAATCAGTTCGCGGGAGTCGAGACGCGGGAGCAGGTCGCTCGGTTCGATCACCAGCGCCAAGCCAGAGAAGTCAGACATGTGAGGTCTCCAGAGCACAAAGGGGAGGATTGTAGCGCAGCGTCATGGGGGCCTGTTATCAGTTATTTTGGGGCGGGAAATAACTGAAAACAGGCCCTAGCGGTGGCTAAAGCTGTGCAGGGCCTTTTCGATGCATTGAGCGGTTTTGCCGAACGCCTGCACGGTGATTTCCGAGAACGGCCCGCCGCCCTGATCCGCCACCACGATCATGATCACCCGGCCGTTGTTGACCAGTGAGCGCAGCAGCAGGTGTTCGCCACTGAACTGGTTACGCAGGCTGGCTGGCAGCAGGGCCGAGAACTGTGCATTGTTGGCTGGCGTCAGGCGCACCTGGGCCTGTTGCGCGAGCAGGCGTTGCAGCACGGTGCTCTGGCTGACCACCAGGTTCAGGCCGGCCACTTCCTTGGGCAACCCGGCGGTCTGGTGCACACGCAAATTGGCGTGCGTGCGGTCGGCCATCAGAATCATCACCCGCCGCATGCCGCACGCAACCAGAGCGTCCCGGGCCGATGTGGTCAAGTGCATGGCATTGGTGAAGCGGCTCGGCTCCACCAGCAATTCGGCGCATTGCTTGCGCCACTTCGCCAGGTCTTCGGCGGTCGGCGCCGGGGCGGGCAGCAAACCGGCATGAACGCGGTGCGCACCCGGTGGCCAGATCAGTGATTCGGCCGGGTGCCAGAGGTCCGGCATGGCGTGTTGGCGAGCGCTGTTGGCAGCCTGCTGGTGCAATTGTTGCTGCACCTCATCCATCGGCATTTGCAGGTAAAGGCTGGTCAGGTATTGCCAGCGCTCGCAGTGGGGACTGTCCCAGGCCTGTTGTGCCGCCAGCGCCAGACCGTTGGCCAGCAGCACGGTATTGGCGGGCTGATTGAGCCAGCGGCGCAACGTAGGGTCGTCATCGAGACGGTTTTGTTGGCGCAATGGGTGATCGCTGTCGCGCGCGATACGCAGGACTTTCACCAGCTCACGTTGCTCGCTGCGCAGCAACCGATAACCTTGCTGCACCCAGATCGGCAGACGCCAGACGTCCACCAGTGCCAGGCAGATTTCCAACAGGCGAACACCGAATAATTGCTTCTCGACTTTGCGTGCCGATTCGCCTTTATGGATGACCCGCAGCTCCCACTCTTCGAGCAGCTGCGGATGGGTCAATGCCATGGGCCAAAGCGGCGAGAGAAATAGCAAGCTGCCCCAGTGGATGTCCTGCCACAGTCGCGCCAGACGACTGGCGAAAAAACCGTTGGCCTGTTGAGTGGCGTGCTGGCTGATCAGTTGAAGCTGGCGCAGGGCGACGGGGATCTGCGATTGGGGTTCGGCGGGCAGGCGCTCGAGCAATTCTTCGGTGCGTTTCAAACCGAGGCGATTGATCGCCACCTCGAGGTTTTCAGCAGGCTCGGTCATGCTGCCATGGGTGTGGCGGTTGGCTTCGCGAATCACGCTCAAGGCCAGGGCCGGGCTTTCCTGCATCAGTTCAGCGATGTCGCGCAGCGAGCTGCGGTTATCGCGGATAGCTTTGCAGACCCGATCATGACTGGCTTGCGGTACCGGCAGGCGCACGCCATCGAGAAGCTTGACCCAGCCTTCAAGCGTGGTTGGTATTGGCGTTGGGACGTTCGTTTCGTTAGCCATGTCTGGACGCGATCATCGTCTGCTTTACCTATGCCCTGAACGGGTCAAATTAGCTTTTCGCCTTAACTGGCTATAGTCTGGCGCAGTTTTGCCGATAAGTAGAAGAAGAGATTTTTTAACTTCCGAATATGACCTTGAACCCGACTCAGTAAGTGCTCTCCTACCTATGGCTAAAATTATCGGCATCATCGTCGTATTCGCGAGCGTGCTCGGCGGATACGTGCTTTCCCACGGCAAGATTGCCGCCCTCATCCAGCCTTTCGAGGTGATGATTATCGGTGGCGCGGCCCTTGGCGCCTTCCTGCAGGCAAACCCCGGTCACATGACGATGCACGTGCTCAAGAAGTCCTTGGGCATGTTCAGTTCGCGTTTCAACCACACCTTCTACCTGGAAGTGCTGGGGCTGATTTACGAGATTCTCAACAAGAGTCGTCGCGAAGGCATGATGGCGATCGAAGGCGACATCGAAGATGCCGCCGCGAGCCCGATTTTCGCCAAGTACCCGGCGGTTCTGAAAGATGAACGCATGACCGCGTACATCTGCGATTACCTGCGCATCATGTCCTCCGGCAACATGGCTCCCCATGAGCTGGAAGGCCTGTTCGACATGGAACTCTACAGCCTCAAGGAAGACCTCGAGCACCCGTCCCATGCAGTGAACGGCATCGCCGATGCCATGCCCGGTTTCGGTATCGTCGCGGCAGTATTGGGGATCGTGGTGACCATGGCATCCCTGGGCGAAGGCGACCAGAAATCCATCGGTCTGCACGTGGGTGCGGCACTGGTCGGTACCTTCTTCGGTATTCTCGCGGCCTACGGT
This sequence comes from Pseudomonas sp. DF5, assembly GCF_058148225.1. NCBI lineage: Bacteria > Pseudomonadati > Pseudomonadota > Gammaproteobacteria > Pseudomonadales > Pseudomonadaceae > Pseudomonas > Pseudomonas sp. DF5. The sequence goes on from NZ_JBYVYM010000006.1 coordinate 16,730, forward strand.
TTCTTTGGCCCGCTGGCCCACTCCCTGGCTCACGATGCCAAGGAAGAACTGAACGTCTACGAAGCCATCAAGGCCTCGCTGGTGGCTTCGGCCTCCGGGATGCCGCCGTCGCTGGCGGTGGAATTCGGCCGCAAGGTTCTGTACCCGGCGCACCGTCCTAGCTTCGCTGAGCTGGAACAAGCGGTTCGCGGTCGTTAAGTCATGGAAAATAACCAGCCGATAATCATCAAGCGCGTCAAGCGCATCGCCGGAGGGCATCACGGGGGCGCCTGGAAAATCGCCTTCGCGGACTTCGCGACGGCGATGATGGCGTTCTTCCTGGTGTTGTGGCTGCTGTCCACCGCGACGCCTGAACAGAAGATCGCCATCGCCGGTTACTTCAAGGACCCGGTCGGGTTTTCCGAAAGCGGTACGCCGTACATCATCGACCTGGGCGGCACGCCGACCCTGGCGCCGGAGAACACCCTCAACCCGGAGGTGAAATCTCAGCCGCAGCCAGACAAGGTGACCATCGACGCCGAGCAGGTTGAAGGCATGGCCGAGCAGGTCGAGAAGGAACGCCTGGAGTTGTTACTGCAAGAGTTGCAGAACAAGGTCAATGAAAACCCGCAACTGCAGAAATTCAAGGACCAGATTCTCTTCGAGATCACCCAGGACGGTTTGCGCATCCAGATCATGGACGCCGAAAACCGCCCGATGTTCGACTCCGGCAGTGCGCGTCTGAAGCCGTACTTCGAAGACATCCTGCTGGCCATGGCCGACACCATCAAAGCGGTGCCGAACAAGATCAGCATCAGCGGTCACACCGATGCCAAGCCGTACTCGGGCACCGGCGATTTCGGCAACTGGGAACTCTCGGCCAACCGTGCCAACGCGGCTCGTCGTGCGTTGGTTGCCGGCAGCTACCCGGACGCACAAGTGGCGCGCGTCGTGGGCTATGCCTCGTCGGCACTGTTCGACCGGGAGAACCCGTTCAACCCGGTCAACCGCCGGATCGACATCGTGGTGCTGACCAAGAAAGCCCAGCGAGCCATCGAAGGCGAACAAGGTGCCGAACCGGCGCCAGCGCCGACGCAAGGGCAGGGTGGTCCGGGCGAAGTGCCGGCGCCGCCAGCCGATCCGAACGCATTGCCGGCGGATAAAGAGCCGCTGCCGGCACACGAACTTCGTGAGCGTTTGAATCTGTTTGATAATCCGGTGCCGAAGCCGGGCGAACCGCCCAAACCCGCTCTACCGCCCAAGCAATAACCTGCAGAAAAGCCACCATGAGTGGCTTTTCTGTTTCTGGCTGCGTCACTGCAGCGTCGCAATGACTCGACTCACTGCAAGTTTGTTTTCGGAATCATGGAAGATCAGTAATGGAAAGACTCAAGTCCTATTTTCAGCAGCATGGCAATGCTCCCTTCAAGTTTGGTGAAGGGCGGGTCAGTGGCTACATCTCAGCCACGCTCGGGCTATTGAGCCTGCTGGCGGTCTTCTGCTTTCTCTTTCCCGAATGGCTGACCACCGCCGAACTGCGCAAGGTGTACGACGAACAGTTTGCGCGCACCACGCTATTGCTCGGGCTGGTACTGTCCTTCAGTCTGGGCACCCTGAATATCCTGCTCAACAAGCGAAAGCGCTTGGGGATCACCGGACTTGTCGCCTCGGGGCTGGCGGTGTTTCTCGGCGGCACCAATGTGCAGATCAGCTCGATTGGGCAGACACCGTACTCGCTGGGGCTGGACTGGTTCGTCCTGGCTCTGCTGGTGTCGGCCATCGTCTTTATCCCCCTGGAAAAACTCTATTCCAAGGACCCCGAGCAAAACATTCTGCGTCCACACTGGCGAACTGACCTGACCTACTTTTTCGTCAGTCATATGCTGGTGCAGTTCATCCTGATTTTCATCACTGCCTCGTCGAGTTTTATGGCTGGTTGGGCTGTGTCGACGGATTTGCAGGCCAGCGTACAAAGCCTGCCGATCGTTGTGCAGTTTTTGCTGGCGGTGCTGGTGGCCGACCTCGGTCAGTACTGGCTGCATCGGCTGTATCACGTCGTGCCGTGGTTATGGCGCATCCATGCCGTGCATCACTCAAGCACGCACATGGATTGGCTCGCCGGTTCGCGTGTCCACTTCATCGAGATTCTGCTGACCCGCACCGGCGTGCTCGTGCCTTTGATGCTGCTGGGTTTTGCACCCCAGGCGTTGAACGCCTACGTGATTCTGGTCGGCGTACAGGCCGTACTGGCCCACGCCAATGTGCGGATCAACGGCGGCTGGCTGAACTATGTGATGGTCCTGCCGCGTTATCACCATTGGCATCATGCCCGGCACAAGGATTACATCTACAAGAACTATGCGATCCATACGCCGCTGGTGGATATGCTGTTCGGCACCTTCAAGTTGCCCCCCAAGGAGTGGCCGACGCGCTACGGGGTTTTTGGCAAGGACTTGCCGGGCGGTATCCTGCGTCAGCACTTGTACCCGTTTCAGAAGCCTGAGCTGAAGAGCGTCGAACCGAAACCGCCGGCAGCGGTTTCCTGAGGTCTAGACCTGAATGTGTTATGACCACTGCTATTTCAATGAGCCAGGTGTGAATTATCAAACCGATCGCGCGAACTTTTGGAATTTGCCGTGATGAAATATTTGACTGCGGTTTTGGTCCTGGCTTGGGCAGTCGTACCTTCCAATAGTTGGGCCAAGGATGATCCGACCAACTCCCCACAGGCAGGCGGGCGCACCTACGCGCAAAATTACAAGGATATGGTGCTGGCAGACTGCATCGCTACAGCCTACAAGAGCGAACCTGAAGCCGCCCAGGATGCCGGAAGCAGTGCCAGTGCGCTTATGGATTGGACCTATTTCGACCTGGAGCAAGCACCTCAAGCTGGTAGATCTCTGGTTGACCAGTTTCTGGCTCGTGATTATCACAATCCACTGGTCGAATCAGAGCGAAAAGGTGTTCGTTTTGAGCTGCTCAAATGCCTGGACCTGTATCACAGCAAAGAGTTGGACAGCCAGGTCAGGCAACTGGTCATCAATCCCCAGCACACCTATCGTCAGGACAACCCGCCACGGCCCAAAAAGGATTGAACTGCGAAATACAAGAAAGCCGCGATCATCGCGGCTTTTTTGCGCCAGTCAGAAACCCCGTCGAATGCGGCTCTTGAGCTGGTCGTGAAAGAGCTCAGCATTGCGTCTGTAGGTGCCGTAAAGGGATTCGCTGATCGAATCCAGCGTCATGGAGCGCTTGGTCGCCACTTCTTCACGGTAGGCATCAATGAAAAAATCCAGATCCTTGTCAGTGCTGAGCTTTGGCCATTTATCGAGGTACAGCGGCAGTTCCGCCGGTTCGGTCTTGAATGAGCAGATCCGCCGGTTGCTGATGGTCGCTTCGCCGATTTCGAACGGTACCCACCACGAGAGCGCAGTCTTGTCAGAGACCACCGCCATCAGATGCGTGCATGCGGTGATGTTGCGGGTGATGACCCCGGTGATGTCGTCGGTGGTCTGTGATTCCGGATCGAGCACGTCGAAGTAGGTCTTGATGTTGGCCTGTATCAGACGGCTGTTGATGGCGATCGCGTGGGGGCGATCCACGTGACGGTAGCTGATGAATACGGGCATCAGAAATGTCCTTTGAGGGCGAGTTCGCGGTAATAGGCGCCGAGTGCCGTGAGGCGGCAACCGGTGGAGTTGATGGCCGCGTAGTACATGTGTTCGGCGTCCACCGGTTCGATCAGACTGTGGCGGTTGCACTTTTGCAGTTGCTTGAAGACGTCGCCGTGCTCCGGGTCGAACGTCGCTTCCGTGGGCTCGTAGCTGGGGTCGAGGGGGAACACGGACTCTGCTTCGGCGAACCAGTCGGGCAGTTTGCGCAGGATCTCCTTGGGGATCAGTGGCGACACTTCGCGCAGGGAAATGAACTGCGATACGTTGGTTTTGAATACCGGACGCTGCTCCCAGGCGTCGAGGGCATTGTCGACAAACGAATAGAGGCTGCCGGGGGTGATCTTGCCGAGAATGTTCGCCGCGCCGCCGTGCAGGGCCTGGAGCAATAACCCGGTGAACACGCCGTGTTGCGCACCCTCCATGGCCGGCTCTTCCTTTTTGCAGGCGGTAAGAATCGTCATGCCTTCGCCGACCATGCTGCTTTCGCTGCGCAACGCGCGCACCTGGCCAGCCGAGCCGCTCTGGCAACAGTCGAGAATGATCACTTTGTTTTTGATCTTGGTGGCTTTGGTCGCCCAGTTGAGGATGTCGCTGATGCGAATTCCGTCCTTGGCGTTTTTGTAGTCCTGCGGGATCAGCATGCCTTCGTCGGTATCGGCGTCAAAGCCGCCATGCCCGGCGAAGTACAACAGCGCGACATTGCAGTCACCGGAAAACAGCTCGCGGATCTGGTCTTCGAGTTTTTCCCGGCTCAGGTAATCCTCAGCAGAGGTCAGCACGATGTTCTTGAAGTTCGGATCGCCGTTGGCGTCGGTTTTCAGCACGGAAGCCATGGCGATGGCGTCATTGCTGCAGCCGCTCAAGCGCGAAACATGGGTGTAGTCGTTGATACCGATAAACAGTCCCTTGCGCATGATCACACCGCCGTATGCAGGCGAATCGCACTGACGATGCTCTTGGTGTTCCACGCACATTCGGCGTGTGCGGCCTCGCGCACTACGTTGGAAATCCGCTCGGCGCCGAACGGTTTGATCGCGATGATCACCTTGCCCATGCGTTTGGCGATCTCGATTTCCTTGTTGATCCACTTGCTGTAGGTCGAATACATCCCGGCCATGATCAGCACTGCCGAGCAGGGGCGAATCTTGTTTTCGATGGCTTCTTCGAGCTGCTTGTCGGTGCGGGCGCCCATGATCGGGTTGTGCGGTGGCACCGAGAAGTTCTTGAAACTGAAGTCCGGCTGTGCGCCCAGCAGGCGGACCAGATTGTCGTGGGCGTCTGAATAGTTCCACGAGTGGCTGATGAACAAATGATAGGTTTGCATGGGTGTCCCTCGGTATCGCCAATGTGCGAAGAGGGTTTTGAATGTATGCAGTTGAATGGCCGAAACAAGGGCTTCGCGGTGAAAGAGAAGTGCCCTTCAAACAGGCGTGCGGACGCCCTACAGAAATATCTGATGTTTAAGTCGACGGGTTGTTTTGTAGGTGGTTACGAGCAGCCAGCCGTCCCATTGATGTCGGGGCGGCTGGAGCGTCTGTTTAATAGCTGTTTTCAGGCAAACTGGCGATGATCGACCGGTAGCTGTTCATCCGTTGCTGCTGCACGCGGCCATCTTCCAGGGCCTTGAGCAGGGCACAGCCCGGTTCGCGGTCGTGTTTGCAGTCGCGGAAGCGGCAGGTGCCGAGCAGGTCGTTGAACTCGATGAAGCCGGCTTCGACGTCGGCACGGCTGACGTGACCCAGGCCGAACTCGCGGATACCCGGGGAGTCAATCAACTCACCGCCACCGGGGAAGTGGAACAACCGCGCGGTGGTGGTGGTGTGGGTGCCCTGGCCCGACAGCTCGGACAGCGGGCCGACGCGGGTTTCGACTTCCGGCAACAGGCTGTTGACCAAAGATGATTTGCCGACACCGGACTGGCCGACGAACACACTGATGTGCCCGTCCAACAGTTTTTGAAGTTGTTCCATGCCGTTGCCGTGGTGCGCCGACACTTCCAGCACCGGGTAACCCAGCGTGCGGTAAACCGCCAGCAAGGCATTCAGCGCCGGGGCGTTCTGCTCGTCGATCAGGTCGAATTTGTTCAGCAGCAGCAACGGGCGGATACCCGCGTGTTCGGCGGCGACCAGATAACGGTCGATCAGGTTGGCGTGAGGCTCGGGCAGTGGGGCGAAGACGATGACGATCATGTCGACGTTGGCCGCCACCGGCTTGAGCTGACCACGGCTATCCGGGCGGCAGAGCTCGGTTTTGCGCGGCAGTTGCGCCACGATCACGCCGATGCCCTGGTTGCCGGCACGCCACACGACCTGATCGCCGGTCACCAGCGCCGGCAGGTTGGCGCGCAAGTGACAGCGGAATACCTGGCCGGCCAGCTCGCCATCGAGGGCTTCGACTTCAACCTGTACACCGAAGTGCGCGATCACCAGGCCCGTCTGTTCCGGACCCAGGTCGCCACCCTCAAGTGCCTCGACAGCCGAGGACTCGCGTTTGGCGGCGCGGGCAGCGCGCTCGCCCTGAATCTTTTCGATGCGCCAGTTTTGACGACGATTGAGTTGGCGTTTGGCCATGGGTGTTCCGTATCGAGAATGCAGCGATTAGGTAAAACGGCCGCGAGTTTAGCACGCCCTGCTGCCGGCCTAGGCTAAACTGCGCACCTACGCCGAGGAGCCGACATATGCAGAACCCGCAGAACCTGATCTGGATCGACCTGGAAATGACCGGGCTGAACCCTGATACCGACGTCATCATCGAGATGGCCACCATCGTCACCGACAGTAATTTGAACACCTTGGCTGAAGGTCCGGTGATCGCCATCCATCACAGCGACGAGATCCTCGCCGGTATGGACGAGTGGAATACCCGTCAACACGGCGGCTCCGGACTGACCCAACGGGTTCGCGACAGCCGCATCAGCATGGCCGAAGCGGAAGCCGAGACCATCGCCTTCCTGGAGAAATGGGTGCCGAAGGGCAAGTCGCCGATCTGTGGCAACAGCATCTGCCAGGACCGTCGCTTCCTTTATACCCACATGAAGTCGCTGGAAAGCTATTTCCACTACCGCAACCTCGACGTGTCGACCCTCAAGGAGTTGGCCGCGCGTTGGGCACCGGACGTGCGCGACAGCTTCAAAAAGGGCAGCACCCACTTGGCCCTGGACGACATCCGCGAATCGATCGCCGAGCTGCAGCACTACCGCAAGAATTTCATCAAGTTCTGATTCAGCGGGGCCTGCACTGGCCTCATCGCGGGCAAGCCCGCTCCCACAAGGTTGTTCGCCGACCCTGTGGGAGCGGGCTTGCCCGCGATAGCGTCCGCCCAGTCACCCTGTGATCGTGCGAGGTGAAAGTTCTTGGGTGCGCTCTTTTGGTGCTTCAGTGAAGTGAGTAGACTGCGCGCCTTCTTGTAAGGACCGCCACCATGTTACTGATGCTCTACCTGATCGCCATTACCGCCGAAGCCATGACTGGCGCCCTGTCTGCGGGGCGTCGCGGCATGGACTGGTTTGGCGTGGTATTGATTGCATGCGTCACGGCGTTGGGCGGCGGTTCGGTGCGTGACATGTTGCTTGGCCATTACCCGCTGACTTGGGTCAAACACCCGGAATACCTGGTGCTGACGTCAATCGCAGCGATGTTCACCGTCTTTGCGGCGCGCTGGATGCGCCATCTGCGCTCGCTGTTTCTGGTGCTCGACGCCGTGGGCCTGGTGGCGTTCACCCTGATCGGCTGTATGACCGCCCTGGAAATGGGTCACGGCATGCTGGTGGCCTCGGTCAGCGGCGTGATCACCGGGGTATTCGGTGGCATCCTGCGGGACATCTTCTGCAACGACATCCCGCTGATCTTTCGCCGCGAACTCTACGCCAGCGTCTCGTTTGCCGCGGCGTGGTGCTATTTATTCTGTGTCTATCTGCAATTGCCGGGTGAACAGGCAATTCTCATCACCCTGTTCGGCGGCTTCCTGCTGCGCTTGCTGGCGATCCGTTTCCACTGGGAAATGCCCAAGTTCGTTTATAACGACGAAGCCTGACCCTACGCGAGTCCGTGTTGTTTCAGTGCCCATTCCACGTGTTCGCGCACCAGTTCCGACGGATAGTCCCGTCGGGCCTTCAGCGCTTCCAGTACCGGAATGCTCGATGGCGCGTTACCCAGGCCGACCGCCAGATTGCGCAACCAGCGCTCATAACCGGCCCGACGCAGCGGCGAACCTTCGGTGCTGCTGAGGAATTTTTCTTCGTCCCACATGAACAGTTCGGCCAGTTCGGCGTTGTCCAGGTTGTGCCGGGGTTTGAAATCGCTTTCCCCGGAAGGCCGGGCGAAGCGGTTCCACGGGCAGACGATCTGGCAGTCATCGCAACCGAACACCCGATTGCCGATCAGCGGTCGTAAATCTTCAGGAATCGCGCTTTTCAGTTCGATGGTCAGGTACGAAATGCAGCGACGGGCGTCCAGCACGTAGGGGCCGACGAAGGCGTTGGTCGGGCAAATGTCCAGGCAGGCCGTGCAGCGACCGCAGTGCTCGGTGGCGTGGGGCGGGTCCACCGGCAGCGGCAGGTCGACGAACAGTTCGCTGAGGAAGAAGTAACTGCCGGCCTTGCGATTCAAGACCAGCGTGTTTTTGCCGATCCAGCCCAGGCCAGCCTGTTCGGCGATGGCCTTTTCCAGCACCGGGGCGCTGTCGACAAAGGCGCGGTAGCCGAACGGGCCAACCACTGCCTGGATTTTTTCCGCCAGTTGTTGCACGCGTTTACGAATTAATTTGTGGTAGTCGCGGCCCAAGGCATAACGCGAGACGTAGGCTTTTTCCGGTTGGGCCAGCCGTTGCGCCATGTGCGTGTCGCCCGGCAGGTAGTCCATGCGCAGCGAAACCACGCGCAGGGTGCCCGGTACAAGTTCTTCCGGGTGCGAGCGTTTGCTGCCATGGGCGCCCATGTAATCCATTTCGCCGTGGTAGCCAGCGGCGAGCCAGCGCTCCAGGTGCTGCTCATGCTCGGCCAGGTCGAGGCCGCTGATGCCGACTTGTTGAAAGCCCAGCTCGCGGCCCCAGTCCTTGATGGATTGGGCGAGGGCGGGCAGGTCTGTAGTAATAGCGGGCATGAGGCGAGAGAAACCGGAGCTGAGATGCGTATAATTCTGCCAGACATCGGAGCCTGAAGACGCATGCCGCACACTAAAGATGAATTACCCGACGCGCTGTATAGCGCCGCGCAAGTCCGAGGGCTCGATGCGAGCGTGATCGCGGCCGGTACACCGGGCTTCGAATTGATGCAGCGTGCGGCACGGGCGACCTGGCGTGCGTTGGTCCGCCATTGGCCGGCGGCGCACGAATTGAGTGTGGTGGCCGGCCATGGCAATAACGCAGGCGACGGTTATCTGGTGGCCGTGCTGGCCCGACGTGCCGGCTGGCATGTGCGGGTGCTGGCCGCCGGCGACCCCGGGCGTTTGCAGGGCGATGCCGCGTCGGCCCATGCCGAGGCGGTGGCCGAAGGCGTGGCCATTCAAGGCTGGACCCCGCACTCCGAGTTGCGCGGCATTGTGCTGGATGCCTTGCTCGGCACCGGCCTGACCGGTGAAGTGCGCGAGCCGTTCGCCAGCGTCATCGCCGCGATCAATGCCAGTGGGCTCCCGGTTGCGGCGGTGGATATCCCCTCGGGGCTGTGCGCCGATACAGGTCGCCAGCTCGGCATTGCGGTTCGAGCGGACCTGACGGTGACGTTCATCGGTTTGAAGGTGGGGCTGTTCACCGGTGACGCGGCGGATGTGGTGGGCGATTTGGTATTCAACGATCTGCACGTCGCCACCGAGACATTTATTGGGGCCGAGATCAGTGCGCGTCGCCTGACGGCCGGTAATGTGCCGCGTCTCACCGGCCGCGCTCCAACCGCCCACAAAGGCAAGTTCGGCCACGTATTGCTGATCGGCGGTGATCGCGGTTTTGGCGGCGCCATCCTGCTCAGTGCACAAAGTGCCCTGCGCAGCGGTGCCGGCATGGTGTCCTTGGTCACGCGCAGCGAGCACGTTCCGGCCGCCCTGGCGCGTTTGCCGGAAGTCATGGTGCTCGGCACGTCGTCGGCCAATCAATTGATGGGCCTGCTGGAGAAGGCCACGGTGCTGGTCGTCGGCCCGGGGCTGGGGCAGGGCGCCTGGGGGCGCAGTCTGTTGTCGGCGGCGGCCAATGCGTCGCTGCCACAAGTCTGGGATGCCGATGCGTTGAACCTGTTGGCCGAAGGTGGCGTGAGCTTGCCCGCAGGTAGTGTCATCACGCCGCATCCGGGCGAAGCGGCGCGATTGCTGGGGATATCGACAGCTGCCGTACAGGCAGACCGTCCGGCTGCCGCCCATGCGTTGAGCAAAAAATATACAGCGGTGGTGGTGCTCAAGGGCTCTGGCAGCCTGATCGCCTGCCCCGATGGGCGTCTGGCGCTGTGTCATCAGGGCCATCCGGCCATGGCGTCGGCCGGGTTGGGTGATGTGCTGGCCGGTCTGGTGGGCGCCTTGCTCGCTCAGGGCCTGGACGCGTATGACGCGGCCTGCCTGGCGGTCTGGCTGCACGCCAATGCCGGTGAGCAACAAGGTAAATTCGGCCGCGGGCTGGCGGCCAGTGATCTGATTCCAGCCATTCGTCAGTTGTTGGAGGAGCAAGTACCGTGTCTGAAGTAACCCTGTACCTGGCCGATGAACAGGCCATGAGCGATTTTGGCGCACGTATCGCCAAAACCACCGGAGGGCACGGTCTGATCTTTCTTGAAGGGGATCTGGGCGCGGGGAAAACCACGCTGTCCCGGGGCATCATCCGTGGCCTGGGGCATACCGGCGCGGTAAAAAGCCCGACCTTCACTCTGGTCGAGCCTTACGAGATCGGCGCTGTCCGCGCCTTCCATTTCGACCTCTATCGATTGGTCGACCCCGAGGAGCTGGAGTACCTCGGCATCCGCGACTATTTCGATGACGACGCATTATGTCTTATTGAATGGCCCCAGAAGGGTGCAGGCTTTTTGCCAAAGCCCGACCTGACCATTACCATTAGCCCGCAAGACAGCGGGCGTTCGCTGAGAATTTTGTCCCAGGGCTCGCGTGGCGAGTCGTGGTGTGCCGCTTTGGCATTGGAATCCAATTAAATGATGGGGTTAGGTATGCGCTTTCGCGCGTTGGTTGCTGCCGTAGGGGTGTTGTTTTTGGCGGTGACCGTCGACGCTGTGGCCGAGACGAAGGTCAACAGTGTTCGCCTGTGGCGGGCGCCGGATAACACTCGGCTGGTGTTCGACCTGACGGGGCCTGTCCAGCACAGCGTCTTTACCCTGACCGCACCGGATCGGCTGGTAATCGACATCAATGGCGCGACGCTCGGCTCGCCGCTGAACGTCTCCACGGCCAATACGCCGATCACGGCAATGCGTTCGGCTCAGCGTACGCCGACCGATTTGCGGGTGGTCATCGACCTGAAAAAAGCCGTAACGCCGAAAAGCTTCACCTTGGCGCCGAACGCCCAATACGGCAATCGCCTGGTAGTCGACCTGTTCGACAACGCGGCCGACGCCGCGCCACCGCCTGCGCCAACACCGTCTGTGGCCACGGTACCCGCCGTACCCGTCACGCCGTCCGAGCCTTCGATCAAGCTGCCACCCGCACCGGCTGGCAAGCGCGACATTATCGTGGTGATCGATGCCGGTCACGGCGGCGAAGACCCGGGCGCCTCGGGCTCTCGCGGTCAGCGTGAAAAAGACGTGGTGCTGGCCATCGCCCGTGAACTGCAGCGTCAGGTCAATGGCATGAAAGGTTTCCGCGCCGAACTGACCCGTACCGGCGACTACTTCATTCCATTGCGCGGCCGTACCGAAATCGCCCGCAAGAAGGGCGCCGACCTGTTCGTTTCGATCCACGCCGACGCCGCGCCGTCAGCCGCTGCGTTCGGTGCCTCGGTGTTTGCCTTGTCTGACCGCGGCGCTACGTCGGAGACCGCCCGTTGGCTGGCCGACAGCGAAAACCGTTCCGACTTGATCGGTGGTGCCGGTAACGTCAGCCTCGACGACAAGGACCGGATGCTCGCCGGCGTGCTGCTCGACCTGTCGATGACCGCTTCCCTGACTTCCAGTCTGAACGTTGGCCAGAAAGTCTTGAGCAACATCGGTCGCGTCACGCCGCTGCACAAACAACGTGTCGAGCAAGCCGGGTTCATGGTGTTGAAGTCGCCGGACATCCCGTCGATCCTGGTGGAAACCGGGTTCATCTCCAACGCCAACGAAGCCTCGAAACTCGCGGCATCGAGCCACCAGCAGGCGCTGGCGCGCTCCATCAGCAGCGGCGTGCGGCAGTTCTTCCAGCAGAACCCACCGCCGGGCACCTACATTGCCTGGCTGCGCGATTCCGGCAAGATCGCCCAAGGCCCGCGTGACCATCGCGTGAGCCCCGGCGAAACCCTGGCGATGATCGCTGTGCGTTATCAGGTGTCTGCGGCCACCTTGCGCAGTGCCAACAACTTGCAAAGTGACGAACTGAAGATTGGTCAGACGTTGACCATTCCAGGCACTGAACTGGCGGCCAAAGAATGAACCAGGTGCTGACCAACACGGCGCGTATCGAGCTACTCAGCCCGCGGCTGGCGAACCAGATTGCTGCTGGTGAAGTGGTTGAGCGCCCGGCCTCGGTGATCAAGGAGTTGCTGGAAAACAGCCTCGACTCCGGCGCCAAACGCATCGATGTCGATGTGGAGCAGGGCGGTGTCAAACTGCTGCGGGTGCGCGACGATGGCAGCGGCATTTCCGCCGATGACCTGCCTTTGGCCCTGGCCCGTCACGCCACCAGCAAGATTCGCAACCTGGAAGACCTCGAACAGGTCATGAGCCTGGGGTTTCGTGGTGAGGCGCTGGCCTCCATCAGTTCCGTGGCGCGTCTGACCCTGACTTCCCGCACTCGCGACGCCGATCAGGCCTGGCAGGCGGAAACCGAAGGCCGGGACATGGCGGCTCGCGTGCAACCAGCGGCCCATCCGGTGGGCACTTCGGTGGAAGTGCGCGATTTGTTCTTCAATACCCCGGCGCGCCGCAAGTTTCTCAAGACCGAAAAAACCGAATTCGATCACCTGCAAGAAGTGATCAAGCGTCTGGCGCTGGCGCGGTTCGATGTGGCGTTCCATCTGCGTCACAACGGCAAAACCATCCTCAGTCTGCACGAAGCCCATGATGACGCGGCCCGCGCCCGGCGTGTGGCGGCGATCTGTGGGGCGGGCTTTCTGGAGCAGGCGCTGCCGATCGAAATCGAGCGCAATGGCCTGCATTTGTGGGGCTGGGTCGGATTACCGACCTTCAACCGCAGCCAGGCGGATTTGCAGTATTTCTTTGTGAATGGCCGTGCCGTGCGCGACAAACTGGTGGCCCACGCGGTGCGTCAGGCTTATCGCGACGTGCTGTTCAACGGTCGGCACCCGACATTCGTGCTGTTTTTCGAAGTCGACCCGGCGGGCGTCGACGTCAACGTACACCCGACCAAACACGAAGTGCGTTTTCGTGACGGGCGCATGGTCCACGACTTCCTATACGGCACCTTGCACCGGGCCTTGGGCGATGTGCGGCCGGAAGACCAACTGGCCGCGCCTGTCGCGACGGCCATGGTCCGGCCGACCGGTATCGAAGCCGGAGAGTTCGGGCCACAGGGCGAGATGCGTCTGGCGGCCAATGCGCTGCTGGAGCAGCCCCAGGCCCAGCCGTCCTTCAATACCCCGGCGGGTTCTGGCGCCGGTGCCGGTTATCAGTATCAATACACCCCGCGGCCTCAGTCCGGCGTGCCCGTCGCCGAAGCTCAGGCGGCCTATCGTGAGTTCTTCGCGCCGTTGCCCGAGGCCAATGCGGTCGCGCTGCCGGCCGGGCAAGATGACATTCCGCCGTTGGGCTATGCACTGGCGCAGCTCAAGGGCATCTACATTCTTTCGGAAAATGCCCAGGGCCTGGTGCTGGTGGACATGCATGCCGCCCACGAGCGGATCATGTACGAGCGCCTGAAAGTCGCCATGGCCAGCGAGGGATTGAGCGGTCAGCCGTTGCTGGTGCCGGAATCCCTGGCGGTCAGCCAGCGCGAAGCCGATTGCGCCGAAGAAAACGTCGCCTGGTTCCAGCGTCTGGGGTTTGAATTGCAGCGCCTTGGCCCGGAAACCCTGGCCATCCGGCAAATCCCCGCGTTGCTGAAACAGGCCGAGGCCAACCGACTGGTTAGCGATGTGCTGGCGGATTTGATGGAATACGGCACCAGCGACCGGATTCAGGCGCACCTGAACGAACTGCTCGGCACCATGGCCTGCCACGGCGCGATTCGCGCGAATCGGCGCCTGGCCTTGCCGGAAATGAACGGCCTGCTGCGGGACATGGAAAACACCGAGCGCAGCGGTCAATGCAACCATGGCCGACCGACCTGGACCCAACTGGGCCTGGACGATCTGGACAAACTGTTCTTGCGCGGTCGTTGATGAGCCAGTTCCCTCCCGCGATTTTCCTGATGGGGCCGACGGCTGCCGGCAAGACCGACCTGGCCATCGAACTCACCAAGGTCCTGCCCTGCGAGCTGATCAGTGTCGATTCGGCGCTGGTTTATCGCGGCATGGACATCGGCACCGCCAAACCCTCCAAAGACATCCTGGCCGAATTCCCCCATCGTCTGATCGATATTCTCGACCCGGCCGAGAGTTATTCCGCCGCGGATTTCCGTCGCGATGCGTTGCAAGCCATGAGCGAGATCACCGCGCGGGGCAATATTCCGCTGCTGGTGGGCGGCACAATGCTCTATTACAAGGCTTTGCTCGAGGGTCTGGCAGACATGCCGGCGGCCGATGCGGACGTTCGTGCGCAAATCGAAGAAGAGGCTGCACGCCTTGGCTGGCAAGCCCTGCACGATCAATTGGCAGTGATCGATCCGCAATCCGCGGCGCGAATTCACCCGAATGATCCGCAGCGCCTCAGTCGTGCACTGGAAGTTTATCGCGTCAGCGGTCAGAGCATGACTGAGCTACGCTTGCGACAATCTGCGCAAAGTACTGAAGCAGCCGCTTCGGGACTGCAACAATTGCCCTATACTGTCGCGAACTTGGCCATCGCTCCGGCAAATCGCCAGGTACTGCACGAGCGCATTAAACAAAGATTCACAAATATGTTGGAACAGGGATTCATCGACGAGGTCGTAGCCCTGCGAGATAGAGGTGACTTGCATTCCGGGTTGCCGTCTATACGTGCTGTAGGCTATCGACAAGTCTGGGATTACCTGGATGGCAAGCTGACGCAAGCCGAGATGCAGGAGCGTGGAATCATTGCCACGCGCCAATTGGCGAAGCGCCAGTTCACCTGGCTGCGCAGTTGGGCTGATTTACACTGGTTGGACAGCCTCGATTGCGACAATCTGCCGCGCGCCTTGAAATACCTCGGGACCATCTCCATATTGAGCTGAGTCCTTGCAATTGCCGTCTATCCTTGGGGGTGTGACGGCCCCAAGCCATCTGTTTACCTATTTTTATATTGAATCCTTAAAGGAGTGCGGCACATGTCAAAAGGGCATTCGCTACAAGACCCTTACTTGAATACTTTACGTAAAGAGAAAGTGGGGGTTTCCATCTACCTGGTCAACGGGATCAAACTGCAAGGCACGATCGAGTCTTTCGACCAGTTCGTTATCCTGCTGAAAAACACCGTTAGCCAGATGGTTTACAAACACGCTATCTCTACAGTGGTGCCGGTTCGTCCAATTCGTCTGCCTAGCGCAACCGAATCCGAAGCAGGCGACGCTGAGCCAGGTAACGCCTGATAGGAGTCTCCTTTGTTCTTTGAGCGCCACGGTGGTGGTGAGCGGGCAATTCTCGTTCACTTGGATGGTCAGGACCCTGAGGCGCGCGAAGATCCGCAGGAGTTTCAGGAGTTGGCAATTTCGGCTGGTGCCGAGACCGTCGCGTTTTTTAACGTGCCGCGTCATCGGCCAACCGCCAAAACCCTGATCAGCAGCGGCAAGGTCGAAGAGTTACGCGACCTGGTCAAAGCCGAACAGGTCGATCTGGTGATTTTCAATCACATCCTCACGCCCAGTCAGGAACGTAACCTCGAACGTATTTTCGAGTGTCGCGTGATCGATCGCACGGGTCTGATTCTCGATATTTTCGCGCAACGCGCTCGCACCCATGAAGGCAAGCTCCAGGTCGAACTGGCCCAGCTTGAGTACATGAGTACGCGACTGGTTCGCGGCTGGACTCACCTTGAGCGGCAGAAGGGTGGTATCGGCCTGCGCGGCCCGGGTGAAACCCAGTTGGAAACCGACCGGCGCCTGTTGCGGATTCGTCTGCGTCAGATCAAGGGGCGCCTGGAAAAGGTCCGCAGCCAGCGCGAGCAGTCTCGTCGCGGGCGCAAGCGTGCTGACATTCCGACGGTTTCACTGGTGGGTTATACCAACGCCGGCAAATCGACGTTGTTCAATTCGGTCACCGATTCCGACGTTTTTGCCGCCAACCAGCTATTCGCGACCCTTGACCCGACCTTGCGCCGACTCGAGCTCGATGACCTCGGGCCGATCGTGCTGGCCGACACCGTGGGCTTCATTCGTCACCTGCCGCACAAACTGGTCGAAGCATTTCGAGCTACGCTCGAAGAGTCGAGCAACTCCGACCTGCTGCTGCACGTGATCGATGCGCACGAGCCTGATCGTATGGCCCAGATCGAACAGGTCATGGTGGTGCTCGGGGAGATCGGGGCACAAGACTTGCCGATCCTTGAGGTATACAACAAACTCGATTTGCTCGAGGGGGTTGAGCCGCAGATCCAGCGCGATGCCGATGGCAAGCCGCAGCGGGTCTGGTTGTCGGCCAAGGACGGTACCGGCCTGGACTTGCTCAAGCAGGCAGTGGCGGAACTGTTGGGCAGCGATTTGTTTGTTGGCACCTTGCGCTTGCCGCAACGTTTTGCTCGACTGCGTGCGCAGTTTTTCGAACTCGGTGCGGTGCAAAAAGAAGAACACGACGAAGAAGGCATCAGCCTGCTGGCCGTTCGCTTGCCACGGATCGAATTGAATCGACTCGTGAGTCGCGAAGGTCTGCAACCGATGGAATTCATCGAGCAACACACTTTGCAATAAAAGCCTGAGAAAGCGGTTGTGCCGCGGTGACAGGCATTCTGTAGCATTGGTCGGCGCGCCGTGGGTGCGTCTTTGCTTTATCAGATGGAGAGCGCTATGGCTTGGAATGAGCCGGGTGGCAACTCGAATAATCAGGATCCTTGGGGTGGCAAGCGCCGCAATAACGGCGACCGCAAGGGACCACCGGATCTCGACGAGGCCTTCCGAAAGCTGCAGGAAAGCCTGAACGGGTTGTTCGGTGGTGGCAAGAAACGCGGTGACGAGGGCGGTGGTCCGGGCAAGAGTGGCGGCTTTGGCGGCCTGCTCGGCATCGGTCTGACCGTGCTGGCGGCCGTGTGGCTGTACAGCGCTGTCTACGTGGTCGACGAGCAGGAGCAGGCCGTGGTGCTGCGCTTCGGCAAATACTATGAAACCGTCGGCCCGGGCCTGAACATCTATTTCCCGCCGATCGATCGCAAGTACCTGGAAAACGTCACGCGTGAGCGTGCCTATACCAAGCAGGGTCAAATGCTGACTGAAGACGAAAACATCGTCGAAGTGCCGCTGACCGTGCAGTACAAGATCAGCAACCTGCAGGACTTCGTGCTGAACGTCGATCAGCCGGAAATCAGCCTGCAGCATGCGACCGACAGTGCCTTGCGCCACGTGGTGGGTTCTACCGCCATGGACCAGGTGCTGACCGAAGGTCGTGAATTGATGGCCAGCGAAATCAAGGAACGTCTGCAACGTTTCCTCGATACCTATCGCACCGGTATCACCGTCACTCAGGTCAACGTACAGAGCGCTGCTGCACCGCGTGAAGTCCAGGAAGCCTTCGATGACGTGATCCGCGCCCGTGAAGACGAGCAGCGTTCGCGTAACCAGGCTGAAACCTATGCCAACGGCGTCGTGCCGGAAGCCCGTGGTCAGGCCCAGCGCATCCTCGAGGATGCCAACGGTTACCGCGACGAGACCGTCTCCCGCGCCAAGGGTGAGGCCGACCGCTTCACCAAGCTGGTGGCCGAGTACCGCAAGGCGCCTGAAGTTACCCGTCAGCGTCTGTACCTGGACACCATGCAGGAAATCTTCAGCAACACCAGCAAGGTTCTCGTGACCGGCAACAAGAATGGCCAGAGCAATCTGCTGTATCTGCCGCTGGACAAGATGGTCGAGGATGGTCGCCGCACCAGCGCTCCGGTGACCGGCGCGGCAGCCAGCAGCAATGAAGTGAATGTGCGTGCGGCAGCTGATCTGCAGCAACAGCAGGCACGTACCAGGGAGAGTCGCTGATGAGCAATAAATCGCTGATCGCCCTTATTGTCGGCGTCGTCGTGGCGATCGTTGCCTGGAACTGCTTCTACATCGTGGCTCAGACCGAGCGCGCGGTGTTGCTGCAGTTCGGTCGCGTGGTCCAGGCCGATGTTCAGCCAGGCCTGCATGTGAAAGTGCCTTACGTTAACAAGGTGCGCATATTCGACGCGCGCCTGATGACGCTGGATGCACCGACACAGCGCTTCCTGACGCTGGAAAAGAAAGCCGTGATGGTCGATGCCTACGCCAAGTGGCGCGTGAAAGATGCCGAGCGCTTCTACACCGCGACTTCCGGCCTCAAGCAGATTGCCGACGAGCGTCTGTCCCGTCGTCTGGAGTCGGGCCTGCGTGACCAGTTCGGTAAACGCACCCTGCACGAAGTGGTGTCCGGTGAGCGTGATGCTCTGATGGCAGACATCACCGCTTCGCTGAACAAGATGGCAGAAAAAGAGCTGGGCATTGAAGTTGTCGATGTCCGGGTCAAAGCCATCGACCTGCCGAAGGAAGTGAATCGCAGCGTGTTCGAGCGTATGAGCACCGAGCGTGAGCGTGAAGCTCGCGAGCACCGCGCCAAGGGTAACGAGCTGGCTGAAGGCATCCGTGCCGACGCCGACCGTCAACGCCGCGTGCTGCTGGCTGAAGCCTATCGTGAATCCGAAGAGGTTCGTGGTGATGGTGACGCCCAGGCTGCTGCGATCTACTCCAAGGCATACGGCCAGGATCAGGAGTTCTACGCGTTCTACCGTAGCCTGCGTGCCTACCGTGAAAGCTTCGCGAACAAATCCGACGTCATGGTCCTGGACCCGAGCAGTGACTTCTTCCGTTACCTGGAAAAAGCCAAGCCTTGATACGACGTTGACCTGAATCATCCCCCGCCTGGCGGCTAAAGCCTCGGGCGGGGTGATCCTTTGGGAAAACGTGTGTATGATGCGGCAGCCGGGAAATTCCCGGCTTTTTTGCGTCTGCACGTTTGATTGCTGTTTTTATGCAGGCGCCCGAGTTGAATGACTCGACAGGTTTTTCGAGGAAAGTGGTTGGCGAAGCCGGTTCCAGGCTTTTCGCCACGTTGTTCATGCGCGGGGTTTATGCACATGGACCGATCATTTTCTGCTTCACTCAAGGCTCGCCCAAAGGCTTGCTGCCCGGATCATAGGGGAATGGCGTAATGGCAACGGTAGACCGCTGGCTGCTGCCAGATGGCATCGAAGAAGTACTGCCACCGGAGGCTGCGCGCATAGAAGTTGCGCGTCGCCAGGTGTTGGATCTGTTCCAGAGCTGGGGTTACGAGTTTGTCGTGACTCCCCATATCGAGTACCTGGAATCCCTGCTGACCGGCGCAGGCCAGGACCTCGATCTGCGCACCTTCAAGGTCATCGACCCGCAGTCGGGCCGGCAGATGGGTTTCCGTGCCGACATCACGCCACAAGTGGCGCGCATCGATGCGCACACCCTGCGTCGCGAAGGTCCGAGCCGTCTGTGCTATGCCGGTAGCGTGCTGCATGCTCAGCCACGTGCGTTGTCATCCTCGCGCAGCCCGATTCAACTGGGCGCCGAGTTGTACGGCGATGCCAGCCCGAGCAGCGACGTGGAAGTCATCAGCCTGATGCTGGCCATGTTGCAACTGGCCGATGTGCCGGATGTGCACATGGACCTCGGGCATGTCGGCATCTACCGCGGCCTGGCCCGCGCCGCCGGTTTGTCCGGAGAAGTCGAGCAACAGTTGTTCGATGCATTGCAACGTAAAGCCATCGACGAGGTCATTACCTTGACCGAAGGCCTGCCTGCCGATCTGTCGGGCATGCTGCGAGCGTTGGTCGACCTGTGTGGCGGTCGTGAAGTGTTGAGCGCTGCCCGCGAGCGTCTGGCCAATGCGCCGGCGCCTGTTCTGGCGGCGCTGGACGACTTGCTGGCGATTGCCGAGCGTCTGTCCACGCGTTTCCCGGAGTTACCGCTGTACTTCGATCTGGGCGAATTGCGCGGCTACCACTACCACACTGGTGTGGTGTTCGCCGTGTTCGTGCCGGGTGTTGGCCAGTCCATCGCTCAGGGCGGTCGTTACGACGACATCGGTGCCGACTTCGGTCGCGCCCGCCCGGCGACAGGCTTCTCCACCGATTTGAAAACCCTGGTGACCCTGGGGCGTGCTGAGATCGAGCTACCGTCTGGCGGTATCTGGATGCCTGACAGTACGGATGCAGCACTCTGGCAGCAGGTTTGCCAGTTGCGCAGTGAGGGTCAGCGTGTCGTTCAGGCATTGCCTGGGCAACCTTTGGCCGCCGCCCGTGAAGCGGACTGCGACCGGCAATTGATTCAGCAGAACGGGCTTTGGCAAGTATCGCCACTGGCTTCTTGAGTTTTCCTGCCGGCCGCCGCCGGCACCAAGTTTGCGCGAATGAGGACAAGTGTTATGGGTAAGAATGTCGTAGTCCTGGGCACCCAATGGGGTGATGAGGGCAAAGGCAAGATCGTTGATCTGCTGACCGAACATGCTGCCGCCGTAGTGCGCTACCAAGGTGGCCACAACGCTGGTCACACTCTGGTGATCGACGGCGAAAAAACCGTCTTGCACCTGATCCCGTCTGGCGTACTGCGCGAAGGCGTGCAGTGCCTGATCGGTAACGGCGTGGTGGTTGCACCCGACGCCCTGCTGCGGGAAATCAACAAGCTGGAAGAGAAAGGCGTACCGGTGCGTGAGCGCCTGCGTATCAGCCCGTCCTGCCCGCTGATCCTGTCCTACCACGTAGCGCTGGACCAGGCCCGTGAAAAGGCCCGTGGCGAGCTGAAGATCGGCACCACCGGTCGCGGCATCGGCCCGGCTTACGAAGACAAGGTTGCCCGTCGCGGTCTGCGTATCGGTGACCTGTTCCACCGTGAGCGTTTCGCCGCCAAGCTGGGCGAGTTGCTGGATTACCACAACTTCGTACTGGTCAATTACTACAAAGAGCCAGCGATCGACTTCCAGAAGACACTCGACGAGTGCATGGAATACGCCGAGCTGCTCAAGCCGATGATGCTCGACGTCACCGCAGAGCTGCACAACCTGCGTCGTGCCGGCAAGGACATCATGTTCGAAGGCGCCCAGGGCTCCCTGCTGGACATCGACCACGGCACCTACCCGTACGTTACCAGCTCCAACACCACCGCTGGCGGCATCGCCACCGGTTCAGGTGTGGGGCCGATGTTCCTGGATTACATCCTCGGCATCACCAAGGCTTACACCACGCGCGTCGGTTCCGGTCCGTTCCCGACTGAGCTGTTCGACGACGTTGGTGCGTTCCTGGCCAAGCGTGGCCACGAGTTCGGCGCCACCACCGGCCGTGCCCGTCGTTGCGGCTGGTTCGATGCCGTGATCCTGCGTCGCGCTATCGATGTGAACAGCATCTCGGGCCTGTGCCTGACCAAGCTGGACGTGCTGGACGGCCTGGAAACCATCAACATCTGCGTAGGCTACAAGAACGAAGACGGTGCAGTGATCGACGCACCGACCGACGCTGACAGCTACATCGGCCTGGAGCCGGTGTACGAGCAGATGCCTGGCTGGAGCGAGTCGACCCTGGGTGCCAAGACCCTGGAAGAGCTGCCTCAGGCTGCGCGCAACTACATCAAGCGCATCGAAGAGTTGGTCGGCGCGCCGATCGACATTATTTCGACGGGCCCGGACCGCAACGAAACCATCGTTCTGCGTCACCCGTTCGCTTAATAAGTTGTTGATGTAAAACACAAAGGCCCCTTAATCGGGGCCTTTGTCGTTTATGCCTGTTGGACGGCATGACCTTTGCTGTGAATATCGCCTTCAGAATGCCATCAATTTAATGGCGTTAGAGTAGAGGGATTTCCTGTGTCGGCCGTTCTCTCACTGTTACAAAGCCGTTTGTTGCGGCCCGTGTTCGTTACCCTTGGTATCGCTCTTTTGGTGCAGGTGCTGGTGGCTGTCGCTCTGACCCGGAGCACGGTGACTGCGCTGGAAACCGATCTGGGCGTGCGCCTGGGCGCCGATAGCCAAAAGCTCTCCGGTGAGCTGGAGCAGGCGGGGCGTGAAGTCACATCGAGCCTGGATAACCTGTCCAGCAGTACCCGCCAGCGCCTGACCGCCGGGCTGTCTTCACGTTTGAAAGACGAGCAGGCTCAACTGCGTACGACGCTGGAGAAGGATCTGAAGGAGTCCGCCAACGACATGGCGCAGCTTCTGGCTTCGGTCGCACCCCGTGCCATGTGGGACAGCGACATTCCCACCCTGTCCGAATTCGCTCGCCGCGCCCAGCGCAATCCCAACGTGTTGTTCGTGGTCTATGACGACGCCACGGGTCAGCACCTGACGCGCTACCTCAACCGGGAGAACCCGATCAACAAGATGCTGTTGGAGAAAGGCCAGGGTGAGCGGGCGCTGGACAAGGTGCTGGATGCTGCGAAGAGCGATCCGTCGGTCTACTACCTCGAAGCCTCGATCAGTCCCAATGGGGTGGAAATCGGCAAGGTCTTGATGGGGGTCTCAACTGCTTCCGTGGAAACCGATCTGGCGGCCCTGGACAAACGCTTCTCGGCGCTGATCGCCAGCAGCGATCAATTGGTGGGTGACAGCCTCAAGGGTGCGGCGGCCGACAGCGCAACGGCGATGCGCGGGCGTCTGCAATCGGCGCAATCCACCGCTTCTGAAATGAAAGCCAACACCACGGGCGCCGTGCAGGAAGCTGCGGGGGCTTTGCGCTGGCGCATCGGCATGGGCTTGGCGGTGGTGGGTTTTGGTGTGCTGCTGTTGCTGGCGGTGGTGCTGGGGCGTCGAGTGGTCAACCGCCTGAAAATGCTCATTGCCGCGATGGATGACTTGGCGGCAGGCGAGGGTGACCTGACCAAGCGCGTGCAGATCAGCAGCCAGGATGAGATCGGTGACATGGCCTCGGCGGTCAATCGCTTTGTGGATAAGTTGCAGCCGATCGTGCGTGAGGCGGGCGATGTAGCCCAGCGTACCGGTGTGGAAATCGGCGCCATGACCCTGCGCAATGCCGGTGCCGATGCGGCGGCTGGCATGCAGCGCGATGAAGTGGCCGAAAGCTTGCGCGCGTTGTCGCAAATGGCTGACGAGGCCCAGTCTGAAAGCCACGCCATGCAGGCCGCTTTGCAGCAGGTGGTGGGCATTCGTCAGGCCACGGATGAGAACACCCGGACTTCGGCGAAGGTCGGTAGTCTCATCGAGGCATTGGCCGGACAGGTCGACACCGGCGCGAAAGTCATCGAGCGTCTGGCGCAGCAGAGTGAGCAGATTGAAGTGGTGCTGACGGTGATTCACGGGATCGCCGAACAAACCAACTTGCTGGCGCTGAACGCGGCCATTGAAGCGGCGCGTGCCGGCGAGACCGGTCGCGGGTTTGCTGTGGTGGCGGACGAGGTACGGGCGCTGGCGAGCAAGACGCAGAGCTCTACCGGCGATATTCAGGCGCACATTGTTGCGCTGCAGCAGGGCGCGCGCGAGGCCGTCGCGGCAATCGGGCAGGCTGGGCGTCAGGCCAGCGAAGGCCTGCTGGTGTTGCGCGATAGCGCGCGGTTGCAACAGTCGGTGCAGGCGTCGGTCGAGCAGGTGCATGCGGCGATTGGCCTGGCGACCCAGGCCGCGGCGCATCAGGCGCAAGGTGCGCAGGCTGTGCGTGGGCGGGTTGAGACCATTCATGCCCAAGCTGAAAAAGCGGCTCAGGCGGTGGTGGAGACCACGGCCAGCGGCAAGGTGCTGGATGGGTTGGCGGCGCAGCTGAAGGCGAGCCTGGGGCAGTTCAGGGCTTAGGTTTCTCGTTCGCAGGTCTGGTGCCTTCGCGGGCAAGCCTCGCTCCTACAAGGGCTACGTAATCCTTGTAGGAGCGAGGCTTGCCCGCGAAGCTTTTCAACGACTCAAATACATCCGCGTCGTCAGCAGATACACAGGCAACCCCGACACCACAATCAACAACGCCGCATAAGGCGCCGCCGCCGCGAACTCCACATTCGCGGTATGCGCCCAGACTTCCGTCGCCAATGTATTGAGCCCGGTCGGGCTCAGCAGCAGCGTCGCTGTCAGTTCCTTCATTGCATCCAGAAACACCAGCGCAAACGCAGCGCCCAGGGCGGGAAAGATAATAGGCAGGGTCACCCGACAAAACGCGCTGAAAGACGACGCGCCCAGTGTGCGTGCGGCTTCTTCCAATTGCGGCGCGGCCTTGTTCAGTGCAGTGCGAATCGGTGCCTGCGCCAGTGGCAGAAACAACAGCGCATAGGCAATCAGCAGCAGCGCCGAGGTCTGGTACAGCACAGGCACATAATGCAGGGCGAAATACACCAGGGTCAGTGCAATCACCAATCCCGGCAGTGCATGCAGCAGATACGGCAAGCGCTCGGCCCAGATTGCCAGTCGGCCTTTATGGCGCACCACCAGCAACCCCACCGGCACCGCCAGCACCAGGCACAGCGCTGCTCCACCAAGCGACAGCGCCAGCGACGACAACAGTGCCTCGCTGATCGCAGCTACCGGGAACGCTGCCGACGAACCCACCATCAACCAGTACGCCAGCATTCCCAGTGGAATGCCGCTGCCGATGATCGCCAGCAGCAAGCAGTAAAGTTGTCCCACAGCCGCCCACGGCCCGAGGCGAACCTGCTCCGCATGCCGAGCAGCGCCCTGGCCGGTGCGTACGTGACGGCCTTTGCCGCGCACGCGTAACTCAAGCCATAGCAGCACCAGGCACAGCGCCAGCAACACCGCAGAAAGCATCGCTGCATTGGCGTTGCTGAATTCCAGTTCGAACTGCTGATAGATCGCCGTGGTAAAGGTTTGCAGGCCGATGATCGAGAGCGCGCCGAACTCCACCAGCATGTGCAGCGCAATCAACAGTGAACCGGCCAGCAGTGACGGCCAGAGCAGGGGTAGGGTGATTTTGAAGAATACACCCCAACGATTCTGCCCCAGGGTGCGGGCAGACTCTTCAAGAGAGGGGTCGAGATTGCGCAGCGTTGCCGCGACCGGCAGAAAGATCAGCGGGTACTTGGACAGGGTCATCACCAGTATCGCCCCGCCCAGCCCTTCGAAGTGAGCACTCAGGGAGACCCAGGTGAAGCTGCTGACAAATGCCGGCACCGCGAACGGCAGGCACAGAATCACGCCCCATAACCGCCGTCCCGGCAGATTGCTGCGCTCCAGCAGCCAGGCGAGTGACAGGCCAATCACTGCGCAGGCTAATGTGACGCCCAGCATCAGCGCCAGGGTATTGCGCAGCAGGCCAAACACGTAGGGCCGCCACAGCAGATGCAGCGCCTCGGCCCAGCCGGCTTGCCAGGTTTTGAGGCCGACATAGGCCAGCGGCAACAGGCTGAGTACCACCAGCAGCAGAACCGGTAGCAGCAGCCAGATCGACGGCCGCTTGCGCCTTGGCATGTAGCCCCCGTGCGAAGCGGGGGCGGATAACGAGGTGCTCATCAGTTCAAGCCAACGTCACGTTCCAGGTCCAGGGCTTCTTCGGCGTTGCCGAGATCGGCTGGCGTGACGTTCGGCGCTTGCAGCTCGCCGAACGGCTTGAGACCGCGATCCGATGCCATGCCCTTGTGCAACGGGTATTCGGCGGTGGTCTGGGTGATCACGCGCTGACCTTCTTCGCTGGCCATGTAGGCGAGCAATTGCTGGGCTTCTTTTGGATGTTTGCTGGATTTCAGTACGCCAGCACTGGAAACGGTGATCAGTCCGCCGACGTCACCACCGGTGAAGTAATGCAGTTTCGAGTCGAGTTGGCCTTTTTCACGTTGCAAGGCGAACCAGTAATAGTTGTTCACCAGTACGGTGGCGACTTCGCCATTTTCCACGGCTTTCAGCGCAACCATGTTGTTGCTGTAGGTCTTGCCGAACGCACGCAGGCCGGTCAGCCATTCTTCGGCGGCATCCATCCCGTGGACCTTGATAATCGCCACGGCCTGTTCCTGAAAGGCGCCACTGCTAGGCACGAAGCCGACCTTGCCTTGCCATTTTGGATCGGAGAACTCCATCACTGACTTGGGCAGGTCTTTTTCGTCGATCAGTTTAGGGTTGAAGGCGACAACCCGGACCCGCGCGGTGATGCCGATCCAGGTACCGTTACCGGCAACGTAGTCCTTGGGCAGGACTTCTAGCGTGGTGGCATCGGCTTTCGCCAGCAGGCCTTGTTCGCCAAGCTTGTTCAGCGGTGGCGATTCTTCGGTGTAGATCACATCGGCAGGGGAGCGGTCGCCTTCTTCGACGATCTGGCTGGCGAGCTGGTTGCTGCTGCCCTTGCGCACATTGACGTGAATCCCGGTCTTGGCTTCGAAGGCTTTGGCGACGGCGTCGCCGACTTCCTTGTGTTGACCGTTATAGAGCGTCAGGGAAACCGGGTCGGCGGCTTGGGTGAGGGGCGTGGCGAGTGTCAGGCCAAGGAGGGTGATGGTCAGGCCGCGGCGCAGGGTATTTCGAAGCATCATTCGCAGGGTTCCTCACTGTCGCATTGCAAAAACTTGAAACAATGATAAACGATATTGTTTCTCAAGTGCGCCTTGCAGGGCGGGTGAGGGTTTGCTAGAGGGGGCTGGTGCAGATATTTGTGGCGAGGGAGCTTGCTCCCGTTCGGCTGCGGAGCAGTCGCAAAATCGGGCAATAAGGTTTGACTGAAAGAATGAGGGGGCCGCTTCGCAGCCCAGCGGGAGCAAGCTCCCTCGCCACAAAGGTCGGCGATGGCTTCAAAGGCCAGAAACGCAAAAACCCGCTTTCGCGGGTTTTTGTGAAATTCAAGATCGTAACCTTGAATTTGAATTGGTGCCCAGAAGAAGACTCGAACTTCCACGACCTTGCGGTCACCAGCACCTGAAGCTGGCGTGTCTACCAATTTCACCATCTGGGCATGATCTTCAGCGTTGCCGCTGTCGATGTGGCGCACTATACGGAGAGCATTTTGATCTGTAAACCCCTGATTTAATTTTAATAATTCAGAAGCGTTAAATGCAAAAAACCCGCTTTCGCGGGTTTTTGTGTGAGCCTTGAAATTGATCTAATCTCAAGCTCGAAATTGGTGCCCAGAAGAAGACTCGAACTTCCACGACCTTGCGGTCACCAGCACCTGAAGCTGGCGTGTCTACCAATTTCACCATCTGGGCAGTATCGGCAGCGCTAGTGCGTCGTCGATGGCGCGCACTATACGGAGCGTCTTTTTAACTGTAAACCCCTGCCATCAAAAAAACCTGGAAAATTTTACCGGCGGCATTCAAATCAGCTTTGCGGTGTCGATAAAGGGCTTTAGATGGGCTGTCATAGCCTGAAATTTCCCGTTTCATTACGCCTATGCCAAACTAACCCGCATATAGACAAGGTGAAAACTCTCTAATGGCCGATTGGCAGTCCCTCGATCCCGAGGCCGCTCGTGAAGCGGAAAAATATGAAAACCCTATTCCTAGCCGTGAACTGATCCTTCAGCACCTTGCTGATCGAGGTTCGCCTGCTAACCGCGAGCAGCTGGTCGAAGAGTTTGGTCTGACCACGGAAGACCAGATCGAAGCCCTGCGCCGCCGCCTGCGCGCCATGGAGCGCGATGCTCAACTGATCTATACCCGTCGCGGCACCTATGCGCCGGTCGACAAGCTCGACCTGATCCTGGGCCGCATCAGCGGTCACCGTGATGGCTTCGGCTTCCTGGTCCCGGACGACGGCAGTGACGACCTGTTCATGAGCCCGGCGCAAATGCGCTTGGTGTTCGATGGTGACCGTGCCCTGGCACGGGTTTCCGGCCTCGACCGTCGCGGTCGCCGCGAAGGCATGATTGTCGAAGTGGTGTCCCGCGCCCACGAGAGCATCGTCGGTCGTTACTTCGAGGAAGGCGGTATCGGTTTCGTCGTCGCAGACAATCCGAAGATCCAGCAAGAAGTGCTGGTGACGCCAGGTCGCAACGCCAACGCACAGATCGGTCAGTTCGTCGAAGTGAAGATCACTCACTGGCCGACGCCACGCTTCCAGCCGCAAGGCGATGTGGTCGAGGTCGTGGGCAACTACATGGCTCCGGGCATGGAAATCGATGTTGCCCTGCGCACCTACGATATTCCGCACGTCTGGCCTGAAGCGGTCTTGAAAGAAGCCGCCAAGCTCAAGCCTGAAGTCGAAGAGAAAGACAAAGAGAAGCGCATCGACCTGCGTCATCTGCCGTTCGTGACCATCGACGGCGAAGATGCGCGCGACTTCGATGACGCGGTCTACTGCGAAGCCAAACCAGGTAAGCTGCGCCTGTTCTCCGGTGGCTGGAAGTTGTACGTGGCGATTGCCGACGTCTCCAGTTACGTGAAAATCGGTTCGGCGCTGGATAACGAATCCCAGGTTCGCGGCAACTCGGTGTACTTCCCCGAGCGCGTGGTGCCGATGCTGCCTGAACAGCTGTCCAACGGCCTGTGCTCGCTGAACCCGCACGTCGATCGCCTGGCCATGGTTTGCGAGATGACCATCTCCAAATCCGGCGAAATGACCGACTACTGCTTCTACGAAGCGGTGATTCACTCCCATGCCCGCCTGACCTACAACAAGGTCAGCACCATGCTGGAGACGCCGAAAGTCACCGAGGCGCGTCAACTGCGTGGCGAATACACCGACGTCCTGCCGCACCTAAAACAGCTGTATGCGCTGTACAAGGTTCTGCTGGCGGCTCGTCATGTGCGCGGCGCGATCGATTTCGAAACCCAGGAAACCCGGATCATCTTCGGTTCCGAGCGCAAGATTGCCGAAATCCGTCCGACCGTTCGCAACGATGCTCACAAGCTGATTGAGGAGTGCATGCTGGCGGCCAACGTGGCCACCGCCGAATTCCTGAAAAAGCACGAAATCCCTGCGTTGTATCGCGTCCACGACGGCCCGCCACCGGAGCGTCTGGAAAAATTGCGCGCCTTCCTCGGCGAGCTCGGCCTGTCCCTGCACAAAGGCAAGGACGGTCCGTCGCCAAAGGATTACCAGGCTTTGCTCGCGGGCATCAAGGATCGTCCGGATTTCCACCTGATCCAGACCGTCATGCTGCGCTCGTTGAGTCAGGCGGTGTACAGCGCCGATAACCAGGGCCACTTCGGCCTGAATTACGAAGCCTATACCCACTTCACTTCGCCGATCCGTCGCTACCCGGACCTGCTCACGCACCGGGCGATCCGCAGCGTCATCCATTCGAAAATGGACACTCCGCACGTTCGCCGTGCCGGCGCGATGACTATTCCGAAGGCGCGGATCTATCCGTACGACGAAGCGACCCTGGAGCAGCTCGGCGAACAGTGCTCTATGAGCGAGCGCCGTGCCGACGAAGCGACCCGCGACGTAGTGAACTGGCTCAAGTGCGAGTTCATGAAAGACCGCGTGGGCGAATCGTTCCCGGGTGTGATTACCGCCGTGACCGGTTTCGGCCTGTTCGTCGAACTGACCGATATTTACGTCGAAGGGCTGGTGCATGTTACCGCGCTGCCGGGCGACTACTACCACTTCGATCCTGTGCACCACCGCCTCGCCGGTGAGCGTACCGGTCGCAGCTTCCGCCTGGGCGACACCGTTGAAGTGCGCGTGATGCGCGTCGACCTCGACGAGCGCAAGATCGACTTCGAGATGGCCGAAAAAACCATCAGTGCGCCGATCGGCCGCAAAAAGCGCGGTACTGAAACCGCAGCGCCTGCTACCAAGACAGCTGCCGAGCCGGCACCGGCCAAGGTCGGTCGTCGTCCTGCCAAGGAAAAGGTCGTTGAGGCCTATCGCCCGAGCGATGCGGCGGCAAAAAATGCCGAGTTGCGCAAAAGTCGTGAAATGAAACAGGCGTTGCTGGCTGAAGCGAAAAGCGGCGGTAAAGCGGCGTCTGGGGGAAAGACCGGGCGGTCGGCGCCTGACAAGGCTTCCGGCGGCAAGCCAGCCAAACCGAGCAAACACCGTAAAGGCCCGCCAAAAGCGGGTTCCGCTCCAGCCGCCAGAAGCGGCGGGGCGCGTAAACCTAAGGCCAAGTCATGAGTCAGTTGGAAAAGATCTACGGCGTGCACGCAGTAGAAGCGTTGTTGCGTCACCACCCAAAGCGCGTCAAGCAGATCTGGCTGGCTGAAGGCCGCAGTGATCCGCGGGTTCAGACGCTAATCGAGCTGGCTGCCGAAAATCGCGTGGCCGTCGGTCAGGCCGAGCGCCGTGAGCTGGACGCCTGGGTTGAAGGCGTGCACCAGGGCGTGGTGGCGGACGTGAGTCCGAGCCAGGTCTGGGGCGAGGCGATGCTCGACGAATTGCTCGATCGCACCGAAGGTGCACCGTTGCTGCTGGTGCTCGACGGCGTGACCGATCCGCACAATCTCGGCGCTTGCCTGCGTTCGGCCGATGCGGCCGGCGCGCTGGCGGTGATCGTGCCGAAGGACAAGTCAGCCACGCTGACCCCGACGGTTCGAAAAGTTGCTTGTGGCGCGGCGGAAGTGATTCCGTTGGTTGCGGTGACCAACCTGGCGCGCACCCTGGAAAAACTCAAGCAGCGCGGCCTGTGGGTCGTCGGCACGGCGGGCGAGGCTGAGCAGGACCTGTATCAACAGGATCTGACCGGCCCGACCATCCTGATCATGGGGGCGGAAGGCAGCGGTATGCGCCGTCTGACTCGCGATCTTTGCGACTATCTGGTGCGCCTGCCGATGGCTGGTAGCGTCAGCAGTCTCAACGTTTCCGTGGCTACCGGCGTCTGCCTGTTCGAAGCGCTGCGCCAGCGCGGCGTCAAAGCCGCCGGGACCGCCAAAAAGTCCTAAGCTGGACATGATCCAAATGTGGGAGCGGGCTTGCTCGCGAAAGCGGTGTGTCATTCAGCAAAAATGTTGGATGTGATGCCGCATTCGCGAGCAAGCCCGCTCCCACATTGGCTCTGCGCCATGGTGCAGGTCGATGGTGTTAACGAGCTGTTCAAATAATCACCAATTGCCTTGCACCTCTCTCGACCCTTCTCTACAATTGCGCCCCTTGCTGTGACGGCAGGCACGCATGTGTCTATCGCAAGCAAGTCCATAAGTGTCATTCACTCCTTGTCTGACCGCTTTTGAGCGGCAGGCTACAACCCGTAAGGAGCATTCATGCGTCATTACGAAATCATCTTTTTGGTCCACCCGGATCAAAGCGAGCAAGTCGGCGGCATGGTTGAGCGTTACACCAAGCTGATCGAAGAAGACGGCGGCAAAATCCACCGCCTGGAAGATTGGGGCCGTCGTCAACTGGCCTACGCAATCAACAATGTTCACAAGGCTCACTACGTGATGCTGAACGTTGAGTGCACTGGCAAGGCCCTGGCCGAGCTGGAAGACAACTTCCGCTACAACGATGCAGTGATCCGTAACCTGGTCATCCGTCGCGACGAAGCCGTTACCGGCCAATCCGAGATGCTCAAGGCTGAAGAAAACCGCAGTGAGCGCCGTGAGCGTCGCGACCGTCCTGAGCACTCCGACGCTGAAGGCGTTGACGGTGATGACAGCGACAACAGCGATAACGCTGACGAGTAATCCACGGACCTTTTGAGGAGCCTATTACATGGCACGTTTCTTCCGTCGTCGTAAATTCTGCCGCTTCACCGCTGAAGACGTGAAAGAGATCGATTACAAAGATCTCAACACTCTGAAAGCTTACGTATCCGAGACCGGCAAAATCGTTCCAAGCCGCATCACCGGTACCAAAGCACGTTATCAGCGTCAGCTGGCCACCGCTATCAAGCGCGCCCGCTTCCTGGCCCTGCTGGCCTACACCGACAGCCACGGCCGCTGAGACCGGGCAGTCGACACGTAGCAAAGGATTGAATGCATGCGCGCCTTAGCTGAGTTCATCATGCGCGGCCGTATGCAGGCCACTCTGGTAGTGGCTGGATGCGCAACATTGCCGTTGTTGTATTGGTTGGGTGCTGCCGCCGGATGCCTTGTGCTCCTGCGGCGCGGATTGAAGGACGCCGTTGGCGTACTTGCTCTGGGACTGCTGCCGGCGTTGATCTGGTGGCTTTACTCCGACGATCCACGGGCACTTCTGGTGCTGCTGGGGTCTTCGAGCCTTGCGTTGGTTTTGCGCGCAAGCGAGTCCTGGAACCGCGTGCTGCTGGTCAGCATAGCGATGGGATTGGTGTTTTCAGTGGTGCTGGGGGCGGCTTTTGCGCCCCAGATCGAGATGCTGGCGCAGGCTTTGATAAAAGTCATGCCGTCGCTACTCGGTGATGTCTACCAGCAATTGTCGGTAGACGAGCAAGCGCGTTTCGCGTCCCTGATTGCACCGGTCCTGACCGGCCTGATTGCGGCCTTGTTGCAAATCGTCAGTGTGCTGAGCCTGATTGTCGGGCGCTACTGGCAGGCGTTGTTGTACAACCCGGGTGGTTTTGGTCGCGAGTTTCGCGCCATCCGAATCCCGCTGGGACCGGCGATGTTGCTGCTGGTGTTGATGCTTCTGGGGCCGAATCTGGGCCCGCAGATGGCCATGTTGACGCCGTTGTGCAGCGTACCGCTGGTGTTCGCCGGGCTGGCCCTGATTCACGGGCTGGTGGCGCAAAAGCGACTGGCCAGGTTCTGGCTGGTGGGGTTGTACGTCACGCTGTTGCTGTTCATGCAACTGATCTATCCGTTGCTGGTGGTCCTGGCCATCGTCGACAGCCTGATTGATTTTCGCGGTCGTTCGGCACCGAAAGATGCCGATAGCGCGAACGGTGAAGGTTAAAAGTTAAGAGGATTTTCACATGCAACTGATCCTTCTGGAAAAAGTCACCAACCTGGGCAACCTGGGTGACAAAGTGAACGTTAAGGCTGGTTACGGCCGTAACTACCTGCTGCCTTACGGCAAAGCTACCGCTGCGACCCCAGCCAACCTGGCTGCGTTCGAAGAGCGTCGCGCTGAGCTGGAAAAAGCCGCAGCAGACCGTAAAGCATCGGCTGAAAGCCGTGCCGCCCAACTGGCTGAGCTGGAAGTGACTATCACTGCCACCGCTGGTGACGAAGGCAAGCTGTTCGGTTCGATCGGCACCCACGACATCGCTGATGCACTGACCGCCTCCGGCGTTGAAGTTGCAAAAAGCGAAGTTCGTCTGCCGAACGGCACCATCCGCAACGTAGGCGAATTCGACGTGGCCGTGCACCTGCACGCCGAAGTTGAAGCCACCGTACGCGTTGTCGTGGTAGCAGCTTAAGCAGCACTTGTCGGCTGGCACCCTCGGGTGCTTGCCGGTAACATCGGGCACGATCCTGTTTACAGGTCGTGCCCTTTGTCTTTCTGCAGTTCCTGATTTTCACAATCCCTGCTTTTCCTGAATAAACCAAGTGGCCATGAACGATATCTCCGCTCCCGAGCAATACGATCTGCAAACCGCTGCCCTGAAGGTGCCGCCGCATTCCATCGAGGCCGAACAGGCCGTGCTCGGTGGTCTGATGCTGGACAACAACGCCTGGGAACGCGTGCTCGATCAAGTCTCCGACGGCGATTTCTATCGACATGACCACCGCCTGATTTTCCGCGCGATCGCCAAACTGGCCGATCAGAACATGCCGATCGACGTCGTGACCCTGTCCGAGCAACTGGACAAGGAAGGTCAGACCTCGCAAGTCGGTGGCCTCGGTTACCTTGGCGAACTGGCGAAAAACACGCCGTCGGTCGCCAACATCAAGGCCTATGCCCAGATCGTTCGCGAACGGGCAACCCTGCGCCAGTTGATCGGCATCAGCACCGAAATCGCCGACAGCGCTTTTAACCCTGAAGGCCGCACCGCCGCCGAAATCCTCGATGAGGCCGAACGGCAGATCTTCCAGATCGCCGAAGCTCGTCCGAAAACCGGCGGCCCGGTGAGCGTCAACGACCTGCTGACCAAGGCCATCGACCGTATCGACACGCTGTTCAATACGGATAACGCCATTACCGGTCTGTCCACCGGCTATACCGACCTCGACGAGAAGACCAGCGGCCTGCAACCGTCCGACCTGATCATCGTCGCTGGTCGTCCGTCCATGGGTAAAACCACCTTTGCGATGAACCTGGTGGAAAACGCCGTGTTACGCAGTGAGAAGGCCGTACTGGTTTACTCGTTGGAGATGCCAGGTGAGTCGCTGATCATGCGTATGCTTTCGTCCCTGGGTCGTATCGACCAGACCAAGGTGCGTTCCGGTCAGCTGGAAGACGACGACTGGCCGCGCCTGACCTCGGCAGTCAACCTGCTCAACGATCGCAAGCTGTTCATCGATGACACGGCGGGTATCAGTCCGTCGGAAATGCGTGCCCGGACCCGGCGTCTGGTACGTGAACACGGTGATATCGGCCTGATCATGATCGACTACTTGCAACTGATGCAGATTCCGGGTTCCAGCGGTGACAACCGGACCAACGAGATTTCCGAGATCTCCCGATCCCTGAAAGCCCTGGCCAAGGAATTCAACTGCCCGGTGGTGGCACTGTCCCAGCTCAACCGTTCCCTGGAACAACGTCCGAACAAGCGCCCGGTGAACTCCGACTTGCGGGAATCGGGAGCGATCGAGCAGGACGCCGACGTGATCATGTTCGTATACCGGGACGAGGTGTATCACCCGGAAACCGAACACAAAGGCATCGCCGAAATCATCATCGGCAAGCAGCGGAACGGCCCGATCGGCTTTATCCGCCTGGCCTTCATCGGCAAATACACCCGATTTGAAAACCTGGCGCCAGGTAGCTACAACTTCGACGACGATGAATAACCTGCGCAGGGACTTTGTGGCGAGGGAGCTTGCTCCCGCTGGGTTGCGTAGCAACCCCAAAACCTGAGTCATCCTGTTTCAGGTGCACCGTATTTGCATATGTTGCGACTGCTTCGCAGTCGAGCGGGAGCAAGCTCCCTCGCCACAGAGGTTGCGTATATCGCTCGCTGATTTCCGACCATAGCCGTCGGAATTGGTCAAAATTTGTGCTATATTCCGCGCCCGCGAAATTCAATGAAAGCCAACACCGGTTATCGACATGCAAGCAGCCAAGCCGTTATTTGACTATCCCAAGTACTGGGCCGAATGTTTCGGGCCAGCGCCATTCCTGCCCATGAGCAGGGAGGAGATGGATCAGCTCGGCTGGGATTCCTGCGACATCATCATCGTCACCGGTGATGCCTACGTCGACCATCCGTCGTTCGGCATGGCGATCATCGGCCGGCTGCTGGAGGCCCAGGGTTTCCGCGTCGGGATCATTGCGCAGCCAAACTGGCAGTCCAAAGACGACTTCATGAAGCTCGGCGAGCCGAACCTGTTTTTCGGTGTCGCGGCCGGCAACATGGACTCGATGATCAACCGCTACACCGCCGACAAGAAAATCCGTTCCGACGACGCCTACACCCCCGGTGGCCTGGCGGGCAAACGTCCGGACCGCGCGAGCCTGGTTTACAGCCAGCGCTGCAAGGAAGCCTACAAGCACGTGCCGATTGTGCTCGGCGGTATCGAAGCCTCCCTGCGCCGCATCGCCCACTACGATTACTGGCAGGATCGGGTGCGTAACTCGATCCTGATCGACGCCTGCGCCGACATCCTGCTCTACGGCAACGCCGAGCGTGCGATCGTCGAAGTCGCCCAGCGCCTGTCCTATGGTCACAAGATCGAAGACATCACCGATGTGCGCGGCACCGCGTTCATCCGCCGTGATACGCCGCAAGGCTGGTACGAAGTCGACTCCACGCGCATCGACCGTCCGGGCAAGATCGACAAGATCATCAACCCGTACGTCAACACCCAAGACACCGCCGCCTGCGCCATCGAGCAGGAAAAGGGGCCGGTTGAGGATCCGAGCGAGGCTAAGGTCGTACAGATCCTGGCCAGCCCGAAAATGACCCGTGACAAGACCGTCATTCGTCTGCCGTCGGTTGAAAAAGTCCGTGGCGACGCGGTGCTTTACGCTCACGCCAACCGCGTGTTGCACCTGGAAACCAACCCGGGCAACGCCCGCGCTCTGGTGCAAAAGCACGGCGAGGTAGACGTCTGGTTCAACCCGCCGCCGATTCCGATGACCACCGAAGAAATGGACTACGTGTTCGGCATGCCTTACGCGCGAGTTCCGCACCCGGCGTACGGCAAGGAAAAGATCCCGGCCTACGAGATGATCCGTTTCTCGGTGAATATCATGCGTGGCTGCTTCGGCGGCTGCACCTTCTGCTCGATCACCGAGCACGAAGGCCGGATCATCCAGAACCGTTCCGAAGAGTCGATCATTCGCGAAATCGAAGAGATCCGCGACAAGGTTCCGGGTTTCACCGGCGTCATTTCCGACCTCGGCGGCCCGACCGCGAACATGTACCGCATCGCCTGCAAGACCCCGGAAATCGAATCCGCGTGCCGCAAGCCTTCATGCGTGTTCCCTGGCATTTGCCCGAACCTCAATACCGACCACTCATCGCTGATCCAGCTCTATCGCAGCGCTCGGGCCTTGCCGGGTGTGAAGAAGATCCTGATCGCCTCCGGCCTGCGCTACGACCTTGCGGTCGAGTCGCCGGAGTACGTCAAGGAGCTGGTGACCCACCACGTCGGTGGTTACCTGAAGATCGCCCCGGAACACACCGAGGAAGGTCCGCTCAACCAGATGATGAAACCGGGCATCGGCAGCTATGACAAGTTCAAGCGCATGTTCGAGAAGTACACCAAGGAAGCCGGGAAAGAGCAGTACCTGATTCCGTACTTCATCGCCGCTCACCCGGGCACCACTGACGAAGACATGATGAACCTGGCCCTGTGGCTTAAGGGCAACGGTTTCCGTGCCGACCAGGTGCAGGCGTTCTACCCGTCGCCGATGGCCACCGCCACCGCGATGTACCACTCGGGCAAGAACCCGCTGCGCAAGGTCACTTACAAGAGCGACGGCGTGACCATCGTCAAGAGCGAAGAGCAGCGTCGCCTGCACAAGGCATTCTTGCGTTATCACGACCCGAAAGGCTGGCCGATGCTGCGTGAAGCGCTGACCCGCATGGGCCGCGCCGACCTGATCGGGCCGGGCAAGAACCAATTGATCCCGTTGCATCAGCCAGCGACCGACAGCTACCAGAGCGCCCGTCGCAAGAACTCGACGCCGGCTGGCAGCCACAAAGTAGCCAAGGAAACGACCACCAAGATCCTGACCCAGCACACCGGCCTGCCACCGCGTGCCAGCGATGGCGGTAACCCGTGGGACAAGCGTGAACAAGCCAAGGCAGCGGCATTTGCCCGCAACCAGCAGGCGGCCAAGGAGCGCAAGGATGCGGCCAAAGGCAAGGGGCCGAAGCCTGCGCGCAAGCCGGTTGTGCCGCGTTAATCTCCGCGCCATATCGCAAAACGCCAGCCTTAGTGCTGGCGTTTTGTTTTCTAGCGAGCGTGCGGCCTGCTAAGGTGGCGCGCACTTCAACGGCTGCCCGGACAACCGATTTCCCTGTATAGCGCCCAATCCTGTGGGCGCCGGGCTCGCCCGCGATGACGGCGGCACAGGCAATAAAGATCTCACCCCCGATTCTCAAGGACGATTCACATGAGCAACCCGTTACCGGGCATCGGCATGGATTACAGCCCCTCCCAGTTCATGGCCCGCCAACGCATCGAAAGCCAGATCAACCTGCCACGCCTGTTCGCCGCCATCGACGACGCCCCCGGAATCGTCGGCGCGGGCGTGGTGTACATTGACGCTGAATTCAACGTAGTGACCCTGCGCGAGTTCAAGCCGATTTGCAGCATCAAGCCCAAGCGGATCATTTTGCGCGAGGCGCAGAAGTACATTGCGCCTGCTCAA
The DNA here is from genome assembly GCF_058148225.1 of Pseudomonas sp. DF5. Lineage (NCBI taxonomy): Bacteria > Pseudomonadati > Pseudomonadota > Gammaproteobacteria > Pseudomonadales > Pseudomonadaceae > Pseudomonas > Pseudomonas sp. DF5. The sequence goes on from NZ_JBYVYM010000006.1 coordinate 54,466, forward strand.
TTCGCTCAGCAGGTGCAGGACAATCCGCGCGAATCGCGCCTGGTTGGTGAGGCAGTCAACACCAGCTTATCGTGCGCGGGTGCAGTGATCGGCTGGATCGTAGTGCTCAGTGGCTCCGTGGCTATTCCGTTTTCGGCAGGGGCAAGTACGGTGGTCGCTGCGCTCGGCTATACCGCTGCGGCTGCCAGCTCAGTGCAGTGTTTTGCCAGCGGCTATCGGACCCGCAATGAGATCGTCAACCCCGCCCGTAACGATGAGCTCGACAGCGAAGAGTGGTACCAGTACACCATGATTGCGCTGGACGCTGCGTCCTTGGTCGGGGTAGGCGCATCCACGCTGACAACGCTCAAACTGGTCAGGCTGAATAAGGCCACGACCGGGAAAAGTGTCAGGGAAGTGCTCAGGGGGCTGAATCGACAGGAACGTGCCAAACTGACCAAAGAACTATTGAGCATCAACGACCCGCGCTTGACGTCGAAGATGATCAAGTTGAAGCAGTTGTCGGGCGAATTGCCCAAGCGTTTCACACCCACCGAGGTCAAGAATGCAACGGTCACTCAGATAAAAGACGCCTTGGGCGCCGCTATCGGTTTTACCGGCAGTGCAATTTTGGGGAATGCCCGCACCATTGCCGTAGGTCTGTACGAGGAGGCTGAGCAATGAATGAGCTGCCCAGCATTCGCAATTTTCTATCGAAGTATTTCCCGGTCTTCATGGGGGCAATATTCGCGTCAATTTTTACCCTGGTCTTTGCGGTGCCTTTGTTTTTCGAAAGCTATTTTCGAAACCTTCCGTTGGCTGACAACGCCAAGTACTCGTTTTTCGGGGGGATCGCGCTGACCCTCATCGTCGTGCACTGCCATTTCATGGTCGCGCGCGGTCGTCCGCATTGGGTGCGGCCTCTGGTCGTGCTTCTGGCCCTTTGTTTTCTTGGGGTATTGCCCACCATTGCATATGAGGTGCATCCCCTGATTTACGCTGTGACGTTGTTGTTCCCATTGCTGGCGCTATTGCTGCTCAACAGCAAGCGTCACCGCGAGATGCGCCAGAAGCTGCTTGAAGTACGTCACTTGCGCCAAGCTGTTATTGCAAAGCACAAAGCCCGTTAGTTGGGTAGATTCGGGCCCCGCTCTTCACACGTGCGCCACAAATATGTGCAACTCTCGCACCATAACCGCAGCCACGGCGCCGTTTTGGTGCTGTACTGCACCGGGTCTGTTGATAAAGCGCAATGACCGCCGCTCTGGCATAAGTCTTGCGCGCTTTGTGTCTATGCCCTGGCTCGCAGGAGGCCGCCGTGTCGATTCATGTCGCATTGCATCACGTCACGCATTACCGCTACGACCGCGCCGTCGAGCTTGGTCCGCAGATCGTTCGCCTGCGTCCGGCCGCCCACAGCCGCACGCGGATATTGTCCTATGCGCTGAAAGTCTCGCCCGAGCAGCATTTCATCAACTGGCAACAAGACCCTCAGGGCAATTACCTGGCGCGGTTGGTGTTCCCGGAGAAAACCGATGAACTGAGGATCGAGGTCGACCTGCTGGCCGAGATGGCAGTCTTCAATCCCTTCGACTTCTTCCTCGAGCCCTACGCCGAGAAGATCCCTTTCGCCTATGCAGCGGATGAGCGCAAAGAGCTGGCGCCGTACCTGGAAACCTTGCCGCTGACGCCGACATTCAAGGCCTATCTGGACGGCATCGACCGCACGCCGCTGCCCAGCGTGGATTTCCTCGTCGCGATCAACCAGCGCCTGAGCGAAGACATCGGTTACCTGATTCGTATGGAGCCGGGCGTACAGACTCCGGAATACACCCTCGAACAGGCCTCCGGCTCCTGCCGCGACTCGGCGTGGTTGCTGGTGCAATTGCTGCGCAACCTCGGCCTGGCGGCGCGATTCGTCTCCGGTTACCTGATCCAGCTGACCGCCGATGTCAAAAGCCTCGACGGTCCCTCGGGCACCGAAGTGGACTTCACTGACCTGCATGCCTGGTGCGAAGTCTATTTGCCCGGTGCCGGCTGGATCGGCCTGGACGCAACCTCAGGGTTGTTTGCCGGTGAAGGACACATCCCGTTGGCGTGCAGCCCCGACCCATCCTCTGCGGCACCGATCAGTGGTTTGGTGGAACCGTGCGAGTGCGAATTCACCCACGAAATGTCGGTCGAGCGGATTTGGGAAGCGCCAAGGGTTACCAAACCCTACACCGAAGACCAATGGCTGGCGATTCAGGCATTGGGCCGGCAGATCGATGCCGATTTGCTCGAAGGCGACGTGCGCCTGACCATGGGCGGCGAGCCGACGTTCGTTTCCATCGATGACCCGGACGGCCCGGAGTGGAACACCGCCGCGCTCGGGCCAGACAAGCGTCGGCTGTCAGCCGAACTGTTCCAGCGCATGCGCAAACATTACGCGCCCAAGGGCCTGGTGCATTTCGGTCAAGGCAAGTGGTACCCCGGCGAGCAACTGCCGCGCTGGTCGCTGAACTGTTATTGGCGCCGCGATGGCGTGCCGATCTGGCATAACAGCGCGCTGATCGCCGATGAGCAGGAAGATTACGGCGCCGATGGTGAACTGGCCGGGCGTTTTCTGGCGAGCGTCGCCGAACGCTTGAAAATTCCGACACGCTTCGTGTTCCCTGCCTACGAAGACAATTTCTATTACCTCTGGCGCGAAGGCGCTTTACCGCAGAACGTCAGCGCCGAAGACTCACGCCTGGAAGAACCTTTGGAGCGTGCGCGCCTGCGCAAAGTCTTCAGCCAAGGCCTGGACAAGGTCATCGGTCAGGTCCTGCCGCTGGCGCGCACCGCCAAGGGCGATCAATGGCAGAGCGGTCGCTGGTACTTGCGCGAGGAACACTGCCGGTTGGTGCCGGGGGATTCGCCACTGGGTTATCGCTTGCCACTCGGTTCGCAGCCTTGGGTGAAAGCCGCGGAGTACCCGTTCATTCATCCCACGGACCCGAATCAGGATTTCCCGGCGCTACCGGACACCGACCAGCTACAGAATCACACTCAACCGAAAACGGCCGACGAACGTGTGCCCGAGATCGACCAGTCTGCCGATTGGTTGACCCGCACCGCGTTCTGCGCCGAAGCACGTGAAGGTCGGTTGTACCTGTTCATGCCGCCACTGGAGCGGGTCGAGGACTACCTGGAACTGGTCGCCGCCATCGAAGCCACCGCCGAGGAACTGCATTGCCCGGTATTGCTGGAAGGCTATGAACCACCGAGCGATCCGCGCCTGAGTAACTTTCGCATTACCCCGGATCCGGGCGTGATTGAGGTCAACGTCCAGCCGTCCGCTACCTGGGACGAGTTGGTGGAACGTACCGAGTTTCTTTACGAAGAGGCGCGCCAGACTCGGCTGACCACCGAGAAATTCATGATCGACGGCCGACACACCGGCACCGGCGGCGGTAACCATTTCGTCCTGGGTGGCGCGACCCCGGCTGACTCGCCGTTTCTGCGTCGTCCCGACCTGCTGCGCAGCCTGATCAGCTACTGGCATAACCACCCGTCCTTGTCCTACCTGTTTTCCGGGCTGTTCATCGGCCCGACATCCCAGGCACCGCGGGTGGACGAAGCGCGCAACGATTCGCTGTATGAACTGGAAATCGCCTTCGCCCAGATGCCGAAGCCGGGCGAAGAATGCCCGCCATGGCTGGTGGATCGCTTGTTGCGCAATTTGCTGATCGACGTGACCGGCAACACCCACCGCGCCGAGTTCTGCATCGACAAGCTCTATTCACCGGACGGCGCCACCGGACGCCTTGGCTTGCTGGAACTGCGAGCCTTTGAAATGCCGCCCCATGCGCGCATGAGCCTGGCTCAGCAGTTGTTGTTGCGGGCGCTGGTGGCGCGGTTCTGGCGCGAGCCTTATGCGCCGCCGAAGCTGGCACGATGGGGCACCGAACTGCACGACCGGTTCCTGCTGCCGCACTTTATCGAGCAAGATTTCGCCGATGTGATCGTCGACCTGAATGCCGCCGGATATCCGGTGCGGGCCGAGTGGTTCGCGGCGCATCTGGAGTTCCGTTTTCCCAAGGTCGGCGACTACGCCGTCAGCGGCATCGAACTGGAATTGCGTCAGGCGCTGGAGCCCTGGCATGTGTTGGGCGAAGAGGGCAGCGCGGGCGGTACGGTGCGTTATGTGGATTCGTCCCTGGAACGTTTGCAGGTCAAGCTGACGGGGTTGCCGCCGCAACGTTATCTGCTGACCTGCAATGGCATCCCGGTGCCGTTGCAACCTACCGGTCGGGTCGGCGAGTTCGTCGCCGGTGTACGTTTCCGTGCCTGGCAACCGTACAACTGTCTGCAACCGACTATCCCGGTCCACGCACCGCTGGTGTTCGACTTGCTCGACACCTGGATGGGGCGTTCGCTGGGTGGTTGTCAGTACCACGTCGCCCATCCGGGCGGGCGCAACTACGACAGCCTGCCGGTGAACGCCAATGAAGCCGAGAGCCGGCGGATGGCGCGTTTCTTCCGCATCGGACACACGCCGGGGAAACTTCCTGTACCGAATCTGGAAATCAACGACGAGCTGCCGATGACGCTCGATTTGCGACGCTTTTAAACCGTACGCGACGCTCGGATTTTTCGTCTATCCGGGCGTCATGAGCCTGCGTTAGTCTGACCGTTCTTTGCTGTCTGCCGAGCTTTCCATGCCTGACCTGCTTGACCGCTACCCGTTGACCGCGGGCACCTATCACGAACTGCTCGACAACAGCGGCGCCGTGCGTCCGCACTGGCGGCGGCTGTTCGATCAATTGCAACGCAGCACGCCAGCGCAACTGGTGCAGCGTCAGGCGCTGCTGACCCGGCAGATCCAGGAAAACGGCGTGACCTACAACGTCTACGCCGACCCCAAGGGCGCTGATCGGCCATGGGAGCTGGATTTGTTGCCTCATGTGATTGCAGCCGATGAGTGGCAGCAGTTATCGGCCGGGATCGCTCAACGGGCGCGGTTACTCAATGCTGTGTTGGCGGATCTGTACGGTCCTCAACGCTTGATCGCCGAAGGCCTGTTGCCAGCTGAACTGGTGTTCGGTCACAACAACTTCCTCTGGCCTTGCCAGGGCATAGCCCCGCCCGACGGGGCCTTTCTGCATCTGTATGCCGTAGATCTGGCGCGTACGTCTGACGGTCGCTGGTGGGTGACCGCGGACCGGACTCAAGCGCCATCCGGTGCCGGTTACGCCCTGGAAAACCGCACCATCGTGTCTCGGGCCTTCCCCGAGCTGTACCGCGATTTGAAGGTGCGGCACCTGGCCGGGTTCTTCCGCACACTTCAGGAAACCCTCGCCCGGCAGGCGCCGAGCGATGACGAGGCAGCACTGGTGGTCCTGCTGACACCGGGGCGTTTCAACGAAAGCTATTTCGAGCACTTGTACCTGGCTCGTCAGCTCGGTTATCCGCTGGTGGAAGGCGGCGATCTGACCGTCCGCGATGCCACGGTCTATCTGAAAACCTTGAGCGGGTTGCGCCGGGTTCACGCAATCATGCGCCGGCTCGACGATGATTTCTGCGACCCGCTGGAGCTGCGCACCGACTCGGCCCTTGGCGTGCCAGGGCTGCTCGAAGCGGTGCGTCAGGGCCGGGTGCTGGTGGCCAACGCCCTCGGCAGCGGTGTGCTGGAGTCGCCGGGTTTGCTGGGCTTTCTGCCGAAAATCAATCAATTCCTGTTCGGCGAAGAGTTGATCCTGCCGTCCATCGCAACTTGGTGGTGCGGCGAAGCGCCGGTGCTGGCCCAGGCCCTGGAAAAACTGCCGGAACTGTTGATCAAGCCGGCGTTTCCGTCGCAGAGTTTTGCACCGGTGTTTGGGCGTGATTTGAGTGAAAAACAGCGCCAGGCTCTGGCCGAGCGCATGCAGGCACGGCCTTATGCCTATGTTGCGCAAGAATTGGCGCAACTGTCCCAGGCGCCGATCTGGCAGGCCGAAGGCGGACAGTTGCAACCTCGGGCCATCGGCATGCGCGTGTATGCGGTGGCCAGTCGGGACGGTTATCGAGTGCTGTCTGGTGGCCTGACCCGGGTTGCCGCCGAGGCCGATGCCGAAGCGGTGTCGATGCAACGCGGCGGTGCGAGCAAGGACACCTGGGTGTTGGGCGACCGCCCGCCCAGCGGCGAACAATGGAAAGCCCAGCGCAACATTGGTGTTCACGATCTGGTACGTCGAGATCCGTATCTGCCATCGCGGGTGGTCGAGAACCTGTTCTGGTTTGGCCGTTATTGCGAGCGCTGCGATGACAGCGCGCGGCTGCTGCGGGTCATGCTCGCGCGCTATGTCGATGGCGATGACCCGCAAGCCCTGGAGGCGGCGGTCGATCTCGGTGAACGCCTGAATCTGTTGCCGGAGGAGGGTGAGTTGCCGGAACGATTGCTGGCGGCGCTGCTCGGCGATGATTGGCCGTTCAGCCTGCGCTCCAATCTGCAGCGTTTGCAGTGGGCGGCGTCGCAAGTACGCGGCAAGCTCTCGCGAGAGAACTGGCAAGCGCTGGTGGAGTTGCAGCGCGAGGCTATGGGGCTGGAAACCGAAGAGCCGGATTTCGGCGAGTTGCTGGACTTCCTCAACCGGTTGGTGATGTCGCTGGCGGCGCTGTCCGGCTTTGCCCTCGACGACATGACCCGGGATGAGGGCTGGCGTTTCCTGATGATCGGTCGGCGAATCGAACGGCTGCAATTTCTCAGCGGCAGTCTGGCGGCGTTTTTGCGCGGCGCAGGGGCTTTCGATCAGGCCGGGCTGGAGTGGCTGCTGGAACTGGGTAACAGCAGCATCACCTACCGATCGCGGTACCTGGCGGTGGCGCAATTGATCCCGGTGCTCGACCTGCTGCTGCTCGACGAGCAGAACCCGCACGCGGTGCTGTTCCAGTTGAAACTGGTGACCCGTACGTTGAAGCGCTTGAATGACGACTTCGGTGCGCCGCGCGAAACAGGTCTGCTGCAGTTGGTGGAGCGGCTGGCGCACTTCGATCTGGGCTGTCTGGAGAACTCGCTGTTCGGCGAAGCCAGTGTTCACGCCGCCGTAGAGGGGCTGGCGGATCTGCTGCAAGAGATCGCTGATGCCAGCGGACAGGTGTCGGATCGCCTGGCCTTGCGCCATTTCGCCCATGTCGATGATGTCAGCCAGCGCACGGTGTCCGTCTGATGAGTGCCCATTACCAGATTTTCCACGACACCCATTATCACTACGACAGCCCGGTGTCCCTGGCCCAGCAACTGGCGCACCTGTGGCCGCGCGCCTGTGCCTGGCAGCGCTGCACCGAACAGCAGTTGCAGATCAGTCCCCAGCCGACTTCACGCCGGGATGAGCTGGATGTGTTCGGCAATCCGCTGACCCGGTTGGCGTTCGAGCGCCCCCACGATGAATTGCTGGTCAACGCTCGGCTCACCGTCGAAGTGCTGGAACGTCCGTCGCTGGACTTCAATCAATCGCCGGCCTGGGAAGCGACCTGCAACGCGCTGACCTACAGCGGTCAGCCACTCTCGCCTGCGTTGCTGGAAGCCTGCCGTTACCGCTTCGAATCGCCCTACGTGCATTTGAAACGCAGTTTCGTCGAGTTCTCCGAAAGTTGCTTTCCTGCTGGCCGGCCATTGCTGCTGGGTGTTCAAGCGTTGATGGAGAAGATCTTCAGCGAGTTCACCTTCGACGCCGAGGCGACCCAAGTGGCGACGCCGTTGGTGGAAGTGCTGGAGAGGCGTCGTGGGGTTTGCCAGGACTTCGCGCATTTGATGCTCGCTTGCCTGCGCTCCCGTGGGTTGGCGGCGCGGTACATCAGTGGCTATCTGCTGACACAGCCCCCACCGGGCCAGCCAAGGCTGATCGGCGCCGATGCATCGCATGCATGGGTATCGGTGTTTTGCCCGGTGTTGGGTTGGGTGGATTTTGACCCGACCAACAATGTGCAACCGGCGCTGGAGCACATCACCCTGGCCTGGGGCCGGGACTTTTCCGATGTGTCGCCGTTGCGCGGGGTGATTCTGGGCGGTGGCAGCCATGATCCCGAAGTTCGGGTGACAGTGATGCCATTGGAATAGCGCAGACCCCATGCGGGAATGTGTTTTTTGGAGGAGGGTTTCAAATTGGCCTGTGAGGGCCAGCAACATCGTTGCTGACCCTGGACACAGATCCGGTGGGCCTGATCAGATCATCGGGCCCTGAGGGTCTCAGGCGTCGGGCGCCTGATCTTTCGGTGCTTCAACATCATCTTCTGCCGCCACTTCACCTTCTGCATCCGGGTTCAGTGCTGCTGCTTCTTCTTCAGCTGTAGCTTTCTTGCGCTGAAGCTTTTCCTCTTTCTTCTGCTCCTTGGCCAAGTCTCTCTGACGTTTGGCGAAGGAATAATTAGGTTTAGCCATGGGCGATCCTCTGGGGTCGAAGGTGAGGTTGAGCGGCGCATATTCTGCCCTGTATCGGCACCGAGCCGTTAGCTGGGTTTTTGCTCGGTCCATTTTGGCGGTACCGAGGGTTGCCAGGCGTCCAGTGCATCGAGCAGGGTTTGCGGTGATTCGCTCATTTGCAGCATGTCACGGTGCTGCCCGCGAACGAAGCCTTCGCCGACGATATGATCGAGAAAAGACGTCAACTTGCTGTAGAAACCGTTCACTTCCAGCAAACCCAGCGGTTTGCCGTGATAACCGAGCTGGCCCCAGGTCCAGACTTCGAACAGCTCTTCCAGCGTGCCCAGACCGCCGGGCAGGGCAATGAAGGCATCGCTGAGCTCGGCCATTCGCGCCTTGCGCGCATGCATGCCGTCGACCACTTCCAGGCGGGTCAGGCCGCTGTGGCCGATTTCCTTGTCCTTGAGGCTCTGCGGAATGATCCCGATCACTTCGCCACCGGCCGCCAGTGCGGCATCAGCCACAATTCCCATCAGCCCGACAGCGCCGCCGCCATAAACCAGGGTCAGCTTGCGCTCGGCCAATGCTCGCCCCAGGGCGATAGCCGCTTCACGATAAGCCGGATTGGTGCCGGTGCTGGCACCGCAAAATACACAAACGGACGTTAAAGACATGCCTTGCTCCATGGTCAATCAGGACCACAGAGTAAAGGCAGGCTCGCATCGTTCCAAGGGTTAAACCGCGCGTTCAGGTGTTTCGTAAGTGCCACTGGCGCCACAGGCGTAGGCGGCCAACAAACTGCTCAACAAGCTGCTGAAAGACATGACAGGCGCTCCAGGTGAGTAATGATGACCCTGATGATAGGGCCGTCCCAGACGTCTGGCTGGTAGATTGTTTCGATGGGTGTCATAGCCCGAAAGTTGTATACAATTTTTGATTCAGGTCATAGGAACTTGCGAAGATTTCAGGCAGTCTTCTGTCCATTCGCACTTTTGTTAACCCTGCCTTGGAGATTCACCATGTTTGCCAAACTTGTTGCGGTATCCCTGCTGACACTGGCCAGCAGCCAATTGATGGCTGCCGAGTGCAAAACGACCATCGACTCCACCGATCAGATGTCCTTCAACACCAAGGCCATTGAAATCGACAAAAGCTGCAAGACCTTCACCGTTGAACTGACCCACTCCGGCAGCCTGCCGAAAAACGTCATGGGCCATAACCTGGTGATCAGCAAAGAGGCTGACATGCAGCCGATCGCCACCGACGGCCTGTCGGCTGGCATCGACAAAAATTACCTGAAAGAAGGTGATGCCCGCGTCATCGCTCACACCAAAGTCATCGGCGCTGGTGAAAAGGATTCTGTGACATTCGATGTGTCGAAGCTCAATGCAGCCGAAAAATACGGCTTCTTCTGCTCGTTCCCGGGCCACATCTCGATGATGAAAGGCACGGTTACACTGAAGTAATCGATTCAAGCGCATAAAAAAAGCGTCCACTTGGGACGCTTTTTTTTGTGCTCATTTCTACAGGGGGGCAGAATCAAGGCGCGAACGGCATCACACGCTTGTGATGTGTTTTCTTGTACGTATCACAAATGATCTTGAACGCTTCCTCGCGCACCGGTTCGCCGTGCAGGAAGGCGTCGATCTCGGCGTAGGTCACGCCGTGGGACGCTTCGTCCGGTTTGCCCGGCGACAGGTCTTCGAGGTCGGCGGTCGGGATTTTCTCCACCAGCGACTCTGGCGCGCCGAAGCTGCGGGCAATCGCCCGGACCTGGTTTTTCACCAGGCCGCTCAGCGGTGCGAGGTCGCAGGCGCCGTCACCGAACTTGGTGAAGAAACCCATCACGGCTTCTGCCGCGTGGTCGGTGCCGATCACCAGGCCATGAGCCGCACCGGCGATGGTGTATTGCGCGACCATGCGCATCCGCGCCTTGGTATTGCCCAATACGAAATCCACCCAGACGGCTTCTTTGCCTTCGAAGGCTGCCACTTCGCCGGCCAGGGATTTGACTGCCGGGCCGATGTTCACCGTGTGGCGTTCGTCCGGTGCGATGAAGTCCACCGAGGCCTGGGCATCGTGTTCATCGAACTGCGTCTGGTACGGCAGGCGCACGGCGATGAACTTGTAGCTGTTATCACCGGTACGCTCACGCAGTTCACGGATGGCGCGTTGGGCCAATAGGCCGGCGGTCAGGGAATCGACGCCGCCGCTGATACCGAGCACCAGGGCCTTGAGCCCGGAATTGACCAGGCAATCCTGAATGAAGGTGATTCGCCGGGCGACTTCAGCCTCAAGGGCGAGTTGATCCACGAACGGCGGTTGGACCTTGAGCTGTTCAGCAATCTCACGCTGTACGGCTTGCATGAATTCACTCCTTGCTTGATGTACTGGAAAGGGTGGCAGGTACTTGGAAAACGTGTCGCAAATAGGCGACGAAATTCGGGTCTTTGCAGTGAGTCTTGCCAGGCTCATCAGAAATCTTGGCCACCGGTTGGCCGTTGCATGCAGTCATTTTAAGCACGATGCTCATCGGTTCGACACCCGGAATATCGCAGGTCAGGTTAGTGCCGATGCCGAAACTGACATTGATCCGACCACGTAACGCCCGAAAAATCTCCAGAGATTTGGGCAACGTCAGGCTGTCGGAAAACACCAGGGTCTTGCTCATCGGGTCGATGCCCAGCTTGTGATAGTGGGCGATGGCCTTTTCCGCCCAGAGCACCGGGTCACCGGAGTCGTGACGCAAGCCGTCGAAGAGCTTGGCAAAGAACAGGTCGAAATCGCCGAGAAACGCATCGGAAGTGATGCAGTCGGTCAGGGCGATCCCCAACAGGCCACGGTACTCGCGGACCCAGCAGTCGAGGGCGGCGATCTGGCTGTCGATCAGCCGTGGGCCGAGTTGCTGGTGGGCCATGATCCATTCGTGGGCCATGGTGCCCAGCGGCTTCATATCCAGCTCGCGGGACAGGTGCACGTTGCTGGTGCCGACGAAACGACCGGGGAAGTCGTGCTTGAGCACGTTCACCACTTCTTCCTGCACACGGTACGAGAAGCGCCGGCGAGTGCCGAAATCGGCTACCTGCAACTCGGACAATTCATCGCTGCTGGCGTTGGCGGTCAGCCAGTCGAACTTGCGATAGAGCTGCTCACGGGCCTGTTCCAGGACGATTTCCCGGTAGCGATAGCGGTTGCGCACTTCGCTGACCATGGCCAGCAACGGCACTTCGAACAGAATCACGTGCAGCCACGGCCCGCGCAGGCGGATGAACAACTCGCCGTTTTCAATGCCGGTGTGGATATAGCGCAGATTGAAACGGAACAGACCGAGAAAGCGCAGGAAATCCGGTTTCAGGAAACTGATGCGCTCCAGGAAGCTCAACTGATCGGCACTCAGGCTCAACTCGGCCAGGCGCTCGATCTGGAAACGGATCTCCGCCAGGTACGGGCGCAGATCCTCGCTGTTACGGCAACGAAACTCCCATTCGACTTCCACGTTAGGGTAGTTGTGCAGCACCGCCTGCATCATCGTCAGTTTGTAGAAGTCGGTGTCGAGCAGGTTCTGCACGATGCGATCGGCAAACACACTCTCGCTCATAACGGGTCTCCAGGCGGGTCGCAGCCCGTGGCAGCGACGTTGCAACTGTTTCAATGAATGGGGCTAGTGGCGCATATCAGCGGTGAGGATTGCCAGCAATTTTTTAGACGCTAGAGATCTCTGTGGCGAGGGGGCTTGCCCCCGTTCGGCTGCGCAGCAGTCGTAAATTCCGCATGCATGATCTGTCTGAGGGACCGCGATTGCAGGTTTTGGGGTCGCTACGCGACCCAACGGGGGCAAGCCCCCTCGCCACAGAGTTTTGCATGATATTTCAACTTTGCGGTGTATTCGGATTGTCCATCTGCTCCAGCATCCACTTCACAAAATCCCGCACCTTGGGCACTTCCGCCGAATGCTCCGGATACGCCAGGTAATAGGCGTCAGTGCTCGGCATTGCATGCTGCCAGGGAATGACCAGTTTGCCGTCGGCCAATTCCTCTTCCACCAGAAACTTCGGTAGCAGCGCCACACCACAGCCAACCTGGGCGGCGCGGATGCACATATAGAACGTTTCGAAACGCGGGCCGTGGTAGCTGTGTTCAGTGTGGTAGCCCTGGCTGTCGAACCAGTCGTGCCAGGCCTGGGGCCGGGAGGCGTTTTGCAGCAGGACCAGGTCGGTGAGCTGCGTCGGATCGGTGAATGGCGTGTCCGGCAGACTGCCTGGGGCACACACAGGAACAAGCTCTTCGCCGAACAGCTTCAGGCATTCGGTGCCGGGCCGTGAGCCCTGGCCGAAGTAGAACGCCAGGTCGCTGCGACCTTGCAGCAGATCGTCTGCTTCCTGTTCGCTGCACAGGTCCAGATGGATTGACGGATGACGCAGGCGCCAGCCTTTCAAGCGTGGCACCAGCCAGCGCGCGCCGAAGGTCGGAGGCGTGGAGACGCGCAAGACTTCGGTGTCTCCGCCGTAGGAACGCAGGTAATGGGTCGACATTTCGACTTGGGTGAGGATTTTTCGCACCTCCACCAAATACAAATCGCCAGCGGGGGTCATTTGCAGGCGTCGGCGCACCCGGCGGAACAACAGGTGCTGCAACAACTCTTCGAGTTGCGCGACCTGTTTGCTCACGGCGCTCTGGGTCAGGTTCAGCTCTTCGGCGGCGCGGGTGAAGCTCAAATGCCGGGTCACGGCCTCGAAACACTGCAGCGCAGTGATCGACGGCAAGTAGCGTTTATTCAGCATCGGTTCTCCTTGTTCTTGTCTCTCTACGTGGCACGCGTGTTACCGGCAGATTCGCAGCATGAATAAACGGAATGATATCTCGCTTAATCGTCGTTTGTTGGAGAACCTCGGGAGCGCTAAAACTACAGGTCAGATCAGTCGAATTAATCCGGCTGCACGATTTCTGTTTCTGCTCGAGGAGTGACCCATGGTTGCCGCATTGCTTGATCGTCTTGGTGTGAACCCGGCCCTGTACCAGAACGGCAAAGTGCCGGTGCATTCGCCCATCGACGGTAGTCGGATTGCCGCCGTGAACTGGGAAGGCGCCGCTGAAGTCGAGCAGCACATCAGTCGCGCAGATCATGCGTTCGAATTGTGGCGCAAGGTGCCGGCGCCGCGCCGTGGCGAACTGGTTCGTCAATTGGGCGACATCCTGCGCGAGTACAAGGCCGATCTCGGTGAGCTGGTTTCCTGGGAAGCCGGCAAGATCACTCAGGAAGGCCTGGGTGAAGTTCAGGAAATGATCGACATCTGCGACTTCGCGGTCGGTCTGTCCCGTCAGTTGTACGGTTTGACCATCGCCTCCGAGCGCCCTGGCCACCACATGCGCGAAACCTGGCACCCGCTGGGCATCGTCGGCGTGATCAGCGCGTTTAACTTCCCGGTCGCCGTCTGGGCCTGGAACGCGACGCTGGCGCTGGTGTGCGGCAACCCGGTGATCTGGAAACCGTCGGAGAAAACCCCGCTCACCGCGCTGGCCTGCCAAGCGCTGTTCGACCGCGTCCTGAAGAACTTCAGCGACGCCCCACCGCACCTGAGCCAGGTGATCATCGGTGGTCGCGATGCCGGTGAAGCCTTGGTCGATGACCCGCGTGTCGCGCTGGTCAGCGCCACCGGCAGCACCCGCATGGGCCGCGAAGTGGCACCGAAAATCGCCGCACGCTTCGCCCGCAGCATTCTGGAACTGGGCGGTAACAACGCGATGATCCTTGGCCCAAGCGCCGATCTGGACATGGCTGTGCGGGCGATTCTGTTCAGCGCCGTCGGCACTGCCGGTCAGCGTTGCACCACCTTGCGTCGCCTGATCGCTCACGAATCGGTCAAAGAAGAAATCGTTACCCGCCTGAAAGCCGCTTACTCCAAGGTGCGCATCGGCCATCCACTGGAAGGCAACCTGGTCGGGCCGCTGATCGACAAACACAGCTTCGACAACATGCAGGACGCGCTGGAGCAAGCCTTGAGCGAAGGCGGCCGGGTGTTTGGCGGCCAGCGTCAGCTGGAAGACAAATTCCCCAACGCTTACTACGTTTCGCCAGCCATCGTCGAAATGCCGGAACAGAGCGATGTGGTGCGCGACGAAACCTTCGCGCCGATTCTGTACGTGATCGGTTACACCGATTTCGAAGAGGCATTGCGCCTGAACAACGCCGTGCCACAAGGCCTGTCGTCGTGCATCTTCACCACCGACGTGCGTGAAGCCGAGCGGTTCATGTCGGCGGTGGGCAGCGATTGCGGCATCGCCAACGTCAACATCGGCCCGAGCGGCGCGGAAATCGGCGGCGCGTTCGGCGGCGAGAAGGAAACGGGCGGCGGTCGTGAGTCGGGCTCCGATGCATGGCGCGGGTACATGCGCCGCCAGACCAACACCGTGAACTATTCGCTGGAGTTGCCGTTGGCTCAGGGGATTACGTTCGATTAAGCAGCAGGCTGCAAGCTGTTGATCGATCGTTCCCGCGCTCTCGTGGGAACGATCGATGGTGTGTTGGTTAGGTTTCATTTTCGGAGTCTGGCAATGCCGTTACGCGAAGAGTGTCTGTGGGAAAAACTGACGCCGCAAAGGCCCGACAATGCGGCGCTCAAGGGTGAGGTGACGGTGGATGTCTGCGTCATCGGTGCCGGTTTCACCGGGCTGTCGGCGGCGGTGCATCTGCTGGAGCAAGGCAAAAGTGTCTGTGTGCTGGAAGCGCATCGTGCTGGCCATGGCGGTTCGGGGCGTAACGTCGGGCTGGTCAACGCGGGGATGTGGATTCCTCCGGACGAAATCGAAGCCGGTTTTGGCAAGGCGGTCGGCAGTCAGCTCAACCGTATGCTCGGAGCGGCGCCGTCGCTGGTGTTCAGCCTGGTCGACAAATACAACATCGATTGCCAGTTGCGCCGCGAAGGCACGCTGCACATGGCGCACAACGCGCGTGGCGAGGCGGACCTGCGCAGTCGCGAAGAACAATGGAAACGTCGTGGGGCACCGGTGGAATTGTTGACCGGAGCTGCCTGCGAGCAAGCCACGGGCACCAGGAAGATCGCCGCCGCGCTGCTCGACCGGCGTGCCGGCACGATCAACCCGATGGCCTACACCACAGGGCTGGCCAATGCGGCCATCGGCCTTGGGGGGCAGTTGTTCGATCATTCCCCGGTGACCCGACTCGAACGTCAGGGCCAGCGCTGGTCAGTGCAGACCGCCCAGGGTTCGGTGCTGGCCGAACAGGTGGTGATCGCCTCCAATGCCTATACCGAAGGCGACTGGACGGAGCTGCGTCGCAACTTCTTCCCCGGTTATTACTATCAAGTGGCCTCGGTGCCGCTGACCGAAGATGCCGCGCAGCAGATTCTGCCCGGTGGCCAAGGTTCGTGGGATACCCGACAAGTGCTCAGCAGCATCCGTCGCGATGCCGAAGGGCGGTTATTGCTCGGCAGTCTCGGCAATGGCAACCAGAAACCGACCTGGTTCCTCAAAGCCTGGGCCGACCGGGTTCAGCAACATTATTTCCCCTACCTGAAACCGGTGGAATGGGAATGCACCTGGACCGGTTGCATCGCCTTCACCCCCGATCATTTGATGCGCCTGTTCGAGCCAGCACCGGGTCTGGTGGCCGTTACCGGTTACAACGGTCGAGGGGTAACCACCGGTACAGTGGTCGGCAAAGCCTTTGCCGATTATCTGTGTAACGGAAATCCTCAGGCCTTGCCGATTCCCTTTGCACCCATGCAGCCATTGGCGGGTGTGGGGCTGCGAAGCTGCCTGTATGAGGCTGGTTTTTCGCTGTATCACGCGGGCCAGTGCCTGCGGATCGTGATCTGATTGTTGAAATATGTTGCCGGAAGCGGCGCTTTTTGGCGAAGCGGCTAGCCTGTAATGGTGCGGGTTGTAGCAGTTGCGCACCAGCAGTGTGCAGTTCGGTGACGCAGGCTGTTACAGGCAGGTTGCACATCGTTTGGTGCCATGGTTGCAATGATGGCGCATGCGGGTTGCGCCTCAAAAAATATAAGGTTTCACCTCCCGCGGTTTAGACGGTTGCACACCCAATGAAAATGGGATCGAAACAGTCGAAATAACAAGAAAGCAGCGACTTTTTTCAGAATAAAAAACCGATGGCACGGCCCTTGCTCTGAGCATTCAGTGAAGTCGCAGTGCCAACTAAAAAAAACCTTGGAGCACCACCTCATGTCCCAGACGTTTTACAAGAAAGGCTTTCTGGCCCTCGCAGTGGCAGCTGCGTTGGGTGTTTCTGCGTTTGCACAGGCTGATGTGAAAATCGGTGTGGCCGGCCCTATGACAGGCGCCAACGCGGCATTTGGCGAGCAGTACATGAAGGGTGCACAGGCAGCCGCTGATGCGGTCAACGCCGCCGGCGGTGTCAACGGGGAAAAAATCGTACTGGTCAAAGGCGATGATGCCTGCGAGCCGAAGCAGGCTGTGACGGTCGCCAAAGACCTGACTGAAAAGAAAGTCGTTGGTGTGGTAGGTCACTTCTGCTCCTCGTCGACCATCCCTGCCTCCGAGATCTACGATGAAGCCGGCATCATCACGATCACCCCAGGTTCCACCAACCCCAAGGTGACCGAGCGCGGCCTGAGTGCCATGTTCCGCATGTGCGGGCGTGACGACCAGCAAGGTATCGTGGCTGGCGACTATATCGTCGACGTGCTCAAGGGCAAGAAAGTCGCCGTGCTGCACGACAAGGACACCTATGGCCAAGGCTTGGCAGATGCCACCAAGGCTCAACTGATCAAGCGCGGCGTAACGCCAGTGCTGTATGAAGGCCTGACTCGCGGCGAGAAAGACTTCAGCGCCGTCGTCACCAAGATCCGTGCGGCCGGTGCCGACGTGGTCTACTTCGGCGGCTTGCACCCGGAAGCCGGTCCACTGGTTCGGCAACTGCGTGAACAGGGCCTCAAAGACGTCAAGTTCATGTCCGATGACGGCATCGTGACTGACGAACTGGTGACCACCGCCGGTGGCCCACAGAACGTTGATGGCGTACTGATGACCTTCGGCGCCGACCCACGTCTGCTGCCAGACAGCAAGACCGTGGTAGACGCCTTCCGCAAGGCCGGCACCGAACCTGAAGGCTACACCTTGTACGCTTACGCTTCGGTCCAGACCCTGGCCGCAGCGTTCAATGGCGCCAAATCCAACAAGGGCGAAGACGCTGCCAAATGGCTGAAAGCCAACCCGGTCAAGACCGTCATGGGCGAGAAGACCTGGGACAGCAAGGGCGACCTGAAAGTCTCCGACTACGTGGTTTACAAGTGGGACAAGGACGGCAAATACCACCAGCTGGAAAAACAGAAGTGATATGAGCGGTTGATCTGCCCGGCGCCTTGCGCGCCGGGCAGTCCTGAAACATGTCCGTGCAGTACCTGTCTTTTCTCGTAGAGCTGCACACAACCGAGTTGCGCCGGCGGCTGAACCCCGGTCCGTCGCCCCCGGCTTCTGTGCAGTCTCTCAAGTGCGTGAGATTGCGTTATGGATGGTATTTTCCTGCAGCAACTGGTCAACGGCCTGACCCTCGGGTCGGTCTATGGCCTGATCGCCATCGGCTACACAATGGTCTATGGCATCATCGGCATGATCAACTTCGCCCATGGCGAGGTTTACATGATCTCTGCGTACCTCGCGGCGATCAGTCTGGCTCTGCTGGCTTACTTCGGTATTGAATCCTTCCCGCTGCTGATGCTCGGCACCCTGGTTTTCACCATCATCGTCACCGCGGTGTATGGCTGGGTCATTGAGCGTGTCGCTTACAAACCGCTGCGCAACTCCACCCGACTGGCACCGCTGATCAGCGCCATCGGTATTTCCCTGATCCTGCAAAATTATGCACAGATCAGTCAGGGTGCCCGTCAACAAGGTGTACCAACACTGCTGACCGGTGCATGGCGAGTTGAAGTCGGGAGCGGCTTCGTTCAACTCACTTACACCAAAATCTTCATTCTGGTTGCCGCATTCGTCGGCATGGGCTTGCTGACCTATGTCATCAAGTACACCAAACTCGGCCGCATGTGCCGCGCCACCCAGCAAGACCGCAAGATGGCTTCGATCCTGGGGATCAATACCGATCGGGTGATTTCCTACGTGTTCATCATCGGTGCGGCGATGGCGGCCCTGGCCGGTGTGCTGATCACCATGAACTACGGCACGTTCGACTTCTATGCAGGCTTTGTCATCGGGATCAAGGCGTTCACCGCGGCAGTGCTCGGCGGGATCGGCTCACTGCCCGGCGCCATGCTGGGGGGGATCATTCTCGGGATCTCCGAGTCGCTGTTCTCGGGGCTGGTCAACTCGGATTACAAAGACGTTTTCAGCTTCTCGCTGCTCGTTCTTGTTCTGGTCTTTCGGCCTCAAGGCCTGCTTGGCCGTCCTCTTGTGTCGAAGGTGTAAGCGATGTCTTCAACCACTAAAACCATTGATGTCAAAAAAAGCCTGGTTGACGCGATTCTTGCCGGCCTCATCGCCCTGATTGTGTTCGGCCCGATTGTTGGTGTGGTCCTCGACGGCTACGGCTTCAACCTGCAGCCGACGCGCGTGGCATGGATAGTCGCCATCGTTATGGCTGGCCGCTTTGCCCTGAGCCTATTCTTGCAAACCCCCAAAGGCCTGAGAATTCTCGAAGGCTTCGAGAGCACCGGTTCCGGTGTTCATGTTCTGGCGCCTGATTACAAATCCCGGTTGCGCTGGGTCGTCCCGCTGGTGATCGTTGTCGCCGTGGTATTCCCGTTCTTCTCCAACTCTTACCTGTTGGGCGTAGTCATCCTTGGGTTGATCTACGTGCTGCTGGGCCTGGGCCTGAACATCGTGGTCGGTCTGGCTGGCCTGCTCGACCTGGGTTATGTGGCGTTCTATGCCATCGGCGCTTACGGCCTGGCGCTCGGTTACCAATATCTGGGGCTGGGCTTCTGGACGGTGCTGCCTTTGGCGGCGATCACTGCCGGGCTGGCGGGGTGCATCCTGGGTTTCCCGGTGCTGCGTCTGCACGGCGACTATCTGGCAATCGTGACCCTGGGCTTTGGTGAAATCATCCGGTTGATCCTCAACAACTGGTTGTCCCTGACCGGTGGCCCGAATGGCATGGCGGCGCCGTTGCCAACTTTCTTCGGTCTCGAATTCGGAAAGCGGGCAAAGGACGGCGGGGTACCTTTTCATGAGTTCTTCGGCATCGCCTACAACCCGGACGTGAAGTACTACTTCATTTATGCGGTGTTGTTCCTGGTGGTGCTGGCCGTGCTGTACATCAAGCATCGCTTGACCCGCATGCCGGTCGGTCGCGCATGGGAAGCTTTGCGTGAAGACGAAATCGCCTGTCGCTCCATGGGTCTGAATCACGTACTGGTCAAACTGTCGGCGTTCACCATCGGCGCATCGACGGCGGGCCTGGCCGGCGTGTTCTTCGCGACCTATCAGGGCTTTGTGAACCCGACCTCGTTCACCTTCTTCGAATCGGCATTGATCCTCGCCATCGTGGTACTTGGCGGCATGGGTTCGACCATCGGCGTGGTGATGGCAGCATTCGTGTTGACCGTCGCCCCGGAACTGCTGCGCGGCTTCGCTGAATATCGCGTGCTGCTGTTCGGCATCCTGATGGTGTTGATGATGATTTGGCGACCGCGCGGCCTGATCCGGATCAGCCGTACCGGTGTGACCCCGCGTAAAGGAGTAGCGCCATGAGTGAAGTCGTACTCTCGGTCGAGAACCTGATGATGCACTTCGGTGGCATCAAGGCGTTGAGTGACGTCAGCCTGAAGGTCAAGCGCAACTCGATCTTCGCGTTGATCGGCCCCAACGGCGCGGGCAAGACCACTGTGTTCAACTGCTTGACCGGGTTCTATAAAGCGTCCGGCGGGCATATCGAGCTCAACACCCGTGGGGTGAAGACCAACGTCATCAAAATGCTCGGGGAGCCGTTCAAGGCAACCGATTTCGTTTCGCCGAAAAGCTTCATCAGCCGGCTCCACTACAAGATGTTCGGTGGCACGCACCTGATCAACCGTGCCGGTCTGGCGCGGACTTTCCAGAACATTCGCCTGTTCAAGGAGATGTCGGTACTGGAAAACCTGCTGGTAGCCCAGCACATGTGGGTCAACCGCGGCATGCTGGCCGGCATCCTCAACACCAAGGGTTATCGCAAGGCCGAAAGCGATGCGCTGGACCACGCCTTCTACTGGCTGGAAGTGGTGGACCTGGTGGACTGCGCCAACCGTCTGGCCGGTGAACTGTCCTATGGTCAGCAACGCCGTCTGGAGATCGCCCGGGCCATGTGTACCCGGCCGCAGATCATCTGCCTCGACGAACCGGCCGCCGGCCTCAACCCTCAGGAAACCGAAGCGCTGAGCGCGATGATCCGGCTGCTGCGTGACGAGCATGATCTGACCGTGGTGTTGATCGAACACGACATGGGCATGGTCATGAGCATTTCCGACCACATCGTGGTGCTGGACCACGGCGTTGTCATCGCCGAGGGCGGGCCTGATGCGATCCGACACGATCCGAAAGTGATTGCCGCCTATCTGGGCGCCGACGAAGAGGAACTGGTATGAGTCAACCGATCCTCGAACTGAAAGAGATCGACGTGTTCTACGGACCGATCCAGGCTCTGAAGAAAGTCTCGTTGCACATCAATGAAGGGGAGACCGTCAGCCTGATCGGCTCCAACGGTGCCGGCAAGTCGACCCTGCTGATGTCGATTTTTGGTCAGCCACGGGCGGCTGACGGGCAAATCGTCTATCAGGGTGTGGATATCACTCACAAGTCGTCCCACTACATCGCCTCCAACGGTATCGCTCAGTCGCCGGAAGGCCGCCGGGTGTTCCCCGACATGACCGTCGAGGAAAACCTGCTGATGGGCACCATCCCGATCGGTGACAAGTACGCCGCCGAGGACATGGAGCGCATGTTCGAGCTGTTTCCGCGGCTCAAGGAACGGCGTAACCAGCGGGCCATGACCATGTCTGGTGGCGAGCAGCAAATGCTCGCCATCGCCCGGGCGTTGATGAGCCGACCCAAGCTGTTGCTGCTCGATGAGCCGAGCCTGGGGCTGGCGCCGATTGTGGTGAAACAGATCTTCGCGACCCTGCGGGAACTGGCCAAGACGGGCATGACCATCTTTCTGGTGGAGCAGAACGCCAACCACGCCCTCAAGCTGTCGGACCGGGCGTACGTGATGGTCAACGGGCAGATCCGCCTCAGCGGCACCGGCAAGGAGCTGCTGGTGAACGAGGAGGTGCGTAACGCCTATCTTGGCGGGCACTAAACCGAAGAGCCTGGAAAACGCCCTGACGAACTCAGGGCGTTTTTTTATGCCCGCACAATCCCTACACGAGGCTGTGGTTTGAGGTAAAGGGAAATTGTGGAAAACAATATTCATGACCTCTCAAAGCGCGACATAAAGCCGCTGCAAATTGCTGTTTTGTCACGGTTTTGACTTGTCCCCGTTTGCTGTGGAGCTGGCTGTGAATAACGTGGGAGTAGCTGGCTGTAAGCCTTTGAATACGTGGCTTGCAGAGAGATGATTGTTTTTTGATCAGGTGCTTTTGGCGAGCCTGAAGTGGGCATTGTCAACCTTTTTGTTATGAGCGAACACGGTATGAGCCGAGGTGGACAAGCCTGTGGATAAGTCTGTGGTTAAACTCTGGAAAGACTCGGCTGAGGGCCGTGGTTGCTGGCTTGGCGCCATCGTCGCTATGACCACTCGGTCGTGCAAATTGCCCTGGACTACACAGCGGATGCCTCAGGGTCAAGAAAAAAACTTTCAAATCTACCCGCAAAGCCTTGTGGATAGCGGCTTGCAGCTTTTCCACTTGCCCCCGGAAACTGTGGACCGGCCTGTGGATAAGGTGCGCGTACATGGCTGCAAGCCGCGGGGCATGGGCTGTTGCCAGCATTGATCGTTTTTTGTACGGTTTTTGCCATGGTTGCCGCTGTGGGCAAGGCCGGGCATGCTGCCGGTTGATTTTCTATTCCAAGGGCTGACTGTCAGCCGAAGCAAGGAGAACACGATGTCCAACACCCTGTTTATTACCGGCGCGACCTCCGGTTTTGGTGAAGCCTGTGCCCGTCGTTTTGCCGAGGCCGGCTGGAAACTGGTGCTGACAGGTCGTCGTGAAGAGCGCCTCAATGCCCTGTGCGCCGAGTTGTCGAAGCAGACCGAGGTCCATGGCCTGGTGCTCGACGTACGGGATCGCAAGGCCATGGAGGAGGCGATTGCCAACCTGCCGCCGTCCTTCGCCAAGCTGCGCGGGCTGATCAACAACGCCGGCCTGGCCCTCGGTGTGGATCCGGCGCCCAAGTGCGATCTCGATGATTGGGACACCATGGTCGACACCAACATCAAAGGCCTGATGTACAGCACCCGCCTGTTGCTGCCGCGTTTGATCGCTCATGGCCGTGGCGCCAGTATCGTCAACCTCGGCTCCATCGCCGGCAACTACCCGTACCCGGGCAGCCACGTGTATGGCGCGAGCAAGGCGTTCGTCAAACAGTTCTCCCTGAACCTGCGCTGCGACCTGCAAGGTACGGGCGTGCGGGTCAGCAACATCGAGCCGGGCCTGTGCGAGAGCGAGTTCTCGCTGGTGCGTTTTGCCGGTGACCAGGAGCGTTACAACGCCACTTACGCCGGTGCCGACCCGATCCAGCCGCAAGACATCGCCGAGACCATTTTCTGGGTGCTCAACGCACCGGCCCACATCAACATCAACAGCCTCGAGCTGATGCCGGTGAGCCAGACCTGGAGTGGGTTTGCCATTGAGCGTAATGCCAAGGTGTAAGACCGAGTAACGGCTGTTCGCGGGCAAGCCTCGCTCCTACGGATTATGTGTTGTTCGCAGAGTCGCGATTCAACATAAAACCTGTAGGAGCGAGGCTTGCCCGCGAAAACAATTTTTCAGTCAGCGCAAATACTCGGCCAGCCCGCGATAGCAGGTTGCCAAGTGATAAGGCGTGGTCGAAGGCATGTCCTTGCGGCTCACTTCGCCCTGCTCATCGCGACACTCATACCAACCGCCCGCGTGCAGAAAGCGCTGTTGCAACGCCTGCAATTGGCGTTGCACCGATGCTTCGCTGCCCGGGCGCAAGGTCAGGGCGCGCAGGTATTCGGCTTGAGCCCAGATGCGTTGGGTTGCGTCGCGAGGGCGGTCGTCCAGTTCAAGCATTGCTCGCACGGCGCCGGTCTGCTGATCGACGCCCCGTTGCTCGGTGAACGCAAACGCGCGCTCCAGCGAGGCATGCAGTGTCGAGCCGCGCAGCAATGGCGAGGATTGCAGCAGGAAATACCATTCGAACTGATGGCCCGGCTCGAACCAGTTATCCACAGCTCCCAGCGGCTTCTCCATCAACACCGCATGTCGCGGGTCGATGAAACGCTTTTGCATGGCTGTGCATAACTCGATGAGCGCGTTCTGCACAGCCGCGTCTTCGCGCACCGACAGGGTGGCGAGGAAGGCTTCGGCCAAATGCATCAGCGGGTTCTGTAATGGACCGGAGTCGAGCGAGGACCAATCACGGTCCAGGCTGGCTTCGTACAGGCCGTCGCCCGTGGCGAAACGCTGCGCCACCACTTCCAGCGCGGCGTTGAGTACCGACTCCACCAGCGGTTCGCGAACCTTGTCCCAATAATGGGCGCAAGCGAACAGGATGAAGGCGTGGGTGTAGAGGTCTTTGCGCTGGTCCAGCGGCGTACCTTGCGGGTCGATGCTGTAGAACCAGCCGCCATGCTCGGCATCGTGGAAATGCCGTTGCAAGGAACGAAACAGCGCCGCCGCGCGCTCTTCAGCCTTGGGCACCTGGCCGATCAGGCTGGAGAACAAATACAGCTGCCGCGCGCAGGCCATGGCCCGGTAGCGCTGAGGGGGCAGCGGTTTATGCTCGGCATCCAGCGCCTCATAAGGCAACGCCATGTCGGCGTTCCAGCCGGGGCCCTGCCAGAGCGGCACGATCACGTCCTGGAAGTGCTGTTGCACCGAAGCGAACAGGGCGGTCAATTCAGGCTGGGAGGCGGAGCGGGAAACATGCGGCATTGGCTGGCGTCGTCACGGCAGGGTTAATTGCGCGACATGTTAGCAGGCCTTAGAGATGCGGTGTCTGTCAGGCCGCCTTCGCGGGCAAGCCTCGCTCCTACAGGTTTCGTGTCATGACACGAATTGCGGGGTCAAACACAATCCTGTAGGAGCGAGGCTTGCCCGCGAAGAGGTCAGTCCAGACGCTAGAGAATTAACCCGCTAATAACCAAGCTCCGGTCGCCGCCGACGCCGCCCCCGCCAGCCGAACCAACGGTGCCGCGGCCTGAGGCAAGACGCGAACCACCGCATAACCCGCGGCATGCAACGCCGCTGTCACTGCCACAAACCCTGCGGCATACGCCCAGGGACTGGACATGTCCGGCAATTCCAGACCATGCGCCACGCCATGAAACAGCGCGAACAACGCGGTCGCCGCCACCGCCAGGCTCAACGGCGGACGCACTGCCAACGCCACCGCCAGGCCCAGCGCCAATACCGATGCCGCAATCCCGCTTTCCAGCGCCGGCAGGTTCAGTCCTTCAAAACCCAGCAAGCCGCCGATCAACATGGTGCCCACGAATGTGCACGGCAGGGCCCAGCGCGCAGCGCCTTTCTGCTGCGCCGCCCACAACCCCACGGCAACCATCGCCAGCAAGTGATCGAGGCCGCCGATCGGGTGGCTGATGCCGGCGATCAAACCGTTGTCGCCATGGCCCGGGTGGGCGAAGGCAATGGCTGGGGTCAGCAGCAGGGCCATGGCGCCCAGAATGCGTTTCAATGTCATGGATAAGCTTCCTTGTTGATAAGTGTGATCAGGCCGCAGTCAGCAAGCCCTGGCGTTCGATGAAGGCGATGATTTCTTCAAGGCCCTGGCCGGTTTTCTGGTTGCTGAAGACAAACGGCTTGCCGTTGCGCATGCGTCGGGTGTCGCTGTCCATCATCTCCAGCGACGCGCCTACCAGCGGCGCCAGGTCGATCTTGTTGATCACCAGCAGGTCGGATTTGCAGATGCCGGGGCCACCCTTGCGCGGCAGCTTGTCGCCGGCGGAGACATCGATCACGTAGATAGTTAGGTCGGACAGCTCCGGGCTGAAGGTCGCCGAGAGGTTGTCGCCGCCAGACTCCACCAGAATCAGATCCAGCCCCGGAAAGCGCCGGTTCAGTTGATCCACGGCTTCGAGGTTGATCGAGGCGTCTTCGCGGATCGCCGTATGCGGGCAGCCGCCGGTTTCCACGCCGATGATACGCTCCGGCGCCAAGGCTTCGTTGCGCACCAGAAAGTCAGCGTCTTCGCGGGTATAGATATCGTTGGTCACGACGGCCAGGTTGTAGCGCTCGCGCAGGGCCAGGCACAGGGCCAGGGTCAAGGCGGTTTTGCCGGAGCCGACCGGGCCGCCGATGCCGACGCGCAGGGGTTGTGTGTTCATGTGATTCTCCAAACTAAAAGGCCCTAGGAACGGAACAGACGGCTGTACTGGCGCTCATGGGCCATGCACGCCAGGGACAGACCGAAAGCGGCACTGCCAACGTGTTCGAGATTGATTCGGCTGGCGTCTTGCTGCGCCTGTTGCAGCAACGGCAGCAGTTCGCTGGTCAGGCGTTGTGCGGCTTGCTGGCCCAGCGGCAGGGTTTTCATCAACACCGCCAGTTGGTTTTCCAGCCAGCTCCAGAGCCAGGCGGCCAGCGCATCTTGCGGGTTGATGTTCCAGGCGCGAGCCGCCAGCGCCCAGCCGAGAGCCAAGTGCGGTTCAGGGCGTTGCTCGAGAAAGGCGCGAGCAGGCTCGTCCAGCTCCGGCAAGCCGTTGAGCAGTTGCTGCAGCGAATAGCCCATCTGCCGGCTCTCCTGATGCAGCTCGCGGGTTTCGCGGCTGGCGCGATGCTCTTCACAGCGTTGCAGCAATTGGGTCCAGTTTTCTTCGGCGGCGGCGGTGCAATGCGCGAGCAGAAGTGGCGCTTCGAAACGCGCCAGGTTCAACAGCAACTGATCGCTGATCCAGCGTCGCGCGCTGTCGGGATCATTGACCCGACCGTTATCCACCGCCATTTCCAGACCCTGGGAATAGCTGTAGCCGCCAATCGGCAACTGCGGGCTGGCCAGGCGCAGCAGCGCCCAGGCCGGGTTCATAAACGCACGCCGAACTGATGCAGTTTCGGCGGGTAGTTGAAGTCCTCGTCACCGTGGCGCGAGTGGTGATGGCCGCCGCCGTAGGCACCGTGTTCCGGCTGGAACGGCGCTTCGATGTTCTCGGCCTTGGCGCCAAGCTGTTCGAGCATGGCCTTGAGCACGTAATCGTCGAGCAGGCGCAACCAGCCGTCGCCGACTTGCAGGGCCACGTGGCGGTTGCCCAGGTGATAGGCGGCGCGGGTCAGTTCGAACGCATTGGCGCAGGTGACGTGTAGCAGTTGTTCGGGGCGAGCACAGACGCGCACGACGCGCCCGTCTTCGGCTTGCAGGCATTCGCCGTCATACAGCGGCGGCTGGCCGCGCTCCAGAAACAAGCCGACGTCTTCACCCTCGGCACTGAAACAGCGCAAGCGACTTTTGCTCCTGGCTTCGAAGGTCAGGTGCAACTCGGCGGCCCAGACGGGTTGAGGGTCGATTCTGCGATGAATCACCAGCATCGGAAGGCTTCCAGCAATGGACAATGCTCAGGCTAGAGCAAGGGGCTTGCCAATCGGGTGATGTGTAGGAAAACCCTGTCAGAGCGTAGCGAATGTTTCTGGATGTTGCAGGGTTTTGAGAGGTTTTGGTGCACTCGGTTTTTTGTGCGCACCAAATTATGGCGAATACCTGTGTGGGCACGGGCTTGCTGGCGAAGGCGGAGTAACAGGCTACTCAGATGTTGAATGTGATGGCCCCTTCGCGAGCAAGCCCGCTCCCACCGGGTGAGGGCGTTACTCGGTACTGCCGAGTCCTTGCCAATGCTTGAGGCCGATGAAGATAAACCGCAATTGCTGGGTGATCTTCGCTTGTGGTGTCAGGTGCAGCGGCAATGCTTCGGCCGGCGGATCGATGATGTCCGGTAAGGTCGCGAACACACTTTTGACGATCAGATCGGCCATGACGCTCAGGTCGGCGATGCCCAGATGCTGCAGTTTCGGCATCAGCGACAAATCGGCCGCCAGGTCCGAGCTGATGTCTTCGCGCAAGCGGCCGATGGCCAGGCGCACCGGCAATGAACCACCGTACTGCTCGCGGGCAAGAAACAGGAACTGCGAGCGATTGGCCGTTACCACATCGAGAAAGATCCGCACCGAGGCATCGATGATGCCGCCCATGACGAATTCGTTATGGCGCACCAGGCGAATGGTTTCGCGGAAGGTCTGGCCGACTTCGCACACCAGCGCCAGGCCCAATTCGTCCATGTCGGCGAAGTGCCGGTAGAAACCAGTGGGCACGATCCCGGCGGTTCGCGTCACTTCGCGCAGGCTCAAGCTGCCGAATCCTCGGCCGCTTTCCATCAGGTGGCGGGCAGCGTCCATCAGGGCGTTGCGGGTCTGTTGTTTCTGTTCGGCGCGGGGCAGCATTCGCAAGGGTGTTTTCTGGACAGGGACAGCGGCGCACTCTAGCAAATCGGCTTCGCTGGCGTCGAACGGACTGTCGGGGGATCACGCGGGGGCTAATGCAGCTTCTATAAAGTCAAAAGCCCAATCCGGGGATTGGGCTTTTTTTCCAGGCCGCCATGGGCTTAGCTCACAGCGCTGTTGCGTTCGATCACACGGTCACCACCACCTTCAGCGAGGGTTTGGCCTTGTGGAGTGCGATCGGCACCGTCAGCCGCCAGGGTTTGGCCTTGTGGAGTACGGTCGGCACCGTCAGCGGCCAGGGTTTGGCCTTGTGGAGTGCGGTCGGTGCCGTCGGCGGCCAGGGTTTGGCCTTGTGGAGTACGGTCGGTGCCGTCAGCCGCCAGGGTTTGGCCTTGTGGAGTATGATCGGCACCGTCAGCCGCCAGGGTTTGGCCCTGTGGAGTACGATCCGAACCATCTTGAGTGATCAAGCCTTTTTCTTTCAGGCGCTCGTTACCGTTGGCACCATCGGCAACGGTCTGGCTGAACACCGAATGGCTGTCTTTGACTTGTGGAGTGGCCTGATCGGCAGCCGGCAGAGCAAAAGCGGTGCTGGCTAACATCGAGAGGGTCAGGCTAAGCAGTAATTCGCGTTTCATGATGGGTTGCTCCTTGGGAGGGCGATAAAGTGGGTACGAGGGCAATGCTACTCTCGATAAGTCGATATAAAAGTTCATAAACGCAATGGTAATAATCAACGGAATTGATTGTTTGGCCGAGCGGCTCTAGACCGGGCGTTTCCGGCGAGCGTTTTTGCACTGAGGTGGGTAGTTTCGACTCATTTTCGCCTCGCGAAAGTGCGGGGTCGGTAACGCTAAAAAGAGAGGGGCGAGACGGCTATTTGCGTTCGATCGGCCTTCGGGTTAAACCTGCGGGCCGTTTTCCAGTCGTACATTTCATGGCAGGCCGGTTCTGGCCTAACGTTTCATCCGTGCGTCGCTGTCCGGGCGCTCAGTCGTATTCAGGAGCCCTGTGCAATGACGCGCACTCGTAAAATATTTGCCTGGACCTTTGCCAGCCTCGTTGTGCTGCTAGCCGTCCTGGTGCTGCTCATCGCATTCTTCGATTGGAACCGGATCAAGCCGCCCCTTAACGCCAAAGTGTCCGAAGAACTGCATCGTTCATTCGCCATCAATGGCAACCTCGCGGTGATCTGGCAGCGCGAGCCCGATGAGGGTGGCTGGCGGGCCTGGGTGCCGTGGCCGCATGTGGTGGCCGAGGATCTGAGCCTGGGCAACCCGGACTGGTCGAAGCAACCGCAGATGGCCACCCTCAAACGCGTCGAACTGCGCATTTCACCGCTGGCCTTGCTGATGCAACGGGTGGTGATCCCGCGCATCGACCTGACCGAACCCAATGCCGACTTGCAGCGTCTGGCCGACGGCCGTGCCAACTGGACGTTCAAGTTCGACCCCAAAGACCCGAACGCCGAGCCTTCGAGCTGGGTGCTGGACATCGGAGCCGTTGGATTCGACAAGGGCCATGTCACGCTTGATGACCAGAACCTGAAGACTCAACTGGATCTGCTTATCGATCCATTGGGCAAACCGATTCCATTCAGCGACATCGTCGGTGACAAAGCGGCGAAAACCGCGCTTGAGAAGGGCGGCTCACCGCAGGATTACGCGTTTGGCTTGAAGGTCAAAGGGCAATACCACGGCCAGAATCTCGCCGGCCAAGGCAAAATTGGCGGTCTGCTGGCCTTGCAGGACGCCACCAAGCCGTTCCCGCTTCATGCGCAAATGAAGATTGCCGACACCAGCGTCGAACTGGCCGGCACGCTCACCGATCCATTGAACCTCGGCGCCCTGGATCTGCGCCTGAAACTGGCCGGTGCCAGCCTGGGCAATCTCTATCCGCTGATCGGCGTGACCCTGCCGGATACCCCGCCGTACGCCACGGATGGGCATTTGACCGCCAAGTTGCATGAGTCGGGCGGGGCGGTTTACCGCTATGAGGACTTCAACGGCAAGATTGGCGAGAGTGACATCCACGGCAACCTGGCCTTTGTCGCGAGCCAGCCGCGGCCCAAGCTCAGCGGGGCGGTGGAGTCCAATCAACTGTTGTTTGCCGACCTGGCCCCACTGATCGGCGCCGACTCCAATGCCAAGCAAAAGGCCCGCGGCGGTGAAAGCAAACAGCCGGCGGACAAGATACTGCCGGTCGAGGAATTCAAGACCGAGCGCTGGCGCGACATGGATGCTGACGTCGAATTCACCGGCAAGCGCATCGTCCAAAGCGAAAAACTGCCGTTCAACGATCTCTACACCCATTTGGTGCTGACCGACGGTGTGCTCCGCCTTGAGCCCCTGCGTTTCGGCGTGGCGGGCGGCAATCTGGATGCGCAGATTCGCCTGAACGGGCGCACCGAGCCATTGGAAGGCCAGGCCAAGTTGACCGCGCGCAAGTTCAAGCTCAAACAGTTGTTCCCCTCCATTGAACGTATGAAAACCAGTTTCGGTGAGCTCAATGGCGATGCCGACCTTGTCGGTCGTGGCAACTCGGTGGCCAAGCTGCTGGGCACCGCCGACGGCAATTTGAAGATGCTGATCAATGATGGCGCCATCAGTCGCGAGTTGATGGAGCTGGCCGGGCTCAATGTCGGCAACTATGTGGTCGGGAAAATCTTTGGCGACAAGGAAGTGAAGATCAACTGCGCGGCGGCCAATTTCGACATCAAGAGCGGTCTGGCGACCACGCAGTTGTTCGTCTTCGATACCGAGAACGCGATTGTCTACATCGATGGCACGGCGAACATGGCGACCGAGCAACTGGACCTGACCATCAGCCCGGAATCCAAGGGCTGGCGCTTGATTTCGTTGCGTTCGCCACTGTATGTGCGGGGCAAGTTCATCAAGCCGGATGCGGGGGTGAAAGCGGTGCCGCTGATGCTGCGCGGGGCCGGGATGGTGGCGTTGGGTGTGATTGCCGCGCCGGCGGCGGGCCTGCTGGCACTGATTGCACCGAGTGCTGGCGATCCGAATCAGTGTGCGCCGTTGCTGGAGCAAATGAAGGCGGGCAAGGCGCCGGTGACGGTCAAGCCCACCAAGTAATTTCCGGCGTATGTAAAGACGCCATCGCGGGCAAGCCACGCTCCCACAGGTTTTGCGTCGTGCCTATTGTCGGCATGCGACACGAAACCTGTGGGAGCGTGGCTTGCTCGCGAAGGCGGTTCAAGAGTCGCTATAGATCTTTCAGAATATCGGCGAGTCATCTGCCTGCTCTATGTCCCAGGCCAGGATGTCTTTGATGCACCTACATTGGAATGCGTTCCCCTGCAGGAACTGCCGCAGGCTGCGATCTTGGCAACAGACCGGACAATCGAGCCTCCTCCTGCAACCACGCAAAAAACGCCCGCACCGGCGGATGCCGTTCGCGTCCCGGTACACACAGTGCGCTGTATCCGGCCCCATCGACCTGAATCTCACCCCGATAAGGCAGTAACAGACCGCTGGCCACACTCTCCGACACCAGAATATTGCTCGCCAGCACCAAACCTTGCCCGGCAATGGCGGCTTGCAGGGCGTAATGCTCTTCGTCGTATTCACGCACCGCTGGCTGTCCGGCCAGCCAGGTTTCGCCGGATTGCGCGCACCAGGCTTCCCAGCCGTGGGCATACAGTTTGGAGTTATGCCACTGCACGCTGATCAGGGTGGGTACCCGACTGGTCGCCAGGGCCACTTGTTCAGGCGAGCCATAAACCCCGAAGGATTCGTCGAACAGGCACAACCCATACAGGTTCGGGTAGTCGTCTTGGCTGTAGCGCAGCACCAGATCGACGCTGGCATCCTGATGCAAATCGATGACTTCGCAGTGAGTGTCCAGCCGCACGCTGATGTGCGGATGCCGGGCATAAAACCGTCCCAGCCGTGGCACCAGCCAAAGGGCGGCGAAAGCGGCGGTGGTGGAGATCGTCAGGCTCGTGCCGCTGCGTTGCGGGCGCAAGGTATCGACGCTTTGCGCCACTTCCAGCAGGGCGCCATGCAGGCTACGGAACAGCCGTTCGCCGCACTCGGTCAGGCGCACCTGGCGTGGCAGTCGTTCGAACAGCGGCACGCCGAGCCAGTTCTCCAGGGAGCGGATCTGATGGGAAATGGCCGTCGGCGTCACGGACAGCTCTTCGGCGGCCGCCTTGAAACTCAGCAGGCGCGAGGCGGATTCGAAGGCCCGCAGGGCGGTCAATGGCAACGAGGCAAACATTTAAAACTCCATGGGTGAAATAGATTCATCCAGACTGATTTTTGCTCATTTGAAGGCAGGTGGCTGTGCGCTTCAAGCTGCAACCACAAGCCGTTTCAGTTTAGCCCTCAAGGAGATTCAGATGAGCACAATTCTTGCCATTCACGCCAGCCCCCGTGGCGAACGCTCTCATTCGCGGCGGTTGGCCGAGGTGTTTCTTTCAGCCTGGCAGGTCCGTAACCCGCAGTCGCAATTGACCCGCCGTGAAGTCGGCCGGGCGTTGATCCCGGCCGTCAACGAAGCCTTCGTAGCGGCTGCTTTTCATCCGGAGCCTCAAGCGCGACCGTTGTCGATGCAGGCCGACCTGGCACTCAGCGATGAGTTGGTGGGGGAGTTGCTCGGTCATGATCTGCTGGTGATTTCCACGCCGATGTATAACTTCAGCGTGCCCAGCGGCCTCAAGGCCTGGATCGACCAGATTGTGCGGCTCGGGCTGACGTTCAATCACTCCCTGGACAACGGCATCGCGCAGTACGAACCGTTGGTGCGGGGCAAGAAGGCGTTGATCGTCACCAGTCGCGGCGGGTTTGGCTTCGGCCCCGGTGGCGAGCTTGAAGCGATGAACCATGCCGACCCGTTGCTGCGCACGGCACTGGGGTTCATCGGCATCACTGACGTCACGGTTGTCGCCGCCGAGGGTGAAGAGTCCGCCGAGCGCACCTTCCAGGTTTCCGTAGCCGAGGCCGAACAGCGCTTGCTGGCGCTGGCCAGGGAGTTCTAGATGGCCTGGCTGTTCTTGCTGATTGCCGCCGGGTTTGAAGTCACCTTCGCCATGGGCATGAAGTACGCCGAAGGCTTCACCCGGCTCTGGCCATCAGTGATGACGGTGGCGGCGGCCGTGGGCGGGATTTACTTCCTGACCCTGGCCATGCGCGAATTGCCGGTGAGCATCGCCTACCCGATCTGGACCGCCATCGGTTCATTGGGCACGGTGTTCCTCGGTTTTGCACTGCTAGGCGAAAGCCTGACTGCGCTGAAGCTGGTGTCGGTCGGGCTGATTGTGGCGGGCGTGGTGGGGTTGAAGTAGGGTGGATGTCATAGATGGGTCACCGGGTTGTCATCTTGGGTGGCGATGCTTGGCTGAGGCCTTGCATCCAGCCTTGCTTCATCTCACCGACCACAAGGATGTTCATCCATGTCGCAAGGCTCCGCCACGCGTTACCCGTTGGTGCTGGTCCCGGGGATGCTCGGGTTTATTCGTCTGCTGCTCTATCCGTATTGGTTCGGGATCATTTCGGCGTTGCGCCGGGACGGTGCAACCGTGATCGCGGTGCAGGTCTCGCCGCTCAACTCAACCGAGGTGCGTGGTGAGCAATTGCTGGCACGAATCGAGGAAATCCTGCGCGACACCGGGGCCGAGAAGGTCAACCTGATCGGCCACAGCCAGGGCTCGCTGACCGCTCGTTATGCCGCGGCAAAACGCCCGGACCAGGTGGCGTCGGTAACCTCGGTGGCCGGGCCCAATCACGGTTCGGAGCTGGCGGACTACCTGCACGATCACTATCCGGCAGACAGCACCAAGGGCCGATTGCTCACCTTTTTTTTGTGGTTGATCAGCGCGTTGATGTGCCTGCTGGAAACCGGTTATCGCGGGCCGCGACTGCCGGTGGATATCCCGGCTTCGCACCAATCGCTGACCACGGCCGGCGTGGCGCTGTTCAATCAGCGTTATCCACAGGGGCTGCCTGACACCTGGGGTGGGCATGGCCCGGAAGTGGTCAATGGCGTGCGCTATTACTCCTGGTCCGGGACTTTGCAGCCGGGCAAGACCGATCGCGGGTGCAACCTGTTCGACGGCACTAACCGCAGTTGCCGGTTGTTTGCCAGAACCTTCGTGCGTGAAGCCGGGCAGTGCGACGGGATGGTCGGGCGTTACAGCTCGCATCTCGGGACGGTGATTGGCGATCAATACCCGATGGATCATTTCGATATCGTCAACCAATCCCTGGGGCTGGTGGGCAAAGGGGCGGAGCCGGTGCGGTTGTTTGTCGAGCATGCCGCGCGGTTGAAGGCGGCGGGGGTTTAGACCGCGTTATCGTTCTTCGCGGGCAAGCCACGCTCCCACAGGTTTGGCGTCGTGCCCATTGCCAGCGTCCGACACAAAATCTGTGGGAGCGTGGCTTGCCCGCGAAGGCGTCCGGTCAGGCAACGCTGTTCTTGCGGCCCAGCACGGTAGTCCAGCGCTCCGACAAAATCACCCCACCCAACGTCAACACCCCACCCACCAGGTGATACAGCGCCAACTGCTCATGCAGCACCACCGCCGCAATCAGCGCCGTAATCAACGGCAGCAGATTGAAAAACAGCGTGGTCCGGCTCGGGCCCAGGCGCACCACGGCCTGCATCCACGCCAGCGGCGCAAGCATCGAGGCCAGCAGACAGGCGTAAAGCACCAGCGGAATGTTATGCAGGGTCGGGCCGAT
This sequence comes from Pseudomonas sp. DF5, assembly GCF_058148225.1. NCBI lineage: Bacteria > Pseudomonadati > Pseudomonadota > Gammaproteobacteria > Pseudomonadales > Pseudomonadaceae > Pseudomonas > Pseudomonas sp. DF5. The sequence goes on from NZ_JBYVYM010000006.1 coordinate 89,064, forward strand.
TTTCGGTGAGGCGAGGAACAGCGGAAACAGCACCACCACCGCCACCAGCACCTGTAAATACAGCAACACCAGCGGCGGCAAGCGCAGCTGCCATTTTTTCAGCAAGGTGCTGTAAACCGCATACGCCAGCGTGGCGATCAGCATCATCGCGTCGCCCAGGTTCACCCCGTGTTCGAGCAATGCGCCGAGGCTGCCGGACGACACCACCACCAAAACCCCCGCAAACGACAGCACCGCACCGGCCAGCGCACCGGCGGTCAGGCGTTGGCCGAGGCTGACCATCGCCATGGCCAGCGACATCAATGGCATCAGCGACAAAATGATGCCCATGTTGGTGGCCGACGTCAGTGTTGCAGCGAAATAGGCCAGGCTCTGATAAACCGCCATGCCGAGTACGCCGAGGATGAAGATCCTCCCCAGGTTTGGGCGTATGACCGGCCAATGGGCGATCACTGGCTTAAGCATGAAAGGCGTGAACAGAATCCCGGCCAGCAGCCAGCGGTAGAAGCCGATTTCGGCGGGGAAGATTGCGCCCACCGCGAGTTTGTTGATCACGGTGTTGCCGGCCCAAATGAAAATGGCCAGCAGGGGATAAGCGTATTGCATCGGTAAAAAGCCAGAACGTTAATGAGGGGCAATTATCCGTCTGTCTGGATGCAAGCCTATACTGCGATCCAGACAATCTGCCCCTGATTCCGGACAGCATGAACAGTAAACACATCGACCTGCTGGATTTCAGCGAACTGCCGTCGGCGGTGTATTTCCGCTATGCCGACTTCAACGCCCACGAATACGCCGCACCTCACCGACATCCGTGGGGCACGCTGGAGTACGCGGCCCATGGTGTGTTGCACATGGATGTCGACGGCAGCCGCTTCATGTCGCCGCCGCAGTACGCGGTATGGGTGCCGCCCGGAACCGAACACAGTTTCTATAGCCATCAGCCGATCAACTACCGCGCGGTTTGCCTCGTGCCGGCGTTGTGTCGCGATTTGCCGCAGCAGGCGTGCACCTTGGCGATCAGCGACATTCTCAAGGCGATCCTCAAGGACTTCGCCGCGCGTGATGTGAAAATTCCCGATCGCGATGCGGACCAGCGTCTGGCTCAAGTGCTGGTGGACCAACTGCAACAGGCGCCAATGCATGAGTGTTATTTGCCCTACGCCAGCAGTCCCGGGTTACTCGGCATCCTTGAGTCCTTACAGGCCGAGCCTGGGGATAACCGGCCGTTGGCGCATTGGGCCGCGCAGATTCACGTCAGCGAACGCACCTTGGCACGGCAGTTTGTCCGCGAGTTGGGCATGAGTTTCGGTGAGTGGCGGCAACGGTTGCGGTTTCTGGCGTCGATCGAAGCGCTGGACAGCCACCGCAGCATTCAGGAAATCGCCTTCGACATGGGTTACAGCACCGGCTCGGCGTTTATCGCGATGTTTCAGCGCCAGGCCGGGTGCACGCCGGAACAGTATCGGCGCAGCCACCTTGATAGCAGGTGAACGTGTAACAGGCTTTGTCTACACTCCAGAGCGAGGCCGTACCCATCGGTGCGGTAACAAGGAGAACACTCCATGAAGATGTTGCATGCCCCGTTGTTGATGATCGGTCTGCTGCTCTGCTCCCAGGGTTTTGCTGCCACTGCCCAGCAGAACAAAATGACTACCTGCAATGCCGAAGCTACCGCCAAGAGCCTCAAGGGCGATGAGCGCAAAGCCTTCATGAGTACCTGCCTCAAAGCCGCGCCGGCCGCCGATGCCGCCAAGCCCATGACACCTCAACAAGAAAAGATGAAGACCTGTAACGCCGATGCCACTACCCAGGGCCTCAAGGGCGATGCGCGCAAAGCTTTCATGAGTGAGTGCCTGAAGAAAAAATAAACATCTTCTCCTGTAGGAGCGAGGCTTGCCCGCGAAGAACGATGACGCGTAATACCTGAAAAATCGCGGTGCATTCTTCGCGGGCAAGCCTCGCTCCTACAGGTTATGCACAATCCCTAGTGCTGGCATCCGAACGCTGGCAGACTGCCAATCCTTTCACGTCGTTCGTTTTGAGGCTGTATGTCAGCGTTTTCTCAGCGTCAGGTCTTGTTGCTCATCAGTTGGGTCATCATTTTTGGCGGTTTGCTGCTGGTGATCCCTCTGCGATTGCTGCCCAGCCTGCTGGCCGGGTTGTTGGTGTTCGAACTGGTCAACATGCTCACGCCGCAATTGCAACGGCTGATCGAAGGCCGCCGTGCGCGCTGGCTGGCGGTGGCGTTACTGGGGACTTTGGTGGTCAGTGTGCTGGCGCTGATCTTTGCCGGTGCGATCAGTTTTCTGCTGCACGAGGCGGAAAACCCCGGTGCTTCCCTCGATAAATTCATGGGCGTGGTCGACCGCGCACGCGGGCAGCTGCCGCCGTTCATCGACGCTTATCTGCCGGCCAGTGCCGCCGAGTTCCGGGTGGCCATCGGTGAGTGGATGAGCAAGCACTTGAGCGACTTGCAACTGGTGGGCAAGGACGCGGCGCACATGTTCGTGACGCTGCTGATCGGCATGGTGCTGGGGGCGATCATCGCCTTGCAGCGCGTGCCGGACCTGACCAAGCGCAAGCCCTTGGCTGCGGCACTGTTCGACCGCTTGCACCTGTTGGTCCAGGCGTTTCGCAACATCGTCTTCGCGCAGATCAAGATTTCGCTGCTCAACACCTTCTTCACCGGGATTTTCCTCGCGGTGGTCCTGCCGATGTTCGGGATCAAGCTGCCGCTGACCAAAACCCTGATCGTGCTGACTTTCCTGCTCGGCTTGTTGCCGGTGATCGGCAACCTGATGTCGAACACCTTGATCACCATCGTCGGCCTGTCACTGTCGATCTGGGTGGCGGTGGCGGCACTGGGGTATCTGATTTTTATCCACAAGCTCGAATACTTCCTCAACGCGCGCATCGTCGGCGGGCAGATCAGTGCCAAGTCGTGGGAGTTGCTGCTGGCGATGCTGGTGTTCGAAGCTGCGTTCGGCCTGCCGGGGGTGGTGGCGGGGCCGATTTATTACGCGTACCTGAAGAGTGAGTTGAAGCAGGTGGGGATGGTTTGATCCAGTGTTGATCTAATTGTGGCGAGGGAGCTTGCTCCCGTTGGGGCGCGAAGCGGCCCCCCTTATCTCCAAAAGAAGGGACTGCTGTGCAGTCCAACGGGAGCAAGCTCCCTCGCCACAGGGTTTCAGGTCAATCCATCGGGCCGTAACGCTTGGCCGCCTCGATCGCCAACCCGCTGCCGATGCTGCCGAAGATGTTGCCTTCCACATGCTGCGCGTTCGGCAACATCGCCGAGACGCTGTTGCGAAGCGCCGGAATCCCGCTCGAACCGCCAGTGAAGAACACCGTATCCACCTGATCGACCCGCACATTGGCGTCGTTCAGCAACTGGGTCACGCTGTTGCGCACCCGCTCCAGCAAGTTGTCGATGGCTGATTCGAACAGCGCACGAGTCAGTTCCACACTCAAACCGGGCTCGATGCGGTCCAGCGGCACATGGCGGCTGTCGGCATGAGTCAGCTGAATCTTGGTTTCTTCCACTTCCATCGCCAGCCAGTGCCCGGCGCGCTGGTCGATCAGCTTGAACAGGCGATCGATGCCGCCGGTGTCTTCGATGTCGTAGCGCATGCTGCCCAGGGCCAGGGTCGACTTCTGTGAGTACACCGAGTTGATGGTGTGCCAGGTCGCCAGGTTCATGTGGTGGCTGGTGGGCATGTAGGCGCCGCTCTTCATCCGGCTGCCGTAGCCGAACAGCGGCATCAGGCCTTGCAGGCTCAGCTGTTTGTCGAAATCGGTCCCGCCGATGTGCACGCCGCCGGTGGCGAGGATGTCGTCATGACGGTTGTCATGTCCGCGTCGCTCAGGGGACAGGCGCACCAGCGAGAAGTCGGACGTACCGCCGCCGATGTCGACAATCAGTACCAGCTCTTCCTTTTCGATGGTGGATTCATAGTCGAACGCCGCTGCAATCGGTTCGTACTGGAACGAGACTTCCTTGAAGCCGATGGCGCGGGCCACGTCCACCAGGGTGTTTTCGGCTTCCTGGTCGGCCAGTTCATCGTCGTCGACGAAAAACACCGGACGGCCTAGCACCACTTCCTCGAACTCCCGACCGGCGGCGGCTTCGGCGCGCTTCTTCAGCTGGCCGATGAACAGCCCGAGCAGGTCCTTGAACGGCATCGCCGTGCCGAGGACGCTGGTGTCGTGCTTGATCAGTTTGGAGCCCAGCAGGCTCTTGAGCGAGCGCATCAAGCGGCCCTCGTAACCTTCCAGGTACTCGTGCAGCGCCAGCCGACCGTACACCGGGCGGCGTTCTTCCATATTGAAGAAGACCACCGAGGGCAGGGTTATCTTGTCGTCCTCCAGCGCGATCAGCGTTTCCATGCCGGGGCGCAGCCAGCCGACGGTGGAGTTGGACGTGCCGAAGTCGATACCGCAGGCACGGGCTGGAGATGCGTTTTTCATGTCTTTCAAGTTCCGGTTAAAAAACGGCCGCGCAGTGTATGTCAGTGCGGCGCAGATTCGAAGGCCGACTATCTGTTAAATCGCATTGATCTGCGCTTGAAAGATGGGCCATCGCCCCCAAACTTCCCTGCATAGGTTTGGCAATCCTTGGGCGACAGCAAGAACTGCGCCCGGCTGCCGATAAACTACTGATGCGCTGCCCGGTCACAAAGTTGAGATTGATCAATTCAAACGCTGTAAACCAGAGCATGCTGTACCGAGCGGCGCGATTTCGATAATGGATGGTGATTCCCTCGATGGACTTCAAAGACTATTACAAGATTCTCGGCGTGGAGCCGACCGCGGACGATAAGGCGATCAAGGCCGCCTATCGGAAGCTGGCGCGCAAATACCATCCCGATGTCAGCAAGGAAAAGGACGCCGAGGCCAAGTTCAAGGATGCGTCGGAAGCCTATGAAGCGCTGAAAAGCGCCGACAAGCGCGCCGAATACGACGACTTGCGCAAATACGGTCACCACGGCCAGCCGTTCCAGGGCCCGCCGGGTTGGCAGAGTCGTGGTGGTTTCGGTGGCGGTGGTCAGGACACGGGCGATTTCTCGGACTTCTTCAGTTCGATCTTCGGCAACCGTGGTTCGGGTTTCGGTGGTGGTGGACGGTCGGGCCATAGCGCCGGGCGTCGAGGGCAAGACGTGGAAATGGAATTACCGGTTTTTCTGGAAGAAACCCTCTCGACCGAATCGAAGAAGGTCAGCTTCCAGGTGCCGCAGTACAACGCTGCCGGCCAGCATGTCAGCAACACCAGCAAAAGCCTGAACGTGAAGATCCCCGCCGGCGTGACCGACGGCGAGCGCATCCGCCTCAAGGGCCAGGGTGCTCCGGGCATCGGTGGCGGGGCCAATGGCGACTTGTACCTGACCATTCGTTTTGCGCCGCACCCCAAATTCGATGTCGAAGGCGAAAACCTGATCATCACCTTGCCACTGGCGCCGTGGGAACTGGCGCTGGGGACCGAAGTCGCGGTGCCGACCCTGACCGGCAAGATCAACCTCAAGGTGCCGGCCGGCAGCCAGAATGGCCAGCGCATGCGCGCCAAGGGCCACGGCCTGATGCACAAGGCCGGGCACCGTGGTTACCTGTTCGTGCAGCTCAAGGCGGTGATGCCGAAAAAACTCGACCATGACGTCAAGGCGTTGTGGGAGGAGTTGGCGAAAAAAGCCGCTTTCGATCCGCGAGAGAATTTTTGATTCCGAGATAAGGAGGAGCCCAATCATGAGCGACCCCGTGATCGTTCTATTGGACCTGGCAGAATTCTGTGAGGCGACCGAGTTGTCGGACGTGCATGTGATCGAGATAGTCGAACACGGCATCCTCGAACCACAGGGTACAGAGCCCAAGGATTGGCGTTTCACCGACTACGAACTGGTTTTGGCCAAGCGCGCCGCCAAGCTGCGGCGCGACCTGGAGCTGGAATGGGAAGGTGTCGCCCTGGCGCTGGACCTGCTTGACGAGGTCCAGCAACTGCGGGCCGAGAACCGCATGCTCAAGCAGCGGTTGGGGCGCTTGGTGATCGAATAGCTGTAAACACTAAACCTGTGGCGAGGGGGCTTGCCCCCGTTGGGTTGCGTAGCGACCCCAAGTCCGGTCATCGCGGCTCTTCAGGCTGACCGCATGCGCCGTTTTTACGATCGCTTCACGGTCGAACGGGGGCAGCCCCCTCGCCACAACGCGGTCTTGTGCCGTCACACCTTCCTGGGCAACACCACGGTAAACAGCGTGCCCTGCTCGGCGCTGGAGCTGACCTCGATCGTGCCTTCATGGGCATCAACCACTTCCTTGACGATGAACAGCCCCAGACCTAGGCTGGTGCTCGGTCCGCCGAGTTCTTCGTCGGCACTGCGTACCAACGGATCGAAGATCGTGCCGATCGCCTCGGGTGGAATCGGCGTACCGTCGTTGTGCACGGTTAGGCGAACGCTGTCCGTTTCACCCCTGAGGGTCAGTTTGACTGCGCGGTGATTCGAACCGTGTTGCAACGCATTGCCGAGCAGGTTCTGCAGCATTTGAGCGAGCCTTCGGCCATCCCATACACCCTGGGTATCGCCTTCGACGCTTAGTGTCGGATCGCATTGCGGATGAGCAGCGCAGGCTTGGGCAATCGCTTCGTGCGCCGTCTCAGCCAGGTCCATGGGTTCCGGTTCGATCGGCAGGCGCTTGCCCAGTCGGCTGCGGACCAGCTCCAGCAAATCGCCGACCATCACTGCCATGTGCCGCGCGCCCCGCTGGATATGGATTGCGCACGTCAGCGCGTCGCCTTCGAGAGCGGCTTTGCGCAGCAGCATTTCCGTGGACATGCTCACTGCTTGCAGCGGCGCGCGCAGGTCATGGCCGAGGATCGCCAGAAAGATGTCCCGGGAGCGATTGACCTGCTCGGCATAGGCTTCGGTGGATTCGGCCAGGGCTTCGTCGATGGCTTCGTTGAAACGGATCATGTCCTGGAAATAGGCAATGTCGGGGGCGTCCAGGCTGTTGACCCACAGGCGGATCACGCAGGCACGCAAATGGCGAAATTCGCTGGTCATCTGCACCAGGTCGAAACCCACGGTATGGCGTAGCTCGCCATGGCTGGCGCCCGCCTCGTCCAGGCTCGGGGTCTTATCCGGGCCTTCGCCCTTGGCTTTGGCCTGTTGCTCGCTGGCGGTTTGTGCGGTGGACATGTCTCGCGCGGCGGCCAGCAGAATTGCTTTGGCGTGATCACGCAAGGCTGCTTGATCCATATGCTCGGCCGCCGGGGCGATCGTTCTGGCGAACTGCTCCCATTCATCGACGATACGGTCCACGTGTTGCCTGATGAATTCGGATAAGCGCATGGCCGGTACCTGATTGGAAGTTCTTGGCATCTTAGCCCCTTTGCCAGCGGGTAAAAACTACCGCTGGCAAGGCGGATCAGGCTTGTGAACTTGCGGGTGGTATTTAATTGTTTTTTATATTCTCAAGTTCAGGGGTGTTGTTTGTTTTGTCGCTGTTTTCCAACAACTATTTGAGCTTTTGTTTTTGCCACTATTGAATAAGCTAGGCGTTCTGTTGATCGCATAGGGATACATGCGTAATGAATGAAATATCAGAAGGATCTGTGTCGGGCACTTCTCCAGAACTCGCTGTCGGCGAAAACATTTATCTGAATTATCTTGCAACCAAAGTTCCGGCCTTAATAAGGAAACCATCGGTATCAAGACTTGTATCAAATGTAAACCAACCACCCGATTTTCCCGAGTGGTACGTCAAGGCCAGCGCTATCGACCGTCAGTATCTGAAGGAACTCATTAGTGAGCGCTGGCGATTGCAAGACAATCTTGATGACGTCTTGGGGGATTTACAAAAGGACATCCATGCATTCGCTGAACCCTTGCTCATTCAAGCTCTGAAAGAAAAGCGGAACCTGGAACTGGATGTCCAGGCAACTACAGTACGGCTCTATATTCCAGCCCCGCTGGGTTTTGGCATCGATACCCAGGCCAGCCGGCTCAGGCAGTCCACCCTGATGGAGGCCGCGCTGCACAACTTCGAGGACGCTGACACCCGTGCAGGTGCCTTTCGCGACGGCTCCGGCATTTTCGTTACCGATGCCGAAGGTGCGCTGAAGCGCCATCCGTTGACCGTCGAAAGTTTCGCGAGTCTTTGCCGGGAACTGGATCTCGGTGCGCAGTATCAACGGCACATTACCGGGTTGCTGGACCCTGTCCGGGCTGATGCGAAGGCGTCCCTCGAGCAGCACTTCATCGGGACCGAAAAGGCTGCGCTCAATGAATCGGCATTAATTGCGTATTTGAAGGGCGATATCACCTCCACGGCATACGGGAAACTAAAGCAACTGCGGGATGATCAGGCAACTGTCTTGATGGGGCATCGCCCTTTGCAGTCTCATCGTTTGACACTGATGGGTGTGAAGTTAACCGGTGTTGTGCTGTTCAGTGCCGTGGCGGATCCAACACAAATAAAAAAACTTTACGACAGCCTGGTTCCGGTACATCAACGAACAATGATGGAGTGGTCGCGGCGATTGGCAATTTTGCCTGGGCAAGAGTTTGACCAGTTCAAACGACTCAAAGCCTTTTTTGCCAACGGCCCTAGCGGTGTTGTCGAGGAAATGCTGCGCAGGGAAGATGTTTATAAGCAAAGTCGGCTTGAAGGCCCGCTGATTGCCTATGTGCCCGATGACCCCGATCATCCCCTGAAAGAGTACGGCTCCTTCACGGATTTCATGAAGGAACTGACGAGTCAGCTGCGCTCCCCGGACTATCAACAATTCTTCAGCCGCTTCGTGCCGCAAAAAGACAAGGGCAGGTTTTTCACTCGCGTCAAAGAACGCTTTTCCACCTTCACCTGGCAACAGCGTGAACCTTTGAATATGGGGCCGTGGTGGCGGGAGACGGCGGTGGAGAACCCCGATGCGGAGCCGGTCACCAACGTGATCGATGGCTTGCTTTGGCCTGCGCTCGGTCGATGGCGGCGTGACAAGGCCATCGCGGATGCGCGACACATTGCCGTTCCCACTGACGATGAAGATGCCAACGCCCGTTGGGCGCGACTGAGCAGTTACGCGAGCATCGGCTGGAACGTATTCAACTTCGGCGCGATGCTGGTACCGGGTTTGGGAGAAGCCATGCTGGGCATCATGGTCGGACAAATGGTGCTCGAAACCATGGAGGGTATCGAGGACTGGAGCAAGGGAGACAAGGATGAAGCGGCGGCACTCCTGAGCAGTGTCCTGATCAATGCTGCCCAGCTGGCAATCATGGGGGCGGGGCATGTGCTACCGACGGGCGCGGCGGCAGCGGTCAAACCTTCGACTTTTGTCGACCAGTTGAAACCGGTCGTGCTTGACGATGGCAAGACCCGTTTATGGAATCCTGACTTGAGCCCTTACGAGCGTCAGGTCGATCTGGCTCCGGATTCAACGCTTAACGAGCGAGGCCTGCATCGGCATGACGATCAGGAGTTTCTGTCGCGTGACAGCAAATATTTCGCCGTACAAGACGATCCGCGGACGGGGCAATCGCGAATCCAGCATCCCGACCGACCGACGGCCTACAAGCCAAAACTTGAGCACAACAATTCCGGTACCTGGCACACCGAGTTCGACCGTCCCGTTGAATGGACCAAGGCCCAACTCATGCGACGCTTGGGGACAGTCGTCGATGCGTTCGATGATGCGATGCTTGAACACATCCGTATTGCCAGTGGTGTTGAAGAAGCGATGTTGCGTCGGCTGCATGTCGAAAACGAAGCGCCGCCAGCGTTGCTGATCGATGAGATCAACCGGTTCAAAACATGGATGGACACGGGAAAGCTGCCCGGAAATGGCCTGCCACGCTCAAGCAATGCCGGTGTGTTGGTGCTTCAGGATGCCTATGCCCAATTGCCCACCCGCATGGCCGAGGAACTGCTGAGCAACGCTGAACCCGCTGACTTGAAGGCGCTTGCCGAGCACAAGCGCATTGGGTTGCACTTGCGGCAACAGGTGCGAGCCGCTTTGCTGGAGTTGCGTCTGGCACGTGCCTATGAAGGACTTTTCCTTGACTCGCTGCATGCTTTGGACACAGAGAGGCTGGCGCTACACACCCTGGAGACCTTGCCAAACTGGCCGAGCGATGTGCGCATCGAAATTCGCGAACATTCACTGACTGGCCGTCTGCGCGACAGTGTAGGCCCTGAAGACGCGCCGGTGCGCAAAGTGCTGATCAGCACGGACGAGGGGTATGAAGCTCGGGATGCCGATGGTCAGCACCTGCATGGCGCCGATGATCTGTTTTCATCGGTATTGCACGCTCTGCCTGACGTTGAGCGCAGAGCACTGGGTTATGAGATCAGTCAGGGCGCGATGCTCAAGCGCACTGTTCAAAATGCACCATTGGCGCGGGACAAGCTGCGTCTGATGTTGGTTGAAAATCCTTTGCGCAAGCCCACCTACGACCCCGAGACAATGAAGCTGCGCGGTGGCATGCAGGCTTCTTCAGGCATTGAGCGACTCACCGGGCGACTGACACCACAGGAGCGGGTCAGGAGTGTGCGCCCGGGTTGGACGGAGGCCGAAGCTCAGGCTTATCTGGAGGCAGGCGATCAGAGTAGCCACCCAGAGCAGCGAGCAAGTGCACTTGAAGCCGAATTCAATCGCCTCAACGCCAATTTCCAGCGCTGGCTGGATTCGCCGACCGAGGCCTTCAGGTATAGCTCGGCCGGGAGGGCTGAGTGGCAGTCCAGAAACACACTGTACAAAGCCATTCGGCAGTGCTGGCAGCGAACCGGGTTACGCGATAGGGGGCCGCTCGGCAATCTGCGAGGCGATGTGCTCAACCTCGGAAGCATGCCACTGGGGCACCTTCTGCAGACGATGCCTGCCCTGGAAGGCAATTTTGCCCATGTCACCAGGCTCCATGTTTCCGGGACTGGGTTTGCCGATGCTCAGGTGTCGTTTCTCGATCATTTTCCCCGTTTGTGTTCGCTGGACATGAGCGACAACCAGCTCACACAACTTCCCCATGCGGTGGGGCGAGCACGGGGACTGACCGAGTTACGCCTCAGGAACAATCGAATCGAGTTGAATGCGCAGTCGAGGGCCGGTCTGAGGAATCTTTCCCGCCTTGAAACCCTGGACCTGCAAGGAAACCCGTTGAGGCAGGTTCCTGATATTGGCAGCATGCGCAATTTACATTCAGTGCTGCTTGCCAATACCGGTATTAGAACCTGGCCTGACGGGCTGTTTTCCCAGCCGCGGTATCGCCACTTTTACCTGGATTTGCGGCGTAACGAGCTGACCTATATTCCCATGGTCAGGCGTGGCTCCGTTGAAGCGGAGCTATTGGCTCGCACCCTCTTGAGTCGCGATGAGCAATGGTTGCCGAGTCGCACTCTGCAGACGCTCAGAGAGTACATCGAGTCTGTCGGCATGGACCCTGATCGCCCTTACCCGCCCCGTGGCGTTCGCGACAGTCTGGATTGGGAGGAAGGCCTGACGCGGCCCGAATGGGTCGCCAGGCAAGAGGTCTGGAACAGCATTGAGGATGAGTTCGGCTCGGTGCCCTTTTTTAATCAGATCAGGAAACTGACCGAATCTGTCCATTTCAAGAACGACAAGGTCTTCCGGGCGGATATGACGAGCAAACTGTGGCGAATGCTGGAAGCCATGTCCGAGGACAGCACGCTGCGGCGCAATCTTTTTGTCATGGGCCGGGACGAGGTCACTCGTTGTGTGGATGCCGGGGCGCAGTTGTTCAATGCAATGGGCGTAGAAGTGCTGATCCATGAAGCCTACGCATTGGCTAACCCTGGCCTTGTGGAGGTTGAACTGGTGCAGCTGGCCAGGGGCAAATCGCGGCTTGATGAGTTGAGCCGGATCGCTCACAAAGTGGTCGCCGAGCGTCTGGAGAATGGTGAGCAATTCAGGGATGTCGATGCAAACGGCCGAGTCTGGGGAAGCATCGATGAGGTCGAGGTTCACCTGGCTTACATGACGGATCTGGCGGAGCGACTGGACCTGCCGTGGCAGTCCCGTGACATGCAATTTCGCACGTACACCGGTGTTACTCCAGAGATGATCGAGAGTGCATATCGGCGGGTCCTGGAACTGGAAACCGGCGATTTGCTGCGTGATTCGATCATCGAACAGCCGTTCTGGGAAACGTATCTCCAGGGCTCGAATCGAAGCGCCTTCAAGGTCTTCAGGCGCCGAATCGATGCCACGACGGAGTTTTACATGGCGCTTGAAAAGAGGGCCACTGAACCGGACCTTTCGTCGCAGGCAAAGGCCGACCTGAAGCAGGAGCTCAGGGTACTCGCCGCAGAGTTGGGTAAGCCGGAAAGCGACATTGCCCCGGGACAGGTCATGACTGACGAGGCTTATGCCGCCGAGCTGAACCAGATCGATATCGAGAGGAAAGCGCTGCTTAAAACCCTGACCCAGCAGGCGATGGACCGGGCGAAACTGCAAAGGGCGGACATTGCCTTTATGAACGCACCAGCAACGGATTGACCTGAGAAACAGCTGACCCGGCACGAAGAATGACACCCCTCGTGCCGGGTTTATGCCTGACCGAATCTCAAAACAGGAAATAGCGCTGGGCCATCGGCAACACATCCGCTGGCTCGCACCAGAGCAAGACACCGTCGGCCTTAACCTGATAAGTCTGCGGGTCAACGTCAATGTTCGGCAGGTAATCGTTGTGAATCAAATCGGTTTTCTGCACATCGCGGCAGCCTTTGACCACCGCGATTTTCTTCTTCAGGCCCAGGGCTTCGGGCAAACCGGCTTCCTGTGCCGCCTGGCTGATAAAAGTCAGGCTGGTGGCGTGCAGCGAGCCGCCATAGCTGGCGAACATCGGGCGGTAGTGCACCGGTTGCGGCGTTGGAATAGACGCGTTGGCGTCACCCATCAGGCTGGCCGCAATGGCACCGCCCTTGAGGATCAGCGTTGGCTTTACCCCGAAAAACGCTGGACGCCAGAGCACCAGATCCGCCCACTTGCCCACTTCGACCGAGCCCACTTCATGACTGATGCCGTGGGTGATCGCCGGGTTGATCGTGTACTTGGCGATGTAGCGTTTGGCGCGGAAGTTGTCGTTGCCTTCGCCATCTCCCGGCAGCGCGCCGCGCTGTTTTTTCATCTTGTCAGCGGTCTGCCAGGTGCGCGTGATGACTTCGCCGACGCGGCCCATGGCCTGGCTGTCGGAGCTGATCATCGAGAACGCGCCGAGGTCGTGCAGGATGTCTTCGGCGGCGATGGTTTCGCGGCGGATGCGGCTTTCAGCGAAGGCCACGTCTTCGGCAATGCTCGGGTCCAGGTGGTGGCAGACCATCAGCATATCGAGGTGTTCGTCGATGGTGTTGCGGGTGAACGGCCGGGTCGGGTTGGTGGAACTCGGCAGCACATTGGCGAAACCGCAGGCCTTGATGATGTCCGGTGCGTGACCGCCACCGGCACCCTCGGTGTGATAGGTGTGGATGGTGCGGCCCTTGAAGGCGGCGAGGGTGGTTTCGACGAAGCCGGACTCGTTGAGGGTGTCGGTGTGAATCGCCACTTGCACGTCGTACTGATCAGCGACGCTCAGGCAGTTGTCGATGCTCGCGGGCGTGGTGCCCCAGTCTTCGTGCAACTTCAGGCCGATGGCGCCGGCCTTGACCTGTTCGATCAGCGGTTCCGGCAGGCTGGCGTTGCCCTTGCCGGTGAGGCCGATGTTCATCGGAAACGCATCGGCGGCCTGGAGCATGCGCGCCAGGTGCCATGGCCCTGACGTGCAGGTGGTGGCGTTGGTGCCGGTGGCCGGCCCCGTGCCGCCGCCGATCATGGTGGTGACGCCGCTCATCAGCGCTTCTTCGATCTGCTGCGGGCAGATGAAGTGGATGTGGGTGTCGATGCCGCCGGCGGTGAGGATCATGCCTTCACCGGCGATCACTTCAGTGCTGGCGCCGACCGCGATAGTGACGTTGGGCTGGATGTCCGGGTTGCCGGCCTTGCCGATGGCGGCGATGCGCCCGTCCTTGAGGCCGACGTCGGCCTTGACGATGCCCCAGTGGTCGATGATCAGCGCGTTGGTGATCAGGGTGTCGACCACCTCGGCGGCCAGCAGTTGGCTTTGGCCCTGGCCGTCGCGAATGACTTTGCCGCCGCCGAATTTCACTTCTTCGCCGTAGGTGGTGAAGTCCTGTTCCACTTCGATCCACAGTTCGGTGTCGGCCAGGCGGACCTTGTCACCAACGGTGGGGCCGAACATGTCGGCGTAGGCTTGTCTTGAGATTTTCATGCGCTTGCCTTGGGATTCAATTGGGTTTGAGACTGTTCGCTTCGCTCACAGATTCGCGGGCAAGCCTCGCTCCTACAGGGGGATGCGATTAATTGTAGGAGCGAGGCTTGCCCGCGAAGGGGCCGGTGCGGACAACGCATTACTTACAGGTCGCCCATAATCCTGCCGGCAAACCCGAACACCCGGCGATGCCCGGCCAGGTCCACCAGCTCGACCTCGCGGCTCTGCCCCGGTTCGAAGCGCACCGCGGTGCCGGCGGGGATGTTCAGGCGCATGCCACGGCTGGCGGCGCGGTCGAAGGTCAGCGCGTCGTTGGTTTCGAAGAAGTGATAATGCGAGCCGACCTGGATCGGCCGGTCGCCGCTGTTGGCCACCTTCAGGCTGACAGTGCGTCGGCCCACGTTAAGCTCGATGTCGCCGGGCTGGATCTGGTACTCACCGGGAATCATCACTGGGCTCCTTGGAGAATCTTGTAGTAGAGGGCGGTCGGTTTGTAGCGCCCGTGCGGGTCGCAGGCGTAGTCCGGAATTTCGCCGGCACGGGTGTAACCCAAGGCCTTGTAGAAGTCTTCGGCGGGGGAGCCGGCCTCGGTGTCGAGGTAGAGCATGCCGCGCTTGTGCTGGCGGGCCGTAAGCTCAAGGGCATTCATCAACTGCTGGCCCAGGCCGCGACGACGGGCGTGTTCACGCACCAGCAGTTTCTGCACTTCGGCGCGATTCAGCCCATTGGCTTTCTGGCACAGGTTCAGTTGCACACTGGCCTGCACCTGTTCGTCCTTGACCACCACCCACAGCAGCACGTTGCCTTTGTTCAGGTTGTCCTGGACTTCATCGAAATGGGCTCGGGCCTGGGTGGCGTCCAGATCCGCCATGAACCCGACGCTGGCGCCATAGCCGACGGCGTCGAGCAGCAGATCAATCAATCCCTGACGATAGTGCGCAAAGCTTTCAACATTGACGCGTCGCAGTTGGGCGGCGTTCATGGGGCATCACTCCTTGTGGGGATCGGGTGGCATTGCGCCCGGATCGAGGATCAGTTGCATGAAGGTCAGGTCCAGCCAGCGGCCGAACTTGGTACCCACCTGCGGCATTTGGCCGGTGACGACAAAACCGGCCCGATCGTGCAGCCGGATCGAGGCGCTATTACCGCTTTCGATGGCGGCGACCATCACGTGTTTGTTGCAGCCTTTGGCGCGCTCGATCAGCGCTGCCATCAGTTGCGGGCCGAGGCCATTGCCGCGTTGGTCGTTGCGCACGTACACCGAGTGCTCAACCGTGTGGCGGAACCCGTCGAACGGCCGCCAGTCACCGAATGAAGCGTAGCCGAGTACGTTGTCGTCGCCGTCGACGATCACCAGAATCGGATAGCCCTGGGCTTGCCGCGCGCTGAACCAGGCCTGGCGGTTGCCCAGGTCCACGGCCTGTTCGTTCCAGATCGCCGTGGTATTGAGCACCGCGTCGTTGTAGATGTCGCGGATCGCCGGCAGATCGGCGTGCAGCGCATCGCGGATGTGGTAAGTCATGGCGCAGCCTCAGGCGATCGGTTGGTGAACGGTGACCAGTTTGGTGCCGTCGGGAAACGTCGCTTCGACCTGGATCTCCGGGATCATTTCAGGGATGCCTTCCATCACTTGTTCGCGGCTGAGCAGGGTGGTGCCGTAGTGCATCAGCTCGGCTACGGTCTGGCCGTCACGCGCGCCTTCGAGCAGCGCCGCGGAAATGTAGGCCATGGCCTCCGGGTAATTGAGTTTCACGCCGCGAGCCAAACGCCGCTCGGCCACGAGGCCGGCGGTGAAGATCAGCAGCTTGTCTTTTTCGCGTGGGGTCAGGTCCATTGTTGGAATCCATCTGGGCAGATAAAAAAGAGTTGGATCTGCTTGCACAGATCCCCTGTGGGAGCGGGCTTGCCCGCGATGGGGCCATCACATCCAATAGAGATGTTGGCTGTAAGACCGCCATCGCGGGCAAGCCCGCTCCCACAGAAAAGCATTTCAGGTGCTCCATATTCGTGGCGGGACGGCTTCGCGGCCGAGCAATGCAGGCCGGAGCAAGCGCCATAAATCAATCAGCCAGCCCCGTGCCAACAGCGCCTCGCTGGCCAGGCACCGGGCGACCAACAGCCCCGGCAGCTGCGTCAGATCCCCGCGCACCTCATTGGGCAGCGAGCGGCACTTCTCCAGCAATTCACTATCAATCTCTCCGGTCACCAGCAACGTCGCAAACACCGGTTGCCCATCCAGCCCGATCGGCGAGTCCAGCAAACCGTCATCCCCGGCAATGCGCTGGCGTTCGTGCCAGAGCAACTGGCCGTCGCGGCGGATATCCAGGTGGGCCTGGAAGTGCCCGAGGTCGAAACGCTCGCCACTGGCCGGGCGACCCAGCGCCACCACGTCCCAGTAGAACAGCCGGGCATCGCCCTCAAGATCAATGCTCGTGCTGAGTTCAGCCTGAGCGGCACTGAAGATAATCGTCTCTTGCGGCAGCCACTCCAACGTAGCACCGGCGGCAACGCGCAAGTCGAGTTTCTGATAAGCCGGCCCGGCCGCGCGATACCACTTGGCAGCGCCGGGGCTGGTGATTTGCGCCCAGGCGTGCGTGCCGACGCTGGCCGAGATGTCCAGCCGATCACCGCCGGCAATCCCCCCCGGCGGGTGGACGATGATGTGCTGACAGACCTCGGGGCCTTCGGCATACAAGTGCTTCTGCACCCGCAGCGGGCCTTGATGACGGCGCTGCACCGGGCGGGTGCTGGCGCCGAAACGGGCGTAGCCCAGCTCCAGCTCGGCATGCCAGCTCGGGGTAAACAGCGCAGTGGGGAGAGGTAAATTCATATCGTCTAATTTATCGTCAGAAGGCTGCAGGTTAGATCGTAACCAGCCCACGCACACCTTCGGCTTCCATATTTTCGCCGCGACCTTGCTGCACGATCTCGCCCCGGGACATCACCAGGTACTGATCGGCCAGCTCGGCGGCGAAATCGTAGAACTGCTCCACCAGCAAAATCGCCATGTCGCCACGGGCTGCGAGCTTTTTGATCACTGCGCCGATTTCCTTGATCACCGACGGCTGGATGCCTTCGGTGGGCTCATCGAGAATCAGCAGCCGTGGACGACTGGCCAGTGCCCTGCCGATCGCCAGCTGCTGTTGCTGACCGCCGGACAAGTCACCGCCACGCCGTTGCTTCATTTGCAGCAGCACCGGGAACAGCTCGTAGATGAACGCCGGGACCTCTTTGGCTTCGGAACCCGGAAAGCGCGACAGGCCCATCAACAGGTTTTCTTCCACGGTCAATCGGCCGAAGATTTCCCGGCCCTGAGGCACGTAAGCGATACCGGCATGCACCCGTTGGTGCGGCTTGAACGTGGTGATCGGTTTACCTTCCCAGTTCACCGCGCCCTCCTTGGCCGGCAGCAAACCCATCAGGCATTTGAGCAAGGTGGTCTTGCCCACGCCGTTGCGCCCGAGCAGGCAGGTGACTTCGCCGACCTTCACCTCAAACGTCAGGCCCCGCAGGATGTGGCTACCGCCGTAGTACTGGTGCAGCTTGTCGACTTGCAGCATGTTCAAATTCCTTCTGTTCCACACAGAACCCTGTGGGAGCTGGCTTGCCTGCGATCGCGGTGTGTCTCTCAACAAAGATGTTGGATGTGCAGGCCTCATCGCGGGCAAGCCCGCTCCCACAGGTTCTTTATTTGCAGGTCTAGCGACCGAGGTACACCTCGATCACCCGCTCATTGTCCTGCACCTGCTCCAGCGACCCTTCGGCCAGCACGCTGCCCTGGTGCAACACGGTGACGTGGTCGGCGATCGAGCCGACGAAGCCCATGTCGTGTTCCACCACCATCAGCGAATGCTTGCCGGCCAGGCGCTTGAACAGCTCGGCGGTGAATTCGGTTTCGGCGTCGGTCATGCCCGCCACCGGCTCGTCGAGCAACAGCAGTTGCGGGTCTTGCATCAGCAGCATGCCGATTTCCAGAAACTGCTTCTGCCCATGGGACAACAATCCTGCCGGGCGATTGACCGAACTGGTCAGGCGAATGGTTTCCAGCACTTCGCTGATGCGATCTTTTTGTTCACCACTCAGGCGAGCCCGCAAGCTGGCCCACACCGACTTGTCGGTTTTCTGCGCCAGCTCCAGGTTTTCGAACACGCTCAGGGCTTCGAACACGGTTGGTTTCTGGAACTTGCGACCGATACCGGCCTGGGCGATTTGCACTTCGCTCATCTGCGTCAGGTCCAGGGTTTCACCGAACCAGGCCTTGCCGTGACTGGGGCGGGTCTTGCCGGTGATCACGTCCATCAGCGTGGTCTTGCCCGCGCCGTTGGGGCCGATGATGCAGCGCAATTCGCCGACGCCTATGTACAGGTTCAGATTGTTGAGGGCCTTGAAACCATCGAAGCTGACGCTGATGTCTTCCAGGGTCAGGATGGTGCCGTGACGTGTATTCAGGCCGGGGCCGACACGTTGGCCGAGGCCGATGGCGTCGCGGCTGCTGCCGGCGTCCTTGTTGGGCTGCGGTGGAAAAAAGGCCGGTTCGAGCATGAATTCAGCCGTTGCAGTGATCCTCATTGTTCGCCCCTTTTCTTCAGCAGACCGATCACACCCTTAGGCAGGTACAGCGTCACGACGATGAACAGCGCGCCGAGGAAGAACAGCCAGTATTCCGGAAACGCCACGGTGAACCAGCTCTTCATCCCGTTGACCACGCCGGCACCCAGCAGCGGGCCGATCAGCGTGCCGCGCCCCCCCAAGGCAACCCAGACCGCCGCTTCGATCGAGTTGGTCGGCGACATTTCGCTCGGGTTGATGATCCCGACTTGCGGCACATACAACGCCCCCGCCAAGCCACACAGCACCGCACTCAACACCCAGACAAACAGCTTGAAGCCGCGCGGGTCGTAGCCGCAAAACATCAGGCGGTTCTCGGCATCGCGCAACGCGGTCAATACCCGGCCGAACTTGCTTTGTGCCAGCCGCCAGCCGATGAACAAACTCGCCACCAGCAGCAGTACCGTGGCGAAAAACAACACTGCGCGAGTCCCAGGTTCCGTGATGCCAAACCCGAGAATGCTGCGGAAGTTGGTGAAGCCGTTGTTGCCGCCAAACCCGGTTTCGTTGCGGAAAAACAGCAGCATCCCGGCGAAGGTCAGGGCCTGGGTCATGATCGAGAAATACACGCCCTTGATCCGCGAGCGGAAGGCGAAGAAACCGAACACCAGCGCCAGCAATCCCGGCGCCAATACCACCAGGCACATGGCCCAGAGGAAGTTGTTGGTGCCGGTCCAGTACCACGGCAATTCGGTCCACGACAGGAACGTCATGAACGCCGGCAAGCCATCACCCGAGGCTTGGCGCATCAGGTACATGCCCATCGCATAACCGCCGAGGGCGAAGAACAGACCGTGACCGAGGGACAGGAGGCCGGCGTAACCCCAGACCAGATCAAGGGCGAGGGCGACGATGGCATAGCAAAGAATCTTGCCCACCAGGGTCAACGTGTAGGCCGAGACATGAAACGCACTGTCCGGCGACAACAACGACAGCAATGGCAACGCCAGTAGCAAAACGAGAATCACCGCGCCAACAGTGATGGTGACTTTGGGGCCGGCTTTTTTTGTCGCGGTAACGAGCAGAGGCTGGTTCATCAGTCGATCACCCGTCCTTTCAGTGCGAAGAGGCCTTGCGGACGTTTCTGGATGAACAGAATGATCAACGCGAGGATCAGGATCTTGCCGAGTACCGCACCGATCTGCGGTTCGAGAATCTTGTTGGCGATGCCCAGGCCGAATGCGGCCAACACGCTACCGGCCAATTGACCGACACCGCCGAGCACCACCACCAGGAATGAGTCGATGATGTAGCTCTGGCCGAGGTCCGGGCCGACGTTGCCGATCTGGCTGAGCGCCACACCACCGAGCCCTGCGATGCCCGAGCCTAAGCCGAAGGCGAGCATGTCCACACGCCCGGTGGGTACGCCGCAGCAGGCGGCCATGTTGCGGTTCTGGGTGACGGCGCGCACGTTCAAGCCAAGGCGCGTCTTGTTCAACAGCAGCCAGGTCAGCACCACCACAAACAAGGCAAACGCGATGATCACGATGCGGTTGTATGGCAGCACCAGGTTGGGCAACACCTGAATCCCGCCCGACAACCACGCCGGGTTGGCCACTTCGACGTTCTGCGCACCGAACACCAGACGCACCAACTGGATCAGCATCAGGCTGATGCCCCACGTGGCGAGCAGGGTTTCCAGCGGGCGGCCGTAGAGGTGGCGAATCACCGTGCGCTCCAGCGCCATGCCGATGGCGGCGGTAACGAAAAACGCCACCGGCAGCGCAATCAGCGGATAGAACTCGATGGCTTGTGGGGCGAAGCGCTGGAACATCAGCTGCACCACGTACGTCGAGTACGCGCCGAGCATCAACATCTCGCCGTGGGCCATGTTGATCACCCCGAGCAGGCCGAAGGTGATCGCCAAGCCCAATGCCGCGAGCAGCAGAATCGAACCCAGGGACATGCCACTGAAGGCCTGGCCGAGCATCTCACCGATCAGCAGTTTGCGTTTGACCTGGGCCAGGCTGGTTTCGGCGGCGGTGTGCACACTGGCGTCGGCTTCGACGCCGGGTTCGAGCAAGCCTTCGAGGCGGGTGCGGGCCAGCGGGTCGCCGGTTTCGCCGAGCAAACGCACGGCGGCGAGGCGCACGGTCGGGTCACTGTCGACCAGTTGCAGATTGGCCAACACCAGGCTCAGGGCGGCGTGAACGCTTTCGTCTTGTTCGTTAGCCAGTTGCTGGTCGAGGAATTTCAACTGCGCCGGTTTGGCGCTTTTCTGCAATTGCTGCGCGGCGGCCAGACGGGTTTTGGCATCGGCGGCGAGCAATTGGTGGCTGGCCAAAGCGGTGTCGATCAGACCCCGCAGGCGATTGTTCAGGCGCAGGGTTTTCGGTTGGCCATCGATGGTCAGCTCGCCTTGTTGCAGGGCGTTGATCAGTTCGATACGGGCCGGATCGGGCTGCGCGGCCCAGGTTTCCAGAAGCTTGGCTTGCTGCACGGGATTGGCCGCGACGAAGTCTTCGGCGTCGCCGGCGTGGGTGGCCATCGGCAGCAAAAGTGCGATGGCGAAAATGAGGCGGTAAAGGGCAGTGGGCATAGAAAGTCGCCTTGCGCGGACATTGTGGGAGCTGGCTTGCCTGCGATGCAGACGACTCGGTGCGTCTGATGCACCGAGGTGATGCCATCGCAGGCAAGCCAGCTCCCACAGGGATTTGTGTCGAGCCTGAATGAAGTGCCCAGGCCCGACACCCAGTGGCTTAGTTGCTCTTCACCGCATACTCCGGCTTCTTGTCGTTACCCGGGATGAACGGGCTCCACGGTTGGGCGCGGATCGGCCCTTCGGTCTGCCATACCACGTTGAACTGACCGTCGGCCTGAATCTCGCCGATCATCACTGGCTTGTGCAGGTGGTGGTTGGTCTTGTCCATGGTCAGGGTGTAGCCGGACGGTGCAGCAAAGGTCTGGCCGGCCAGGGCTTCGCGGACTTTGTCGACGTCGGTGGATTTGGCCTTCTCGGCGGCTTGCGCCCACATATGGATGCCAACGTAGGTGGCTTCCATCGGGTCGTTGGTCACCGCTTTGTCGGCGCCCGGCAGGTTGTGTTTCTTGGCGTAGGCTTTCCAGTCGGCGACGAATTTCTTGTTTTGCGGGTTCTCGACGGATTCGAAGTAGTTCCACGCCGCGAGGTTGCCCACCAGCGGTTTGGTGTCGATGCCGCGCAGTTCTTCTTCACCCACGGAGAACGCCACGACCGGTACGTCGGTGGCTTTCAGGCCCTGGTTGGCCAGCTCTTTATAGAACGGCACGTTGGAGTCGCCGTTGACGGTGGAGATGACCGCCGTCTTGCCACCGGCAGAGAATTTTTTGATGCTGGCCACGATGGTCTGGTAATCGCTGTGGCCGAATGGGGTGTAGACCTCTTCGATGT
Source organism: Pseudomonas sp. DF5 (assembly GCF_058148225.1). Lineage (NCBI taxonomy): Bacteria > Pseudomonadati > Pseudomonadota > Gammaproteobacteria > Pseudomonadales > Pseudomonadaceae > Pseudomonas > Pseudomonas sp. DF5. Next base: position 111,306 of record NZ_JBYVYM010000006.1, read on the forward strand.
CTTTGTCCGCCACACCTTTGGAGTGCAGGAACGAGCGCAGGATCTTGTTGGTGGTGCGCGGGTAAACGTAGTCGGTGCCGAGCAGGAAGTAGCGCTTGGCGCTGCCACCTTCTTCGCTCATCAGGTATTCCACTGCCGGAATCGCCTGTTGGTTGGGCGCGGCGCCGGTGTAGAACACGTTCGGCGACATCTCTTCGCCTTCGTATTGCACCGGGTAGAACAGCAGGCCGTTGAGCTCTTCGAACACCGGCAGCACCGATTTACGCGACACCGAGGTCCAGCAACCGAACACCACCGCCACTTTGTCCTGGGTCAGCAACTGCCGGCCCTTTTCGGCGAACAGCGGCCAGTTCGATGCCGGGTCCACGACCACTGGTTCCAGCATCTTGCCGTTCACGCCACCCTTGGCGTTGATTTCGTCGATGGTCATCAACGCCATGTCTTTGAGCGAGGTTTCGGAGATCGCCATGGTCCCGGACAACGAATGCAGAATACCGACCTTGATGGTCTCGGCGGCCTGGACAGTCCAGGTCATGCCCATCGCGGCAATGCTTGCCGTGAGTGTGAAAGCCTTGATCAAACTGCGACGCTTCATTGTGCGATCTCCATGAACGTTAAAGTTTTTTATGGTTGGCAGATGCGGACGACTGAAGGCTGTTTTGCAAGGGCTGTGCCCGGTCGGGGACGGGCAAGGAAATGTCGTATTAGAGCGGTTACGGGGAGTGGGTGGCGCACCATGAAGGGACGCGTCTGGCGCGTTGGTGCGAGAAGGTGCGCCACATTGGGGCGCAGATATTGTCTCACTCCTGTAGGAGCGAAGCTTGCTCGCGAAGACGGCGGCACATCCAGCATCAATGTGTCTGCCCCACCGCTTTCGCGGGCAAGCCTCGCTCCTACAGTCTTGCGGTGTGTTGAAGGCTATGCGGGGTCGACGTTATCCAGCGCCCGGTTCACCGCCAGCTCCGCCAGCATGATGCTCTGTTGAATCGCCAGCACCGTGTAGCGCTGTGGGCCGGTCAGGGAGTTAGCGAAATCGCTGGCCAGGACACTCGCCGTGGCTAACGATTCGTAGGCGTGGGCCAGGAGGCTTTCGGTGTCCATATTCGGGGCGACCAAGAACATGGTGCTGGGACGGCGGGGTTTTTCGGTGTAGGGGGCCGGGGGATCGAGGTAGTAGTCGAGGGCGCGTTTGATGGCTTCGCGATCCTTGAGTAATTCTTCGTTGCGCGAGGCTTCGGCGTTGGTGGTGGTGTTGAAGGGTGGGTCAGGAATTAATTTGTCCATTGAAAAATTTCTCCAGCGTTGGAGCCTCCACTTGCCGCTTCTCACACGGGAAGAGGTGGCAGCTATGTGCGAGGTGAGAAGACCGGTTATGGACACCCGGCCGGACCGAAGTCCGCCCGCACACAGCCGCCATAACACATTTGCAGGCAGCTAATAAGCTGGCGGCAATTATGCGTGTACAGACACTGGATGACCATAAGTTGCCGGGCTTCTCACACCCGATCGCTGAGTTGTCAGCGACAGCCCAAGACTAGAGGGCTCGCGTCCGACGAACAACCTGAAAAAGGCGTGGGAAAGTTCCCTGTTTTGACACATCCGTTAAACATTCAAAAGCGGAACGCGGAGCGTCCCTGGCGGCATTCCCACGCGGGAGCGTGGGAACGATCAATCCCCAAATTTGTGTACGACACAAATCCTGTGGAAGCGGGCTTGCCCGCGATAGCGGAGGGTCAGTCACGGTGATGTTGAATGTGCCGCCGTCATCGCAGGCAAGCCAGCTCCCACAGATGCAGTGGTTCTTTTGGAAATTAGCGGCGGCGCATCAGGCCGATGAAGAACAGCCCGCCAATCGCGGCGGTGGCGACGCCGATGGGCAGGTCTTCCGGGGCGATCAGGGTGCGTGCGGCTACGTCGACCCAGACCAGGAACAGGCTGCCCAACAACACGCACACCGGCAGTAACCGTCGATGCTCGGCCCCCACCAACCGTCGTGCAATGTGCGGCACCATCAACCCGACAAAACCAATCGAGCCGCTGATGGACACCAGCACCCCGGTCATCAATGAGGCGATCAAAAACACCCGCAAGCGCACGGTGCGGGCATTGAGGCCCAGGGTCACGGCGGTCTGTTCACCGGCCATCAACGCATTCAACGGCCGGGCCATGCCCAGCAGCAACACCAACCCGAGCAACACACTCGCGGCGGGCACGGCGAGCAATTCCCAGCGCGCCAGCCCGAGGCCGCCGAGCATCCAGAACATCACCGCCGAACTGGCGCGATGGTCGCCCAGAAACAGCAGCAGGTTGGCGATTGCCATCATCACGAATGACACCGCGACACCGCACAGCAGCAGCCGATCACTGTCCAGCCGCCCATGACGGTTGGCGATCATCAGCACGACCAGCATGCTCAGCAGCGCGCCGATAAACGCCGCGATGGGCAAGGTCAGCAGGCCGACGATCTCACCGACATGCAGCACCACAATCACCGCGCCGAGGGTCGCGCCGGAGGTCACGCCCAACAAGTGCGGATCAGCCAATGGATTGCGCGTCACCGCTTGCAGCACCGCGCCGATCAACGCCAGGCCGGCGCCCACCAGCGCGCCGAGCAACATGCGCGGCACGCGGATCAGCCAGACGATGTGTTCCTGGCCGGCCGTCCAGTTCTGCTCGCCAACACCGAACGCCTTATGCAGCAGAATCCGCCACACCACGTCCACCGGCACCCGCGCCGGGCCAAAACCCAGCGACACCACACACGACATCAGCAACAGCACGCCGAGGCCGATCAGCAACAAGGCATAGCGACGGTCGATCATTCGCCGTGGAAACCCTTGGCCAGGGTTTCGACCGCCAGCACGTTGTCGATCCCCGGCGTGGCCTGCACGTAAGGAATGACGATGAAGCGCTGGTTCTTGATCGCGTCCACCGATTGCAGGGCCTGGTTATTCAGCAAAAACTGCTCCTTCTGTTCGGCGGTGACTTCGCCATAATCGACGATCACGATCACCTGCGGATTACGTTCGACCACATTCTCCCAGTTGACCCGGGTCCAGCTCGCCTCGACGTCGTCGAGAATGTTGCGCCCGCCGGCCGCGTCGATCAGCGCCTGCGGCATGCCCAGGCGCCCGGAGGTCATGGCCCGGTCTTCACCGCTGTCGTAGAGAAATACCCGAGGCTTGTCCGCTGGCAGATCCTGGCGCACCTCGGCGACTTGCGCCTGCATCCGGGCGATCACGGCGTTGGCGCGGTCCTGCACGTCGAAGATTTTCCCGAGGTTGCGCAGGTCGTTGTAGGTGTCTTCCAGACTGGCCGGCGGGCGCTTCATCACGAACGCGCAGGATTCGGTCAACTCATAGACATTGATGCCCAGCGGTTGCAGGGTTTGCGGCGTGAGGTCACCACCGACGCGCATGCCGTAATCCCAACCGGCGAAGAAGAAATCGACGTTGGCGTTTCCACCGACGGGTACTTGGCCGCCAGTTCCGGTAAACCGTCGAGGATGGTCTGCATTTGGGGCGTCACCGATTTCCATCCGGTCACGCCGCTGTAGCCGGCCATCCTGGGCTTGAGACCGAGGGCGAGCATCATCTGAGTCATGTTGATGTCGTGGCTGACCGCGTGTTTCGGCGCTTGCTTGAAGGTGACTTCGCGGTTGCAACTCTGGACAGTCAGCGGGTATTTCGTGGCCTCGGCGAAGGCATGGGCACTGCCCAGCAACAACGCGATGCAAAGCAGGGAACGCAATGTCATGGTTGGGTTATCCAGGTGATTCGAGGGTAGCCGTGCAAGGGATGGTCATCGATCAGGGCATCGACGCCGAACACGTTGTGCAAAAGGTGTGTGGTCAGGACTTCTTTGGGGGTGCCGCAGGCCACGATGCGACCGTGATGGATCACGTACAGCCGATCGCAGAAGGCCGCCGCCAGATTGAGGTCGTGGATGCTCGCCAGCGTGCCGATCTGCAGGCGTTTGACCAGCTGCAGCAGTTCCAGTTGATAGCGCGGGTCGAGGTGGTTGGTCGGTTCGTCGAGGATCAGCAATTGCGGTTGCTGGGCCAGGGCGCGGGCGAGGATCACGCGCTGCTTTTCACCGCCGGACAGGGTGGCGAAGGCGTGGTCTTCGAAGCCCTTGAGGCCGACCGATTCCAGGGCGTGGGCCGCGAGGTTGCGGTCGTGCACGGTGTCGCCGTCGAACAGTCCTTTGTGCGGCGTGCGGCCCATGGCGACCACTTCATCGACGGTCAGGCCGAAGGCGTCGGGAAATTCCTGCAACACCACGGCGATGCGTTGCGCACACCAGCGTGAAGATTGCTTCCAGACGTTGTGATGGTCGAGTTTTACCTCACCGCTCTCGGGTTTGCTGAAGCGATAAGCGCACCGCAGCAGGCTGGTCTTACCGCTGCCGTTGGGGCCGATCAAGCCAACGAACTCACCGGCGGCCACGTGCAAGGAGGCGTCACGCAGCTGGAACTGGTGATGGCAGTGGCCGTGGCCCAGGGGTGTCCAGGCGAGGTTGGTGAGGTTCAGCGAAGTCATTTCATTCCTGATGATCGTTCAAGCCAGCACACACCGGTGGCGAGGGAGCTTGCTCCCGCTCGGCTGCGCAGCAGTCGTAAAACCCTACAACGCGGTATACCCTCAGAAACCGCGGCGTCAGGTTTGGGGTCGCTGCGCAACCCAGCGGGAGCAAGCTCCCTCGCCACAAAAGCTTGGCGGGCCCGCATTGTATTGGCTTTACGCGTACGCGTATCTCGCCTGTTTCATGATGAAGCTGAAGTGGATTCAATTTGCCGGCCCAAGCGCGACAGCAGCCCCCAATCCAGTAGCCACACAACCACCAGCGAAGCCCCCACCAACGGAAACATCACCGCCAGGGCGAACATGATGACCATTGCGGTTTTCCATTTCGGCAGGTCGTGACGCAACGGTGGCACACCGAACTTGCCCTGTGGCCGACGCTTCCACCAGATCACCACGCCGCTGACGGCGCTGAGCAAAATCATCAGGCAGATCAGCAGCACGATGATCTGATTGAACGGGCCGAACATCTTGCCTTCGTGCAGCATCACGCCGACTTCCGTGGCGCGGGCGACGTTGCTGTAATGCTGCCAGCGCACGTCGGCGAGGACGTCGCCGGTGTACTGGTCGACGTGCAGGGTGGCATCGTTGCGCGGGTCATCGGCGAACACCGCGATGGTGAACACACCGGTCGCGGTGGTCGGGAAGGTAATGCTGTAGCCAGGCTCGACCTTGCGCTGCACAGCGATGTTTTGTACGTCTTGCAGGCTGATGGTCGGTGCCGCCGGGCCGGCTTGCGTGCTGGCGTGAGCCATGTGTTCGGCATGGTCGCCAGACATTGGCATCGGCGTGTTTTCCATGGCCCACGGCACGGTCTGGCGTGTGGCGCTGTTGAGGCTGCGGGCCTCGACGTCGGACTTGGGCACGTCATTCCACATGGCGACCGGAAAGCGGTTCCAGAGGTCGGCGTATTGCTTGCCCCAGAAGCCGGTCCAGGTCATGCCGCTGAGCAGCATCACCAGCAAAAACGCCGCGCCCCAGAAGCCAGTCACTGCGTGCAGATCACGCCACAGCACGCGGCCGCGACTGTTCAAACGCGGCCAGAGAATGCCGGCTCGCTGGCCACGCGGCCACCACAAAAACACCCCGGAGACCACCAACACCACACCCCATCCGGCGGCCAGCTCCACCAGCCGATCACCGACGGTGCCGATCATCAACTCGCCGTGAATCGAGCGTGCGAGCGCCTGCAGATTGTTCTTCGCATCCTGCTCGCCGAGGATGTCGCCGTGGTACGGATCGATGAATACGTTCAGTTCATGACCTTCATTGATCACCACAAATTGCGCGCTGCGTTCAGCGTTGACCGGCGGCAGGTATTGTTTGATCCGGGCTTGTGGATACGCCTCTTTCACCCGTTTGAGCAGGTCGTCGGCGGCCACGCTGTGATGACCGGCCGGGATGTTCATCAGGCTGCCGTACATCAATGGATCGAGTTGCGGTTTGAACAGGTAGACGATGCCGGTCAGGGCCAGCATCACCATGAACGGCGCGACGAACAGACCGGCATAGAAATGCCAGCGCCAGGCCAGGTTGTAGAAATTCGGTTTGGGCTGTTTCATTCGTGTGCTCCGCTAGGCGTTGTTCTTTGTTGTTTAGTGCGGCTGCTGCGCAACCGATCGCGGGCAAGCCCGCTCCCACATGGACGGTGTTGAACCTGTGGGAGCGGGCTTGCCCGCGATGCTCTTAGAAGCTCATGTCGACCTTGGTCCAGAGCGTGCGCCCTGGTTCGTTGATGGCTTGGGGATCATTGGCCGGGAAGCCGAAACCGGCGTTGCCGGCCAGGTTCAGGTGTTCGGCGTAGGCCTTGCCGAACAAGTTGTCGACGCCGCTGCTGACCTTCCAGTTCTTGTTGATCCGGTACGCGCCGTTGAGCGAGAACACGCCGAACCCCGAGCTTTTGTCGAAGTCTTTGCCGACCACGTTGCCCTTGTTCCGGTCGATGCGGTTTTGCGCCGCGACCACCCGCCACAAGGCGCCGGCGCTCCAGTTGTCTTCGCTGTAGGTCAGGCCGAAACGTGCATCCAGCGGTGGCATTTGCGGCAGGGCAGTGCCGTCGCTGCTGTTCTTGCCCCAGGCGTAGGCCAGGGTCGCGTCGGCTTTCCAGTTGGCCGTCAGCTTGTAGGCCGCGCCGAGTTCGCCGCCCATGATTCGCGCGTCGATGTTCTCGGCTTGCGAGGTCATGCCCATCATTCCCGGCATATAGTTGAACAGGATGTAGTCACGCACCTGCCCGACATAACCCGAGGCCCAGGCTTCGAGGTCGGCGGTCTTGTATTGCAGGCCGAAGTCGAGCTGGGTGGTTTTTTCCGGCTTGATCGAGTCGAATGCGTTCACCGAACCGGCAGGGCCGGACTTGGGCGAAAACAGCTCCCAGTAGTCCGGGAAGCGCTGGGCATGACCGAGGCCCGCATACAGCGTGGTCGGGCTGTCGGCCAGGTCATGCTCGTAACGCACGAAACCGCTGGGCAGGGTGTCGGCGCGGGTGTCGTCGGCGGTCGGGTTGGGGCGGGCCATCATCCCGGAGCCGATGGTCTGCCGATAATCCTTGGCCGAAGCACGGTCCAGTCGTGCGCCGGTGATCAGTCGATCACGGTCGGCGGCGTACCAGGTCAGTTCGCTGAACACGCCGTAGTTGTGGAAGTCGGCGTCCTTGTTGCGGGGCACATCCTTGTAGGTGTCGATGCCCATGGCGCTGCGTTGGCGGTGCTCATTGGTCTGCGCATCCAGGCCACTGATCAATTGCACATCGGCCCAGCGCCAGGTGGCTTTGATTCGCGCGCCGAGGGTCCGGCGGTCGACGTTGGAAGCCATGGGGCCGGCCATCATCCCGGTGCCGGACGGCGTGCGCAGGGTGTAGTTGTCCATCACGTGGTCGGCGTAGTTGTAGTAGACCTGCGCCTCGACCTTATCCAGCACTTCACCGATGTTCGACTGCTCGAAGCGCAGGCCGAGGCTTTCGCGCAAGAACTGTGAACCGTCCATGCCGCGCCCGGCGTAACGGGCTTCGCCGTCGCCCTTGCCGGCAGTCAATTCCAGCAGGGTGTCGGCGTTCGGCGTCCAGCCGACAGCGACATCGCCGTTCCACTTGTCGTAGCGCGAGGGCACGGTGTCGTTGTTGCCGTCCTTGTAGTCATCGGAATGCGCGGTGTTGCCGATCACGCGCACGTAACCCAGTGGCCCGCCGGCGGCGGCGTCCACCACTTTGTCGAAGCGGCCGTTGGAGCCGGCCAATACGCTGGCATTCACCCGGGTACCGAGTTCGCCGAAGCTTTCCGGCTCCCGGTCGAACAGGATGGTGCCGGCGGATGCGCCGGGGCCCCAGAGCACGGTTTGCGGGCCTTTGATCACGGTGAGTTTGTCGTAGGTTTCCGGTGAGATGTACGAGGTCGGCGCGTCCATCCGGCCGGGGCAGGCGCCGAGCATCATGCTGCCGTTGGTGAGGATATTCAGGCGCGAGCCGAACATGCCGCGCAGCACCGGATCGCCATTGGTGCCGCCGTTGCGCACCAGCGCGAAGCCGGGGATGGTCTTCAGATAATCACCACCGTCGCTGGCCGGCACCGGTTGGCGCGGGTCCTTGGGGTTGGTGACGACAGTCAGCGGCGAGCTCGGCGCGATGGCGGTGATCACCGTCGGGCTCAGTTCTTCGCTGTGGCCGGCGTGTTCATCGGCGAGCACCATTGGCGTCAGCAACAAGCCGCAAAGAGCGGCGGTGGCCTGCCTGAAACGAACGCGGGATTGATTCAGGGCAAAAAAAGCCTGGGCAGCGCCCAAACGTGTGTCAGCAGAAAACCTGGACATGAAAATTTCCATCGAACAGTCGTAAACGACACGGCCGGCAGCCGACGCAAATTCCTGTAGGAGCGAGCTTTTGTGGCGAGGGAGCTTGCTCCCGCTGGGCTGCGCAGCGGCCCCTTTTGTGAGTGCTGCGCACTCAGGCGGGAGCAAGCTCCCTCGCCACAAAAAATTCGCCCCCACAGGTTGCTTGGGTTGACTTGCGGACCGTGTGGGATCGGAGGTAGGTGTTTACGCGACGATGGGCGGGGCGCGGGTGCGGGCGCCAGGGAAGAAGGTTTGCCGGGCGTGGCCCAGGCGGGTGGCGGGTGTGGTGAAGGTGGTGGCGGACGGGGTGTCGAACGCGGTGAATGAAGCGCCACCGGTGAGTGCCGGGCAATTGAACAGCAGGCTGCAATAGCCGCATTTTTCCCACAGCGCGTGATGTTCGGCTGTCGGCCGGCAGTGTTCGGCAACCGGTTGTGCGTCGTGGTCGGCTTGCTCCATCGCCGACATGTCCGAGCCCATGTCCATCGACATGTTCATGGACATGCCTATCGCCATGCTCGAAGCAGCCGCGCGCGAATCCATCGGCATCGACTGAGAAATCAGCGGGCCGATAAAGATCATCAGCATGGCGAACAGGCTGATCCAGCTGCCGCGGGTCAGGCTCATTGGCTGACGGCGGCGCACGGATGGCCTGGCGCTATGCGGGCGCATAGACGTTTTCAACGGGGGCGATTACTGGGCGTGCATGTGCGCTTGCATGCTGTCCGGTGCCTTTTTCTGCACCGAGACCTCGACCGTTACATCACCGGACTTCTCAAAGTGCAGGGTCAGCGGAAAGTGCTTGCCGTCGCTCAACAGGCTGCGGTCTCTGAGCTCCAGCAGCATCACGTGGTACGCCATCGGCGCGAAGGTGACTTCGCCGCCAGCCGGGATTTCGACGTCGGGCACTTGCTGCATTTTCATCAGATCATTTTGCATCACATGTTCGTGCAACTCGGCCTTGCCGGATATTGGCGATCCGACGCTAAGCAGCCGATCAGCGGTTTTGCCGCCGTTGTGAATCACGAAATACGCCGCGACGGTGGGCGCGTTGGGCGGCAACTCCTGCGACCACGGATGGGCGATCTCAAGCTCGCCAACCTTGTATTCGTGGGCATTGGCAAAACAGGCAGGCAGCAGCAACACAGCCAGGACGATGAGTTTGTTCAACATGGCAGTTCTCCAGAACGATTCAAAACGCAGGTCAATTGCGAGAAGGAATCACACCAGAGGGGACGCGCGGGGGTTGAGACTCGGCCATTGCTGGCGCGGTGTCGGTGTGTCGAGCGTGGCCGGCGGCACGCTTCGATTGGCGTCGAAACGCGCGTAATACAACTGCGGCGTATGCCCCGGCAACGCCACCAATGGCGCGGAGCCCGAGCAACACCAGCAATGCTGCATGTTGGAATGATCGTCGCTCTGCGGCGCTTTCTGCTCGATGTCGCCCAGGGAAATCGCCACCAGCTTCGTGCCGCTGGAAGAGCAGAAACTGCCCCACAGTAACTGTTCGGCCGGCGATTTCGCCGTTTGCGCCATCGCTCCGGACATCGGCATGGCGAGCATGTTGAACAGCACTGCAAAGCAGGCGATCCAGGCAAATGCGAGCCGTTGTCGGGACATGGGACAGATCCGTTTGAGTGGGCGATCAGGCGCGGCTATTTAGCCTGATCAGGGGCGATAAGTAAAAAGACCGCGTGCGGTGTGGTGTCGCAGCGAGTCAGTCAGCATATCGAGCAGCCGGCGTGCAAGCTCAGCCTCGCCGTTTTGAAAGAGTGTAGCGACTTCGACTCTTAATGCCTGAGCGAATTGAGGGTCGCTTTGGATTCTTGCCCGGATTGTGTGTTTGACGTCCCTGAGCGCCACACGATTGAAACTTCCATCGCCCGGGTCTTCCTCTTCGCAGGCCTTGATGTAGTTCCGCAAGTCGGCAGGTGCCAGGAGAAACTCAGTGATATCGAAGCGTGTGAATTTCTCGGGCATTCGGCACTTCTCGCTACATTCGTGGAGCTCTGAAATATAGGGATGGGGTTATGAGCCCACAAGTCAGCCGATTTGGATAATGTTGTGCGTGAGGTCCGACGGATATGTAGGGCGTTGCACATTCTCTGTAGCAGCTGCCGAAGGCTGCGTTCGGCTGCGTAGCAGTCGTGATCCCATGCGCCGCAGTCAACCTGGCAGACCGTGGTGTTTGATTTTACGACTGCTGCGCAGCCGAACACAGGCTTCGCCAGCTGCTACCAGTTTTGTGTGAGGGCCGTTAAAACCTCAGTCACCGCCCCAAACTCCCGCTCAACCCCCGGCAACACCGGCCGCTTCAACACCAGCACCGGCACCCCACGTTCCCGCGCCACTTCCAGCTTCGGCTCGGTGGCGGTGCTGCCGCTGTTCTTGCTGATCAGCACGTCGATCTGCCGCCGCTCGAACAGCGCGCGTTCATCCTCGATCAGAAACGGCCCACGGGCGCCGATCACTTCGCAGCGCTCGTTGCCCGGATAAACGTCCAGTGCACGCAACGTCCAGAATTGCTCCGGCGGGATTTCGTGCAGGTGTTGCAATGGCTCGCGACCGAGGGTGAACAGCGGTCGGCGAAAGGGTTTCAGCGCTTCGATCAGCTCGCCCCAGTCGCTGACTTCGCGCCAGTCATCTGCGGCTTGTGGCTGCCAGGCCGGACGGCGCAAGGCCCAGCAGGCAATGCCGCTCAACTTCGCGGCGGTGGCGGCGTTGTGGCTGATGCGGGCCGCGTAGGGGTGGGTCGCATCCAGCAGCAGGTCAATGCCTTCATCGCGGATGAACTGCGCCAGACCTTCGGCGCCGCCATAGCCGCCAACGCGGACCTGACAGTTCAGATCCGTCGGCACACGACCGACGCCAGCCAGGCTGTAGATGTGCTCCGGCCCCAGGGTTCGGGCGATGGCCAATGCCTCAGTGACACCGCCGAGCAACAACACGCGCTTCATTGAAATACTCCCGCATGGCCGACAATCCCGCCCTGGCGATCGATGGCGAACACTTCGACCTGAACCTGCGCCGGCACCACGCTGCGGGCAAAGTCGAGGGCGTGCTGGCACACTGCGTCGCCAAGGGCGATCCCGGCAGCGCTGGCCATGGCCAAGGCTTGCTGACTGGTATTGGCTTCGCGGATCGCCTGTTGCAACGCCGCATCGGCACCGACTGCTGCGGCCCATTCAGCCAGTTGCGGCAGGTCGATACTTGAATGCCGACTGTGCAAATCCATGTGCCCGGCCGCCAGTTTGCTGATCTTGCCGAAGCCGCCGCACAGGCTGAGTTTATCCACAGGCACTTTGCGCAGGTGCTTGAGCACCGCGCCGACGAAGTCGCCCATTTCGATCAGGGCGATTTCCGGCAAGTCGTAAACCCGGCGCATGGTGTCTTCGCTGGCGTTGCCGGTGCACGCGGCGATGTGCAGGTAACCGTTGGTTTTGGCGACGTCGATGCCCTGGTGGATCGAGGCGATGTAGGCCGCGCAGGAGAATGGCCGGACGATGCCGCTGGTGCCGAGGATCGACAAGCCGCCGAGAATGCCCAGCCGCGGGTTCATGGTCTTCAGCGCCAGGGCTTCGCCGTCCTCGACGTTTACCGTGACCTCGAAGCCGCCCTGGTAATTCAGTTCCTCGGCCAGCAACGTCAGGTGATCAGTGATCATCTTGCGCGGCACCGGGTTGATCGCCGGTTCACCGACGTTCAGCACCAGCCCGGGCCGGGTGACGGTGCCGACGCCACGGCCGGCGCTGAAGCGGATACCCGGTTCGCTGTGCAAGCGCACCTGGGAAAACAGCAGGGCGCCGTGGGTCACGTCGGGGTCGTCGCCGGCGTCCTTGATCGTTCCGGCTTCGGCGCCGTCGTCCGTCAGTCGACAGAATTCCAGGCGCATCTGCACCCGTTTGCCTTTGGGCAGAATGATCTCGACGGCGTCCGCTTCCACGCCGCCGAGCAGCAAGCGGGCGGCTGCGAGGCTGGTGGCGGTGGCGCAGCTGCCGGTGGTCAGGCCGCTGCGCAGCGGGGCGGGTTGTTCGGCGGTTTCGTCACGCATCGAGGGGTTTCGTCACGTCCAGCAAGGTAATCGGCAGCGCCTGACGCCAGGTATCGAACTCGCCCAACGGTTGCGCCTGGGCGACGTGAATGCGGGTCAGCTCACCACCATGCCGTTCACGCCAGGCCATCAAGGTCACTTCGCTTTGCAGTGTCACAGCATTGGCGATCAACCGGCCGCCGGGTTTGAGTTGCGCCCAGCAAGTATCGAGCACGCCTTCACGAGTGACGCCACCGCCGATGAAAATCGCGTCCGGGCGTTCGAGTCCGCTCAGGGCTTGCGGCGCACTGCCGCGAATCAATTGCAGGCCGGGAACGCCCAGGGCATCGCGGTTGTGTTCGATCAACGCCTGCCGTCCCTCATCCGCTTCGATGGCCAGCGCCCGGCAACTCGGGTGAGCGCGCATCCATTCGATGCCGATCGAGCCGCTGCCGGCGCCGACGTCCCACAGCAGTTCGCCGGGGATCGGGGCGAGGCGCGCAAGGGTGATGGCGCGCACGTCGCGCTTGGTCAGTTGGCCGTCGTGCTGGAAGGCGGAGTCTGGCAGGCCTGCCAGGCGCGACAGGCGCGGTGTGTTGGGTTCAGCGATGCATTCGATGGCGATCAGGTTCAGATCGGCGACCGATGGGGCGTTCCAGTCATTGGCGATCCCATTGATGCGCCGTTCCGCTGCACCGCCCAGATGTTCCAGCACGCTGAGACGGCTCGGACCGAAACCGCGTTCACGCAGCAGTGCTGCAACGGCGGCCGGGCTTTGGCCATCGTTGCTCAGCACCAGCAAACGCACGCCACTGAAGAACTGCGCGTTGAGTGCGGCGATCGGCCGGGCAACCACCGAAAGCGTTACCACCTCCTGCAACGGCCAACCCATTCGCGCGGCAGCGAGTGAGCAGGAGGAAGGCGCTGGCAAAATCAGCATTTCATCGCTGGGCACTTGCCGGCCAAGGCTGGCCCCGACGCCAAAGAACATCGGGTCACCGCTGGCCAGCACGCAGACCGGTTCGCCACGCAGCGCCAGCAAAGGGTCGAGGGAAAACGGACTGGGCCACAATTGCCGCTCGCCACGGATGCAGGCCGGCAGCAGATCCAGTTGTCGCTGACCGCCAATGATCCGCGAAGCGCGCAACAGGGCGTGCCGGGCATTTTTGCCCAGGCCCTTGAAGCCGTCTTCGCCGATTCCCACTACTGTCAGCCAGGAGGCCATGTTGTTCCTTAGTCCAATGTTCATCGTCAAAGGCGACATGATAGCGCGGCTTCTGTCATCTGACGCGGGTCTATGGCCGGGAAAGCGTACTTCAGTTTGCAGACACTTAATGTCGACGAAAAAATGCCTGTTGTAATGATGGTTTTGGTAGTTTGGTTTTTGTTCGGGTTACGCAATCTTATATGTATTAAATCGCTGGCCAGTAGTTGATGTCGGTCGCGACACTATCAAGGATGAAAAGAAACTTATATGGATAACGAGTTAGCCAAAGGCATCATCGAACATGATGCGCTGATGATAAATAATGTGCTGCTTATCGGCACGGCTGGCCAGACCGTCGCCGACAATGGCTTTGTCAAAAACTGCATTTTTCTGGCCCGGCATGGCGCGGATAAAGTTGCAAAGAGCGAGACGCAGCCGGGGCCTTGGTTCGACCATTACTCCGGTATGTTCTGGTCAATGGACTGGACGCTTGCCGAGCCCGTCGAGTACATCAAGCCGCAGTTCTCGGGGAGTTTGAAACAGGTCTGGTTGAAAGTCGCACGTCCCTACCTCACGAGTGCTCAAATAGCACAGGTTGAGTCAGTACTTGGAAAACTGGAGAGTGACGCCGAATTGCTGGCGAAGATCGCGGGCTTGAGCGGGAAAATATTCGGATTCAACATCGTCCCGGTCAGTTATAAGTCCAACGGAGATCTGGAAATGGTGGTCAGTCATGTCAGGTTGATCAAGCTGGGTATCACTACACCCTACCTGTTCTGGACGATAAATCAGAGTCTGTCTCAACTGGATATCCGGATTCGGCGGTTGGAAATCAAGCGTCGAGACATGGACGCCATTCGACAGCGTGTGGAAGAAGCCACTCGAGCCCTTGCACTCGAGTTCAGCGAGTACGAACTCTGATTCCACGCAGGCCGAAGCCTTCTTTTGCTTGATTGATACTTCGGCAGCGTTTCCGACCGGCAGACTTTTCATGCGCTTGGGCAAAGCAGGCATAATGGCAGCCCTTCGCCCTTCACTTGCATCCAGTCAGCCGGTCACTCATTGAACGAACGCCCGATGTCTACCGCCTTACGCCCCTCGGCCTGCCCGGGGTTGCTGCGTATCGTCCCGGCGCTGGATGGCGGTATCTGCCGGATCAAGCTGAACGGCGGCTCGATCAGCGCGGCCCAGGCTGAAGCGGTAGCCTGCGCGGCCGAACGGTTTGCCGGGGGCGTGATCGAGGCGACCAACCGGGCCAACCTGCAGATTCGCGGGATTGGCGCAGAACAGGCAGCATTGATCGATAGCCTGCTCGTCGCAGGGTTGGGTCCGCGCACGGCGGCGGGCGACGATGTGCGCAATCTGATGCTCAGCCCGTCTGCCGGGATTGACCGACACATGCTCTTCGACACGCGTGCGCTGGCGGAACAGATCCTAGCCACGCTGCAAAGCCATGAACGTTTCCATGAGCTCAGCGCCAAGTTTGCCGTGCAACTCGATGGTGGCGAGGCGTTGGCGATGCTCGAACACCCGCATGATCTTTGGTTGTCTGCTGTTGAGCGAAGCGGCGAGTTGTTGCTGGCGTTCGGTCTGGCGGGTTGCCCCACGGACAGGCACGTAGGCGCGGTGTCACTCGAGCAGGGGCACGCACTGGTGGTTGCGGTGCTGGAGTTGTTTCTCGATCTGGCGCGTCCGGATCAAACACGGATGCGTCATTTGCTGGCCGAGTATCCGCTCGCAGAGTTTCTCGCTCACCTGGCCGAGCGTGTGCCCTTGAAGTCGATTACCGATTGGCAGCGTTCACTGAACCTGGACACTCTGCACATCGGCGCTCATCCGCAACGTGAAGTCGAACACGTCTACATCGGCGCCGTGCCGCCTTTGGGACGGCTCGATCCCGCGATGCTCAGAGGCGTGGCGCAACTGGCGTGCGAATTCGGTGACGCGAGTCTGCGTTTTACTCCGTGGCAAAGTCTGTTGCTGCCCAACGTTCGCAAAGAGCGGGCGCCAGAAGTTATTAGGCGTCTGGAGCAACTGGGCCTGCTATGTGACGTTGATCAGCCTGTGTCACGGTTGATCGCCTGCACCGGTTCCGCTGGCTGCGGCAAGGGCCTGGCCGATACCAAGCGCGACGCCATGCAGTTGGCCGCGCTGTTGCAACGTCACGATCAAACAGTGCATTTGTCCGGCTGCCAGCGTTCTTGCGCCGCGGCGCATGTAGCACCGGTCACGCTGCTGGCTGCCGCCCCCGGTCACTACGACCTCTATTTTCGCGATGCAGGGCAGCCGGGTTTCGGCGCCCTGCACGCACACAACCTTACTATTGAAGCGGTCGCAGCCTTGCTTGACGCCCGCTCACGGAGTTCCCTTGATGCTTGATTACATCCGCGACGGTCAGGAGATCTATCGCAACTCCTTCGCGATCATTCGCGCCGAGGCCAACCTTGCGCGTATTCCGGCCGATCTGGAGAAACTCGCCGTGCGGGTGATCCACGCCTGCGGCATGGTCGAGGCCATCGACGGTCTGCAGTTTTCCGAAGGCGCGGGCAAGGCCGGGCGCGATGCGCTGGCGGCCGGTGCGCCGATTCTGTGCGACGCGCGGATGGTCAGCGAAGGCGTGACCCGTGCGCGCTTGCCGGCCAACAACCCGGTGATCTGCACCCTGCGCGACGACAGCGTGCCGGAGCTTGCCCGCGAGTTGGGCAACACCCGGTCCGCTGCCGCGCTGGAACTGTGGCGTCCGCATCTTGAAGGCAGCGTGGTGGTGATTGGCAATGCGCCGACCGCACTGTTCTATCTGTTGGAAATGCTCGACGCCGGCGCACCGAAACCGGCGCTGATTCTTGGCTTCCCGGTGGGCTTCGTCGGCGCCGCCGAATCCAAGGCGATGCTCGCGGCGGACAGCCGTGGCGTGCCTTTCGTCATCATGCAAGGCCGGCTGGGCGGTAGCGCCATGGCCGCCGCCGCCGTTAATGCCCTCGCCACGGAGATCGAATGATGCAGCAACCTGGACGTTTGATTGGCCTGGGCGTCGGCCCCGGTGATCCGGAACTGATTACCGTCAAGGCCTTGCGCCTGCTGCGCGAATCGCCGGTGGTGGCGTACTTCGTCGCCAAGGGCAAGAAGGGCAATGCATTCGGCATCATCGAAGCGCATCTGCAAGATGCACAAACCCTGTTGCCACTGGTTTACCCGGTGACCACCGAAGCGCTGCCGGCACCGTTGTCGTATGAACAAGTGATCAGCGATTTCTACGATACGGCCGCTGAACAACTCGCGGCGCATCTGGACGCCGGCCGTGATGTGGCGGTGATCTGCGAAGGTGATCCGTTCTTCTACGGCTCCTACATGTATCTGCACGATCGACTGGCCGAGCGTTATGAGACCGAAGTCGTGCCGGGTGTCTGCTCGATGCTCGGTGGCGCTTCCGTACTGGGCGCGCCGCTGGTGTATCGCAATCAGAGCCTGTCGGTGCTGTCCGGCGTGCTGCCCCACGAAGACCTCAAGCGTCGCCTGGCCGATGCCGATGCGGCGGTGATCATGAAACTGGGGCGCAACTTTCCCAAGGTCCGTCAGGTGCTGGAAGAACTCGGTCTGGCGCAGCGTGCGCTGTACGTCGAGCGCGCGACCATGGCCAACCAGAAAATCGTGCCGCTGGATCAGGTCGAGCCGATGTCCTCGCCGTATTTCTCGCTGATCATCGTCCCTGGTGAAAGGTGGCAAGGCTGATGGCCCATTCTGCTCCGGCGATTGTCATTCTCGGCAATGGCAGCCTCGCGACCGCACGCAAGATTGCGCAGCTATACCCCGGTGCGCTGATCCATGGACTGGCCGAACGGGTCGACGGCGCGGACCGTGTTTATCACGAGTTCGGCGCGACGCTGCGCGAGCTTTATCAACAGGACACGCCGATCATCGCCCTGTGCGCGGCAGGGATCGTGATCCGCACCCTGGCGCCGTTACTGCTGGAGAAGGGCGCCGAACCGCCGGTGCTGGCGGTGGCTGAAGACGGCAGCGCGGTGGTGCCGCTGCTCGGTGGCCTCGGCGGGGTGAATGTCATGGCGCGCGCGATTGCCGCCAGCCTAGACGTCGCGGCGGCGATCACCACGAGTGGTGAATTGCGCTTCGGTACTTGCCTGCTCAATCCACCGAGCGGTTACGCCCTGGGTGATCTGGAGTTGGGCAAGCGCTTCGTCTCGGATTTGCTAGCGGGCCAACGCGTGCGCATTGAAGGGGCTGCGCCGTGGCTTGATCAGGCGCAGTTGCCGGAAGACCCGCAGGCGCAGCTGTCGATTCATGTCGGCAGTGCCGAGCGCACGCCAGCGGCCAATGAATTGATGATCTACCCGCGCAGCGTACTGGTGGCGGTGAGCGCCGAGGTGGCGGACCTGCCGAACGCAGTCCGAATGGCTTTGCATCAGGCGAAAATCGCCGTGCAATCGCTGGCGTGCCTGTTGGCCAGCGACCTGGACATGGCCAGTCCTGCGTTGCGCGAAGCGGCGCTTGAGTTGGGCGTGCCACTGCGGTTTGCGTCGGCCAGCGGCGTTAGCGAGTTGGCCCGCCACACCGTACCGAACGCCACAGTCGTGACGGCGGATAACGGAATCGCCATCGCGGTGGCCAGTCAGCCACTGGAACTTGCGCAGATCGGTCGTGCGCGCGGTCGTTTGGCTGTGATCGGTCTGGGCCCAGGCGCTGCCGAACTGATGGTGCCGGCGGTCAAGGCCGAACTGGTTCGCGCTGATGACGTGCTCGGTTATGAAACCTACGTACGTATGGCTGGGCCATTTCGCGACGATCAGGTGCTGCATTGCACCGACAATCGCGAGGAAATGCAGCGCGCTCGCCACGCCTTTGAACTGGCGGCTCAAGGGCGCTCGGTGGTGGTGGTTTCGTCCGGGGATCCGGGCGTATTCGCCATGGCGGCGGCGGTGCTTGAGGCGTTGCACGAGTCGAGTGAGCCTGCATGGCACAGCGTTGATCTGGAGATCCTTCCTGGCGTTTCTGCTTCTCTGGCCACTGCTGCGCAGGCCGGTGCGCCGCTGGGACATGACTTCTGTGTGATGTCGCTGTCGGACAACCTCAAGCCATGGGCGATCATCGAAAAGCGTCTGGACCTGGCGGCCGAGGCCGATCTGGTGCTGGCGTTCTACAACCCGATCTCCCGCGCACGGCCATGGCAACTGGGCCAGGCACTGGACATTGTCGGCCGGCATCGAACGCCGGAAACGGTGGTGGTGCTGGGCCGCGACATCGGTCGCCCTGGCCAGACGCTCCGGGTCACGACGCTCGGCGCACTGACCCCCGATCAGGTCGACATGCGCACCATGGTGCTGATCGGTTCCTCCACCACCTGCGTGTTCCCTCGCGCCGAGGGGGGCAAGTGGGTGTATACGCCTCGTTGGTATGGCGACAAGCCAACTTCATGAGTGTCGGCGGCCTCGCTGGAGGCCGCGTTTCATAATGGCCTGGCGTTGATAAACAGGAAGTTTTTGCGGCAGGCGGTTAGATGTCTTGATGTAAGTTTATTTTTCTCTGGCACAAAAGAAACTGTCGCGTTTGTTGAGGGTTGCCTTTTGGCTTGTCTTTTTTTTTGTTGTGTTTGACGGCTTTAATATTTCTAAGTGTTCGGTTGGTCATCAGTTGTTTGTTTTTTGCTTCCGGGCTGAAGTTTTGTTCAGTTAATGTTGTTTGAGCGTCGGGGCATCCATCCATTTTAACGGATGAGAAATCTTATTTTTACAGGGAAGTATCTTTATGGGTGAGCAATCGGCTCGTCGTGTGAGCGGTTACGTCAATTTTATTGATTTATTTAAACTGTCTGATCTTGAGCAGGCGTTACAGGAACATAAAGGTACAGAGGAATATGACGCGGTATTTCGATATTACTTTTCTTGTATCGGCCTGCTCGATTTTCCGAGAATGCTTCCACCGCTTGGTTTGCTGCGCGAGGCCCTGAGGGCTTTTGTTGAATCCAGGAGCCGGCATCGACGTGCAGTAGAGATGGAGCCGAAAGCTGCGCCGCAGGGCGCAGCAGTTCCGGGGCTGACTGAAATCCGCGACAGGGTCGAAGGCTTTCACACGCGCCTGTCCAATAGCATTGCAGAGCTGTCTGCCGCAGCAACCGAAGTGCCTAAAAATCTGCACTTCGTTTGGCTTGGAGGGGGGCTTGGAAATATTCAGCGTGACTACATTAATGTGTGGTGCCGGGTTTTGGCCGGGCACGATCATGCCGTGAAGCTCTGGTATGACGGCGACGCATTATTGGCCTATGAAACCAACCGGATCATTGTCGAGGCCGCGAAGGCCGATGCGATGATTAATGGCGGACATAGCACGGGAACATTTCTTGAGCTGGGTGACAAATATGAAGAGCGAGCCATTGTTCTTAAGCAGCAGATGTTCGCCCATATCAACAAGGCGGTAGAGCGCGGTGTTAAAGCGGATGATGCCCGAATTGATCTTCTGGTCCGTGGCTACGGCCAGGATAAAACGACCCTGGAAAATTTGCGGGAAAAAAACAGTCAGAGCCTGTTGGCATTGGTCGAGGCGGGAGTGGAACTTCGCAACCTGGCGGAGAATGCAACACCGCTGCACTTGCAGACTATTTATGAGCGGGAAATAAGCTTACGAGGCAATTTTGCCGCCGCCTCCGATGTGGTGCGTATTGAAGCGTTGATGGCTGAAGGCGGATTTTATGCAGATGTCGATAACTTGCCACCTCTTGTGGAAAAGTTGGGCGATGTGGAGATCAATCAATTCAGCAGTGATGAGCGCCTGGGCGTGTTGCAGTTGTTGCTCGATCAAAATCCTGGATGGATGCCAGGTCGAGAGGCGCTAAGAGGTAAATATACAAACTATTTCGATGTCATCCCTGTAGAGCATCGTCCGGCACTGGAACATTTCGCGAAAAGTCGCCCGGACTTGAACAGCGTTTTCCGCGCCCCCGTCGAACGTCTCGTACGTCCGAACGGAATGCGCGCGGTGGCCGAGCAGGCCAGCCTGAGTAATGCGTTTCTCATGGCCCATGCCGGGTCGGCAATGTTGAGCGCGGTCATCGATCGTTTCAAGCTCAACTATGAGATTGTTGATGCCACGATCCGCTTGGCTGTGGAGAAGCAGGTCGCCTTGATTGATAGCGAGGCCATGAGTGGTTTAGCGGAGGAGGTGGTCGAGAAAAAATTTGGCCCGTTGAATGCACTCCCACCTGAAGAAGAACTCGCCCTCACTTTTTTGATGGAAGCCGCTGCGATCTACTACAGCGACGGCATTCGCCCGCAGAGCGAAGTGACCATTTATCTGACGGGGCCCGCTGCGATGCGCGATGCACTCGCGGATTACGCAAAAATCCACTTCACGCCTCGTGCAGCGGGCGTGTGGCGAGAGGATGTGGCTATTGTCGCCGCCGCCATGGTGAACCGGGCCACCGAGGAGGAGTTGGATCATTCCTGGAAAGAAAACGAAAACGACACCGTCGAGTGGCTGCGCAAGGAAAAACAACGTTGGGAGGCCGGGCAATTCAAGGCGCGCTACGTCGGCAAGGTGGATCAATTACTAAAGAGTCAGACAATCCATTTCGACCATGGCTGGCCAGTCATCGAAGGTCGACATGTGATGTCGACCGAATTGTTGCAGTCCTTGGCGCAGCACCTTGGTGAACCCTTTTTGCGAGCGATGGGCCAACGGGTCTCCGGCGAAGTGACTTTCGACAGGCAAGTGCAGCTGAGTTTTGACGAGCGCCAGTCCATCCTCACACAGGAGATCACGCTACCGCCATCGTTGGTCGGGGAGCCAGCAACCTTGGATCTACCGCTTGATGAGTTGCTTCATCGAATTGGCCGGGGCACTTTGCAGGTTGAACAGCTTAACCCCTTGCAGCGGTTGTTGATCGGTTCGTTGCTGGGCGCGCGGGCAATGGATCAACGCAACTTTGATCACGTCAACGCGCGCCTGGAAAACCTCGCCAACAACGTGTCTGAGTTGGGCGTGTCACACCGTTACGGGGCGATTGAGCGGGAGCTGTTCAAAGAAAATCACCCTGCATTCGCTGCTGGTTTGGCCAGCGCTTCGGTACCTTCCTTGGCATTGTCCGAGACCAGCATTGAACTGAAGAAGCAGGCGCTGGAAGGGGCACTGACCTTGCTGCAATGGGGACGTCGGGTCGCCCGCATTCAGCAGGTAGCAAAACTCGAATTCCGTGACCGGATTGCCGAGCGCATGGCTGATGTGCTGGAAAGTTTCGATCACGGCAGCTTCAAACTGGTGCCGCAGGATTTGTTGCTTCAAGGGGCCGGTGACCGGATCGCGGGGCGTTGCTACCCACTGGCATTGGCCATGGCGGCGTCGATCAGCAAGGGTGACGAAGCCGCCAACACCTTGCGTGAGCGGTTTTACCTGGCGGTCATTGAGCCTGACACCGGCGCTTCGAAAGCGTTTGTGAGCATCATCGAGGAGCTGCGCGATGTTGACGTCCATGACTTGGGTGGAGCGGTGGTGCGCTCCGATCTGGCACAGGTCATTGCGACGCTCGAAGGTAAAACCGGCAGCAGCACCTTGATGCTCAACTCTGACAACCACTCGATGCTGGTGGCCAAAACATTCAGTGGAGGCCGCGGTACTTACCATTTCTACGATCCGAATTTTAGTGTTTTCGAGTTTGATACCGCTGAAGCACTCAGCAGCGCATTGACACATTTTTTCGTTCGGCAAGAGATGGCCAAACCTTACGCCGCTTATGGAGAGCCGACGCGTCCGACCTTCGATTTGATTGAGCTCGACGCTGGCCGACTCAATGAACGGATACTGCCGTCGGGTGTCCGGGTGTCCAGTCTTTCCGAGTCAGGCAGCCTGCCTGAACAGACGCCCCGGGCAAGACAGCGGCTGGCCAGCGCGCGAGGGCGGTCGCTGGTCAACAATGGGGTATTGGGCAGTTCGTTGCTGGAACTGGACGCTCACTGGTGGGGCGGGCAGATCGCGCAGGCGACATGGCAGCTACAGGAGAAACACGGGCTGTCGTCGGGTGCCGTTGCGTTGTTTGAGACATTGGAGATAACCCCGACAGGCGCTTACAACATCAGTCTGGTCGACAACGATTCTGCGCAGACCATTGTGCGTGTCACCACCGATGATCATCGACTCCTCAGGATTAAAAATTTCCTCTCGCAAACCTTCCATTCATTGGCGGCTCAACCGCGTTCGCCGGCCGAATCGCCTGATCCTGTGGACGCCGGTAGCGTTCATACGCTCAATGCCGGTTTCACCGTACAAGCCTTGATGAACTCACTGCGTCATCACGAGGGCGCGGCCGGCGGTAGCGACAAGGCACTGACCACCGCCATTCGCCTGCATGCCTACGTCAACTACGCCCAACTGGTCCATGGCAATGTGGTGGATGTGATTGGTGTTGTGACACTGGTGCGTCAGGCCCTGGATGATGAAAAGTTGATCGCTCGCACCAGCGCGCCATTGGTGCAAAAGGCGCTGGGACATGTGGCGAATGAAGGCGTTGGCACGGTGTTGGGAATGGTGAATGTCGGGTTTGATATTTACCAGTTGAGCCATGCCGGCAATGACATTGAAAAGGCGCAATTCGGGACGCAATTGGCGTTCGACTCCGCGAGCGCCGTGTTGGGTGCGGCCGGGTTGGGCGCGGGATTGGCCGGCGCGGGTACCGTAGCTGCGGTGCTGGGTGGTGCAGGGGTGATTCTGGGTGGGTTGGCGGTGGGTGTTGCTGCGCTGGCCGAAGGGTTTGCCACCATTGCCGAGGAGGCCAAAGAGGTCGGCCTCTTTTTTGAACGACTGGAGAAGGCGTATCTTCAGGGCGGCTTTCACTTGGACAAGGTGTCGAATGCCTGGATTGCACATCCCTTGCTGGTGTTCGCCGAACTGGATTTTCGCGCATCCACGGTCCATTTCGACAGCCCGAAACTGTTCCCGCTTCGGGATCATTTCGGGGTTCCGGATTTCGACGACGATTACAACCACGCCATTGATATACGCCTGGGCCTTGAGTTGTCGGACTCGGCGCCTTTCTCCCCGCAGGCAGGGCAAACAATCGTTCTGCCCTGCACACCCAAGACCTGGTACGGCTATGAATACAAGTTGCTGCCGTTTGTCACGTTTCGTCATGCCGGCGGATTCGATACGGCACGTCGTCTGGAGAAAAAGAACGAACGTGGGGAATGGCAGTTCCTGTTTTCCTTTTATTCGTTTCCGGGTGAGTACGTCGTAAACCGACTGAACCCTGTCTGCAAACCAACAGTTTTCAACGTTCGTCTCGACAACGTTGAGCGCTCGCTGGTAGTGCCTGTGCTGCCCAAGGCATGGCACGGCCTGGTCTCCTATCGGATAGCCGGTGCCGGTGCTCAATGTTCCGTGCTGCTCAATCAGGGGGTGAGCCTTGAGCTCGACGCGCCGGGCCACACGGCCATGCACTGGGTGTTACTGGCTACCTGGCTGACAGAGGCAGATGTCCAGGTAGAACCCGCGGGCAGCCTCATGTTGGGCGCGCTGGCTGTGAAGCTCACGGGTGGAGGGGTTCACGATGTGTTGCTCAAACTGGCAGGTAACAAGATCGTGCGCGTTGATCTTGTTGCCCTGCAATTGGAGGTGGTCGAAGAAACAGCCGACCCGGCGCTCGGAGAGCAAGCGCTGCTGGATCGATTCAAATCACTGGCTCGTGAACATCGTCTGGCTATCCCTTATCTTCCCGTACATGAGTTTATCGTTCCCTACGAAAAACAGGATGAGCCCAGGAAAGTGGTCGCGTACTACGATTCGGCTCAGGATCGTTTTCTGTACGTACGCGACCCGAACGTGCTGCTGTCCGATGCCGTCGTGTTGGGTGCGGTGATCGAGGGCTCGGCGTACTTCTATCATCCCGAGAGCTTCTATATCTGGCAGGTAGATGCAACGACGGGAACGCTGGTTCAGCGTTACCGTTTGCTAATAGGCGATGATCAGGCGATTGTCCGTTGTGAGGCGGTGGCCAGCGGCGGCATTCAGATCATTCAGCGACTCACTCACAAGAACGGTCAGCGCGATGAGCTGACCTACATGATCCATGACGGGGCACTGCTGCTCGGCTCAATCAAACGCGGTCTGGATCCTGCTTTGTTGGGTGTTTTGCAGGTCGACGCGCTCACGGACTGGAAGCAGGTGCTGGGTCACTATGTGTTGCCGGCAGAGTCTATCGATACCGTGAATTGGCGCCCCGGCGCTCTGGTTTCGATTTGTTGGCAGTTCGAAGACAAGTGGCACGATCTGGTCTGGGTCCGAGAGGTTGACGGGTTGATCATCCGTGCGCCGACCCGACGTCGCCATGCGCGGGGATGGAAAAGTTCGATTCTGAATGATCTTCTACTGATTGTTCCTGCCAGTGCCGAGGGTGAAGTATTTGTTACCTACGACCAGCCTGATCGACGCCTTGTGCGACAGCAAAGATCGATGGTGGATGGTCGCGTGCAATGGTCTTCCACAGAAATTGCACCCTCGGGCCTGAATGGTGTTGTCGCCGTTGAGCAGGGCTACCTGGCTCTGACCGAATCCGGTCTGTTCTTCAATGTGATGCCTGATGGCACGCTTCGATTGGGCGGACTCACCGACACCTGGTTGAAGGATCGAGCCCAGTGGTGGTCCGCACTGCCGGAAGTGTCGACGCGCTATCCGGTGTCGAGTTTCGCTCTCCTTGGCCTGACCAACTTTACGGGAGACGTCGGTTTGTGCGCCTGGTACCTGGACGATCGGCTGTTGCTCTCGGATCTTGGCCATGGAAAAGAAGTACGCCTACTGAGTATTGCTCCAGACAATCAGGCCGCCTGGTTGTTCGATCTTTCAACGGGCAAGATTTTCAGCCAGCGCTTTATCGATACGAAACATTTGAGTACAGCATTTGCCCAAGGCACCAGACTTTTACAAGTTGAGGCATTGCCGGCCCCGATGCAGGTGTGGGCATCCTGGACTTTTGACGACGTGACGGTAGAGGGCGCGGGTCTGAGGGCGACGACTCTCGAAGGCGTGGAGATGGATTTACAGCACAACGAACCGGTGCGGATTACGGGCGTGGACAGCCTCTGGGTCGCGGCACTGGACGGTCCATTGAGTGAGCGGCTGGCGGCGCTGGCGAGCCAAGTCCGATGCGCCGATTTTCTGTCCGTCAAAGATCCTGACTACCTTCAATGGTATGTGGTCAGGACCGGACGACTGATCCGGATTCCGAAAGCCACCTTTCCTACGCAATACACACTGGTGGGCACCCGGCATCAAACCAACGTGATGCTGCACCAGATCGAGGATGGTTTGTTGCACACCTATCCGCAAAAAACTACGGTCGGGCCGCTTGAGTATATTCAGCGAAACGCCGAAGTACTGGTGGTTGAGGGGCTGAAGACGGCCGACGACCTCATCCCGTTGATTGCCGATGATGTCAGCATCCTGGTGCTCAAAATGGGGCAAGGGGCAACGACTAGCCGGCTGACCCGAGCCGCGTGGTTGAAACTTGAATCGGTTATCGTCGACTGCCGTTACCCGCTTGAGCTTCCACCCTTGATTCCGGGGAAGCTGGTTCTGGACGCTTCAATCATGGATCAGTTATGGGTCAGCCTGGTCAATGAACACTTGGTAATGAACGGCCTGGACAGCGGGCACAGTCTGATCTTTCGCGGTGTTTACTCATCGGATGTGACGTTGCGGGGGGACGTGTTCCTTGCGCTCAGTGGTTATCGATCGCGCGCGGTTTCGGAAATAGTGACCGAGTTGCTAAGGAAAAAAGGCGTTTCGGGCAGCGCAATGCTAACGGAGCTGATGTCGAGTTATCAGATCGAGGCGCTCGCAGAACCAGCTTTTTAGAACTCCTTGGCCGATTAAGGCACCAGATAACCTTTCACCCCGGTGAAGATTATCTGTGCCGCCAGAGCGCACACGAACAGTCCCATCAACCGGCTGACAATCTGCAACCCCTGGTCACCCAGAATCCGTTCGATGCGGTTCGACAAATACAGCACCACGCCAACGGTGAAGCTGGCGAGGGCAATACTGAGAATGGCCGTGAGTTTGTCGTCCCAATGCGGCTGGCTCACGCCCATCACCAGCAAGGCGCCGATAGTGCCGGGGCCGACTGTCAGGGGGATGGTCAGTGGGACGATGGTCACGTCTTGCTGCACGTTATCGGTCTGCACCGCCGACTTGCCCTGGGCCATGCCCAGTGCCGAGATGAACAGCACGCTGCCGGCACCGATGCGAAAGGCATCCACGGTGATACCGAAGACACTGAAAATCACACGCCCGAACAGGTACAGCAAGACGCTGGAAACCAGTGTGGCAATCGCCACTTTCCAGGCCAGGCGACGTTGTTCCTTGCGCGAATAACCGCGGGTCAGGCTGATGAAGCAGGACAACACGAAGAACGGGCTGTAGAGCACCAGCATCTTCAGGTAAACGCTGAACAACACGTGGAGCATGGTTTCGGCTCGCAGCAAGAGAATGGTGAGGCGAAGTCTATCAGTCGACAAATGCGTGTGGGTATCCGGTTTTAAAGACTTTGTTGTTTTCATCTTCGTAGGCGTTGTCTAGGACTAAGAATGTGGTCTTGATTTAACAAGTGGTTGGATATGGTGTTACATGTTTGTATTTGTCGATGTTGGTTTTATTGGTTATTGTTTTGTTCGCAAGTTCATGAGGGGCTTGCTTATATATTGGAAAGGAATCTGTTATGAGTAACTTGGTCGTTAGTGAGCGTTATATTTCTGACTGTATTAAATCTTTGCGGGAATATGATATTGATGATGTGTTGACTATTCGCCCTCGTAGTATGTTTTCGATGGGTGACAATGTAGCAGAACCATCGAAAGCCTCTATTGTGGGCGAAGGCGTGTTGTCCTTTAGCGCCGGCCTCAGCGGTGAGAACCGGTCGGATGCGCAGAATGCCTATCTGTATGCGACCCTTGTAGCGAACAAGGCATTTCCGCAGGACTACCAGGGCAAAGAGTGGTATGAGCTGTTTAAGGAGGTCATGGGCAACGCGGGTTGGTCGAGCACCAGCCTTTACCACAGCGACTTGTATGTCAGCGGGACCAGTGTTCGCATGGACAAACTGGTGTTGGAGATTCTTGGCTCGGTGGTCGCTGGCGTTGCGCTGCCTGGTCCGACGACTGCATTGATGCTGAAAGTGGCGGGGGATGCCATTTCCGCCCTGCAAAAGCGCGATACGGCACTGACCGTCTATGAGCAAAACTTGTTGACACATGGCGTAGGCGGGATAGCGGCCGGTGCGTGCACCGAAAATAATGGTGTCGCCACGATGGCCCTCGGTGCAGTGCGGTTTTTACGCAGGAACACGTCGACCAAAGTGCTGTTTGTGGATGTGGATACTCGTAATGTGAAACTGTATCGCGGTGAAGCCGTATTTGAAAAAAATGATCTGGTCGCCAAAGCCACTCGTGAACTTATTGCGAACATACTTATCAAGCATGCCGGCAAAATTGCTGACTATGACATCTAATTGAATGAATAAGGGCGGCCAATTATCGGCCGCCCTTTTTATTCGCGAGGGAATACTATGAGTTGTGTTTATGCAGTGGTGGTTGTTGGGGCTGCTATCATGATTGTTCCTGTATCTGATGGGTTGGCGGGTCATGATGATTTGGTCAATTCGGTATTCTTGGCGCAATTGGTTGCCAATAAACAGGTTGAAAAAGACCCGGGGGCTGACTGGTACAACGCCTATGTGAGCGTTTTGGATGATTTCTGGCTGCGGCACACAAAGGCGCGAGAGGAAAGGCTTGTCACCCAACACAGCGGCGAGTCTGCTCTCGAATGGATGACCGCTGCGATAGCCAAAGGCTCTTCAGACGATGGCCAGGTTGTTGCCGCAACACTGGCACAGGTAGCAAAGGTATCGGGCGCTGAACCTGCAATGAGCTTGCTGCGTCGTTACGTGCAAAAAGAGTCCGCAGAAGAATCGACTGAAGTGACTGCGCCACCCAAGGTTGTGCGTCTGCTGGTGATTCTGGCGAGAACGCCAACCTCGGTCACAAGTATGTACCTGGAGTTCAAGACTCCTTTAGAGATAAGCCCCAATCCTCTGGCGCAGCTGTATCGGGCCGAGGATGTGCGAGGCACGGTCAGCGTGCGTTACGCCCGGGCCAATCTGTCCGAAGTCCTCTACGGTCCTGCGCGTGAGGCTGTCGCCTTTAAGATCAGGGAAAAACTTGAGGGCCAGGTTGCGATGTTGAGCCTGACCGACGACGCTTCGGGTCTGACCGAATCGCACCACAAGGCTGCTCAGGGGGTGTGAGCTGCTGCCCGATTGTGCTGATCGCGCTGAGCAACCCAATGCTCGATCAAATCGCGCAACTGCGATAGCTCGACCGGTTTGGCCATGTGCCCGTCCATGCCGGCCTGACGCGCGCGCTCTTTGTGCTCGGCGAGGATGTGCGCGGTCAACGCCACCACGGGGGTGCGAATCCGCTGGTTGCCGACTTCCCAGGCACGCAATTGCTGGGTGGCGGAGAAACCGTCAAGGATCGGCATTTCGCAGTCCATCAGCACCAGGTCGTAACGCTGGGCCTTCATTGCCACCAAGGCTTCTTCACCATTGCTGGCGGTATCCGGTTGCAGGTTGAGCTTGCCCAGCATGCCGCGGATGACTTTGGTCGAAATGCTGTTGTCTTCAGCCACCAGGATGCGGAAATCGCTGGGCACCTTGACCGGAAGGGTAGGGCCTGTGGGCAAGTGCTGCGAGGTGGCCGGGCCGTTGTTGCGCTGGTTCAGTTCGTCCGCCAGGGTGGTCTTGAGGGTGTAGCCGGCCACTGGCTTGGCGAGGATGCGCTTGATTCCGGAGTTGCGCGCGATGATCTTGCTCGGCGCGTTGCTGATGCCGGTGAGCATGATCAGCAGAATGTCGTGGTTCAGGCTTGGATCTTCCTTGATCTTGGCGGCCAGTTGCATGCCGGTCATGCCGGGCATGTTCTGGTCCAGCAGGACCACGTCGAAATAATCGCGCAGGTGGGCCTTGGTGCGCAGCAGCGCCAGGGCCTCCTTGCCGGACGGTACGGCGCTGACGTTCAGGCCCCAGGCGCTGCACTGCTGCACCAGCACCTTGCGACAGGTGTCGTTGTCGTCCACCACCAATACCCGTGCGCCTTGCAACGGGCTGTCCAGGTCCGAGGTCGGATGTTCGAGACGGTCCGGGTCCAGAGGCAGGGTCAGCCACAATGTGCTGCCCTGGTTGGCGCCACTCTTGATGCCGAATTCGCCCTGCATCAAACGGATCAGCTGACGGGCAATCACCAACCCCAGGTTGCCCCCCAGGCTGTTGGCCGAAAGGAAGTGCTTGCTGTGCAGCTCGGCGTGCATCAGCGCGTCGCGTTCTTCAGCTTCCATCGGCTGGCCGCTGTCCTGCACGGCGATGCGCAGCCGCGGTTTGGCGCTACGCTCATCCAGGGCAACAACGATCAGAATCTCGCCTTCGTCGGTTTTTTTCAGGGCGTTTTCCAGCAGGCTCAGCAAGGTCTGGCGCAGGCGCGTCGGATCACCGCTGATGACGCGCGGAACCTGCGGCTGGATAAAGCTGATCAGCTCGATGTTCTGTTGTTCGGCCTTGGCGCGGAAGATGCTCAGGCAATCTTCGATCAGGGCATTGAGGTCGAATTGCACGTCGTCCAGTTCGATCTGCCCGGACTCGAGCTTGGAGATGTCGAGAATTTCGTTGATCAACGTCAGCAGTTCGTTGCCGGCGCTATGGATGGTCTGCACATAGTCGCGCTGCTTGACCGACAGCGGTGTGCCCAGCAGCAGTTCGGTCATGCCCAGCACGCCATTCATCGGGGTGCGGATTTCGTGGCTGATCTTCGCCAGGAATTCGGCCTTGGCGTTGATTTCGGCATTGCTGGCAGCCAGGTCGCGACTGACGCTGAAACGGTCTTCGGTGATGCTGCGCTGTCGCTCGCCCAGGGCCACACTCATCAACAGGCCACTGATACAGATAAACACCAGCAGGGTGATGATCAGGCCTTGCGGGGCGACAAGCGTCAGCCCCTGCAGTGCCGGCAGGATAATCAACGTGCCGAGGTTGAACACCACCATGGCCGCCACGAACAGGCGGGCCGGGCGATAACCTTTCTGCCAGTGATGGGCGCTGACGAACAACATGCTCAGGCCGGCCAGGGCAACCAGTGCGTACGTGATCAGGTTCAGCGGCAGCGTGTTGACGAACAACAACAGCAGACCGCAGGCCACGATGAACAGGATATCCCCCAGCAGCAGCTTGTTCAGCGGGTGTGGGCCGAGCGGGGCGAAGAAGCGGTAGGCGAACATCAGTCCGCAAGGCGCGGTCAACAGCAAGGCGATATAGGCACCAGGTGTCTGCACGACGGACCAGTTCGGCAACCATGGTCGGGCTAGGTTCAGCAGTAGTGCCAGGCTGAGCAGCAACAACCCTTCGCACGCTGCCAGCCAGAGACTGCTGCGCGAGCGGGTGTAGGTGTAGCGGGTCAGGTTATGCAGGATCAGCATCCCCAGACAGCCAAAGAGCAGACCGTAGATCAGCGTCTGGTTCTGAGTGGCTGCGCTCATGACTGCCGATTGCAGGGTGATGTAAGGCCGCAACTGGTGTTCCGAGACCAGTCGCAGGTAGACGTCGAGGGTTTTGTCGCTTTGTGGCAGCGGCAACATGAAGTCGCTGCTGGGCAGGGGACGCTCAGTCTGCGGCTGCCCGGTGCCGGTATTCAATTGATCGATCAGCTGGTCGCCGTCGAGCACATATAGATTGAGGTGCGACAGGTCGGGTGCGAACACCTTCAGCAACTGTTCGTGTTTGCCGGGTGCCAGCCTGAAGCGCACCCAAAGCGCACCCTCGGGGCCGGCTGCCGTGAGGCGTTCGAGCTCGGTGGGGCTGAATTGATTGGTGTAGCGGCTGGAGCGGATATCGCTCAGTTGCAAATCGCCCTGCTCGTCGAGCAATACCGCCCAGCCACTGCCTTGCGTGGCCTGGGCCGGGAGCATGCAGAACAAGGTCAGCAGAGTGACGGTGAAGCCTATGGCAATCCTGAGCCAGCGCACGGCGAAATCCCTTCGTAGGTTGATGCCAGAATATAACTATGCGCGGCGCCAGAATAGTCAGGCAAGGGCTGCAAGCCCTTGCCTGGCCGAAAGGACGGCTTATTGCTGATTTTCGCCACGCTCGCGGGCAATGGCGCGGTAGCCAATGTCCTTACGATAGAAGCAGCCTTCCCAGTCGATTTTAGCCGCCAGTTTGTAAGCCTGCTGCTGGGCGGCGTCGACGCTGGTGCCCATGGCGGTTGCGCACAGCACCCGACCACCGGCCGTCACCACCTGACCGTCCTTGAGTGCAGTGCCGGCGTGGAAGACTTTGCCTTCCAGTGCCGCGGCTGCATCCAGACCATTGATGGCGACGCCTTTGGCGTAGTCACCCGGGTAACCGCCAGCGGCCAGTACGACGCCGACGCTCGGACGTGGATCCCATTGTGCTTCGACCTTGTCCAGCGCTTGCGCCAGGGCCGCTTCAACCAGCAACACCAGGCTCGACTGCAAACGCAGCATCACCGGTTGGGTCTCAGGATCGCCGAAACGGCAGTTGAACTCGATAACTTTTGGGTTACCAGCCTTGTCGATCATCAAGCCGGCGTAGAGGAAACCGGTATAGACGTTGCCTTCATCCGCCATGCCGCGCACGGTTGGCCAGATCACCAGGTCCATGACTCGCTGATGGACTTCGGCCGTGACGACCGGTGCCGGGGAGTAAGCGCCCATGCCGCCGGTGTTCGGACCGGTGTCGCCGTCGCCAACGCGTTTGTGGTCCTGGCTGGTGGCCATCGGCAGCACGTTCTTGCCGTCGACCATGACGATGAAGCTGGCTTCTTCGCCGTCCAGGAATTCTTCGATGACCACGCGGGAACCGGCATCACCGAACGCGTTGCCAGCGAGCATGTCGCGCACTGCGTCTTCGGCTTCGGCCAATGTCATGGCCACGATCACGCCTTTACCGGCGGCCAGGCCATCAGCCTTGATCACGATCGGTGCGCCTTTTTCACGCAGATAAGCCAGGGCCGGCTCGATCTCCGTGAAGTTCTGGTAGTCGGCGGTCGGGATCTTGTGGCGCGCCAGGAAATCCTTGGTGAAGGCTTTTGAGCCTTCCAGTTGCGCGGCACCCGCGGTCGGGCCGAAGCAATCCAGGCCGCGGGAGCGGAACAGATCGACAACGCCTGCAACCAGCGGCACTTCCGGGCCGACGATGGTCAGGGAAACGTTCTTCTCGGCAAAGTCAGCCAGCTGCTCGAGGGCCAGCACGTCGATGGCGACGTTCTCGCACTTGGCTTCAATGGCGGTGCCTGCGTTGCCAGGGGCAACGAACACTTTCTGCACGCGCGGATCCTGAGCCACTTTCCAGGCCAGGGCGTGTTCACGGCCACCGCTGCCAATGATCAAAACATTCATTTCAAAAACCTCGGATGACGCTAATTCTGGAGAACTTGTCGGGCCGCTTTACTGTGGGAGCTGGCTTGCCTGCGATGGCATCAACTCGGTATGACTGAAGCACCGAGTTGCCTGCATCGCAGGCAAGCCAGCTCCCACATAAGCCAGTGCCCACAGTTGATCGTCGTACTTAGTGACGGAAGTGGCGCATGCCGGTGAACACCATGGCGATACCGGCTTCGTCGGCAGCAGCAATCACTTCGTTATCACGCATCGAGCCGCCCGGCTGGATCACCGCAGTGATGCCGACCTTGGCCGCGTTGTCGATACCATCACGGAACGGGAAGAATGCATCCGACGCCATGACCGCGCCCTGCACTTGCAAGCCTGCGTGTTCAGCCTTGATCGCGGCGATACGCGCGGAGTTCACGCGGCTCATCTGGCCGGCGCCGACACCGATGGTCTGACGGTTCTTGGCATAGACGATGGCGTTGGACTTGACGTACTTGGCAACTTTCCAGGCGAAGATCAGGTCGTTGATTTCCTGTTCGGTTGGCGCGCGCTTGGTCACCACTTTCAGGTCTTCGCTGCCGATCATGCCGATGTCGCGGCTCTGTACCAGCAAACCGCCGTTGACGCGTTTGTAGTCCCAGGCCGGAACGCGGTCAGCCGACCACTCGCCGCAGGCCAGCAGGCGTACGTTGGCCTTGGCTGCCACGATGGCGCGGGCTTCTGCGCTGACGGACGGGGCGATGATCACTTCGACGAACTGACGCTCGACGATGGCCTTGGCGGTTTCAGCATCCAGCTCGCGGTTGAACGCGATGATGCCGCCGAACGCCGACTCGGTGTCGGTGGCGTAGGCCAGTTCGTAGGCTTGACGGATGCCGCCTTCGGCGTCCGGGCTCACGGCCACGCCGCACGGGTTGGCGTGCTTGACGATGACGCAAGCCGGCTTGACGAAGCTCTTCACGCATTCCAGCGCGGCGTCGGTGTCGGCCACATTGTTGTACGACAGCTCTTTGCCTTGCAGTTGGGTCGCGGTGGCGATACCGACTTCGGCAGGCTTGGCTTCAACGTAGAACGCCGCGCTCTGGTGCGGGTTCTCGCCGTAACGCATTTCCTGAGCCTTGATGAACTGGCTGTTGAAAGTGCGCGGGAATTCGCAGCGACCTTCGGTGCTGAGGGTTTCAGCGGCCTGGTTCACGGTGCCCATGTAGTTGGCGATCATGCCGTCGTAGGCGGCGGTGTGTTCAAAGGCCTTGAGCATCAGGTCGAAACGCTGAGCGTAGGTCAGGCCACCGGCCTTGAGGTTTTCCAGGACGCTGGCGTAATCGCTGGCATTCACCACGATGGCCACGTCTTTGTGATTTTTTGCCGCCGAACGAACCATGGTCGGGCCGCCGATGTCGATGTTCTCGATAGCGGTCGGCAGGTCGCAGCTTGGCTTGTTGATGGTGGCTTCGAACGGGTAGAGGTTGACCGCGACCAGATCGATCGGCTTGATGCCGTGCTCGTTCATGATGGCGTCGTCGATACCGCGACGACCGAGGATCCCGCCATGGATTTTCGGGTGCAGGGTTTTCACCCGACCGTCCATCATTTCTGCGAAACCGGTGTAATCCGCGACTTCCACTGCGGCAACGCCGTTGTCGCGCAGCAGCTTGAATGTCCCGCCGGTGGAGAGGATCTCTACGCCCAGGGCTTCGAGTTCTTTGGCGAATTCAAGGATCCCGGTCTTGTCGGAAACGCTGATCAAGGCGCGGCGGATCGGCAGGCGGGTAGTCTGGTCGGTCATTTCAATTTCCATCAAAAGCAAAGGAGTCAGCAAAAAAGGCGACCGGTTTTACGCGGGCGCCTTTCTGGTTTGATTGAATGCTTACAGCAAATCGTACTGCTTGAGTTTCTTGCGCAGGGTGCCACGGTTCAGTCCGAGCAGCTCGCTGGCCTTGGTCTGGTTGCCCTTGACGTAGTTCATCACGCATTCGAGCAGGGGAGCCTCGACTTCGGAGAGCACCAGGTTGTACACATCCGTGACGGCAGCGCCCTCAAGGTGGGCGAAATAATTGTGCAGCGCCTTTTCGACACTTCCGCGAAGGGTCTGACCTTCTTCGCTTGGTGTATTGAGGTGCTGTTTCAAATTCACGTTGTCGCTCACGGGTGCTGTTCCACTCACTAAAGTCTCGGTCATCATCGTCATGCGGCCACCCCTTCTCCGTCCCCTGTCAGGCTCTTGTAACGTTCGGCGAAGAAGCCCCGAACGTAGGCGCATTGTGCTTCCGTATCTTCCAAACGATTGAAGTGGGCGCGAAACTCCCTGGCGCCCGGCAAGGTTGCGAGATACCAGCCCACATGCTTGCGAGCTATGCGCACGCCCATGACGTCGCCATAGAAGGCATGCAGCGCGGCCAGATGCTCAAGCAGAATGCATTCCACCTCGATCAGTTCCGGTGCCGGGAGCTTTTCGCCGGTACGCAGATAATGGTCGATCTCACGAAAAATCCATGGCTGCCCCTGGGCAGCCCGACCCACCAACAGGCCATCGGCACCGGTCGCGTCGAGCACGTACCGGGCCTTCTCGGGCGAATCGATATCGCCATTGGCGAAGACCGGAATCGACACCGCCTGCTTGATCGCGGCGATGGTGTCGTACTCGGCTTCCCCTGTGTACAGATCGGCACGGGTGCGGCCATGCACCGCCAACGCCGTAATGCCTGCCTGTTCGGCGATCTTCGCCACCGTCAGACCGTTCTTGTTCGCCCGGTCCCAGCCGGTGCGGATCTTCAGGGTGACCGGCACATCGACCGCAGCCACCACGGCCTGCAGGATCTCGGTCACCAATGCTTCATCTTTCAACAGTGCGGAGCCGGCAGCCTTGTTGCAGACCTTCTTCGCCGGACAGCCCATGTTGATGTCAATAATCTGTGCACCCAGTTCGACGTTGGCCCGGGCCGCATCCGCCAGCATCTGCGCATCACCACCGGCGATCTGTACCGAGCGGGGCTCGGGATCACCTTCGTGGATCATGCGCATCCGCGATTTGCGGGTGTTCCACAAGCTCATGTCGCTGGTGACCATTTCCGAGACTACAAGTCCTGCGCCCAGACGTTTGCACAGCTGACGAAAGGGCTGGTCGGTGACGCCCGCCATGGGGGCGAGGATCAAGCCGTTGTGCAATGTATATGGACCGATGCGTACCGCCGACATAGGACTTCCCTGTTGTGGGGCCGGATCATGAGAGTTCGAAAAAGGGTTGGCATGATACCCGCTCTCGATGACCGGATAAAGGCTGAATTGAACAAAATCTGAACAGTTATTCTGTTATCGCCAGCAGTTTGGTTTGACGGCCAAGGTCAGGAAACCGCCGTCAAGCCTGTAACGCTTGCGTGTTTCACTCGGGGGAGTGGAAGCTCAGACTGTAGTTCACCGCTTTGGGGCCTGGATCGAGAATGTCCAGGGCGATGTGGATCGGCGTTTGCGGTGGCATTTCCGCCATGCCTTCGAGGTCGCCGTTGAGGTACTCGCCGGGCTTGAAGCGACGGCTGGCGATCAGATGGCCGTTGAGGTCGGCAAAGCGCAGCTCCAGCAGCGGGAACGGCTGGGAGAAGGTCGCGCGATTGTAGATGATGGCATCGACCACCAGCGCACCGTTGAAGTCCGGGTGACTGCGGACCACCAGATTGCTGCTTTTGACTTTCGCGATGTCGACCTTGGACGGCACTGTGCAGCCGATGTGTGGGCACAGTTGCTGGAACCACGGACGGTACTGGTCCTGGCGCGCCAGTTCATCGAAGTGATAGGCGACGTATTGGCCGACGAGGCCGGCGGCGCCGAGCAGGATCAGCAACAACCAGAAAAAGCGCCGACCCCAGGGGGAGCGGCGCTTTTGCCAATCCAGTTGCAACGGGTCGTCGGTCAGATCCTGCAGTGCTTCAGCGCGCAGGGCCGGTTCGCTGCGTTCGCGTCGCTTGCGCAGGGGCTCGACCGAGGGCAGGTCGTCGTCAATCTCATCGTCATCGGTTTTCGCCGACAGGCTGCCAAAGGGGATCGGGGCGTCGAGCGGGTCGTGCAGGCGCAATTGCTGTATTTCGGGCTCATCGTCCAGCGCCGCAGGCTCCAGGGACAGCGAAGGCTCGGTGCGCGAGTGTTTGCTCGGCTCGATCGTCGGCTCGACCATGGGTTCGGGCGCCTGCATGTCGGCGGCTTGCGCGCGATCGGCGGCCGATTCACTGAAGAGGCTGTCGGACCAAGGGGCTTCGTCGTGCTCGACGCTGTCGCGACGAGCGCTGAGGCTGTCTTCGCGAGGGCGACCGAACTCCGTCGTCGGCTGGATTTCCCGCTGTTCGAGCCGGGCGAGTTCTTCGTCCAGGTCCAGGCTGTCCAGATCCATTTCGGCAGCGGTCCATTGCTTTTGGCTGATGGCCCGCTGCACGGTAGGTTCTACAGGCGCCGATGCAACCGGTTTTACCGCTTCCTTTCCGGCCCGTTGCTCGAGCAACTGCCTGGCGGCGTTGAACACCTGCAAGCATGAGCCGCAACGAACCATCCCACGGGCCACGCTCAACTGAGCATGGCTGACGCGGAAGCTGGTTTGGCAATGGGGGCACTGGGTGACGAAGCTATCGGTCATGCGGCAATCCGGTTTATGCAGACGCTCATTCTAGCGCCGACGGCCAGTGATGCGTACCCAGCCGTCGCGATTGGCGATCGGATCCAGATCGAAGTCCCGGGCATAAGCGGCAGCGACCTCTTCGCCCTGTTCGGCGAGGATGCCCGACAGCGCCAGGCGTCCGCCGGGCTTGACCAGGCTGGACAGTTGCGGCGCCAGGGAGACCAGTGGGCCGGCAAGAATGTTGGCCACCAGCACGTCGGCTTTAACCTGCGGCAAATCTTCCGGCAGATAGAGCGGGAACAGCTCGTCGGCAATGTTGTTGCGCCCGGCGTTGTCGCGGGAAGCCTCAAGGGCCTGCACATCAATATCGGTACCGACGGCTTGTTTGGCACCCAACAACAGGGCAGCAATCGCCAGAATCCCCGAGCCACAGCCGAAATCCAGCACGTTGCAGTCTTTCAGGTCCTGGCTATCGAGCCATTCCAGGCACAGCGCGGTAGTCGGATGAGTGCCAGTGCCGAACGCCAGGCCCGGGTCCAGCAGCAGGTTCACTGCGTCAGGCTCAGGAGCGGCGTGCCAGCTCGGGACAATCCACAGGCGCTGGCCGAAGCGCATCGGCTGGAAGCCGTCCATCCAGCTGCGTTCCCAGTCCTGGTCTTCGATCACTTCGCTGTGATGCTCGGGCAGCGGGCTGCCGGTCAGCAACTCGAGGTGGGCCAGCACGCTGGCTGCGTCGGTGCCGCCTTCGAACAGGGCCAGCAGGTGCGTGTGCGACCACAGCGGGGTGGTGTTGAGTTCCGGCTCGAAGATCGGCTGATCTTCGGCGTCCATGAAGGTCACCGACACGGCGCCCACTTCAAGGAAAGCGTCTTCGTAGGTTTCGGCTTGTTCTGGGCTGATGGCGAGACGGACTTGCAGCCAAGGCATGGCGGGCACCTTTGAAAAATATGGATTGCAGCCTGGCGGGCTGCGAGAAGCGCGTAAGTTTACGCGAGCGCGGAGCGTTTGTGGGAGCGGGCTTGCTCGCGAAGGCGTCGGCACATCCAGCATTGATGTGACTGACAGACCGCTTTCGCGAGCAAGCCCGCTCCCACAGGTTATGTGTGTTGCTTCAATTTGGATGAAATCCCCAGAAACAACAAAGCCGCCCGAAGGCGGCCTTGTCATGTTCCGGCTGAAGCTTAGTGCTTTTCGCCAGCCAGCTTGTGCTCGAGGTAGTGAATGTTCACACCTCCTTTGCAGAAGCCTTCGTCGCGGGTCAGATCGCGGTGCAGCGGGATGTTGGTCTTGATCCCGTCGACAACGATTTCGTCGAGCGCATTGCGCATGCGCGCCATGGCTTCGTCACGGGTTGCGCCGTAGGTGATCAGCTTGCCGATCAACGAATCGTAGTTCGGCGGAACGGCATAGCCACTGTACAGATGCGAGTCGACGCGAACGCCGTTGCCGCCTGGTGCGTGGAAATGCTTGACCGTGCCTGGGCTCGGCATGAACGTTTTCGGGTCTTCGGCGTTGATCCGGCATTCCAGCGCGTGACCACGGATGACCACGTCATCCTGGGTGAACGACAGCTTGTTGCCGGCGGCGATGCTGAGCATCTCCTTGACGATGTCGATGCCGGTGACCATTTCCGATACCGGGTGTTCTACCTGGACACGAGTGTTCATCTCGATGAAGTAGAAGCGGCCATTCTCGTACAGGAACTCGAAAGTGCCGGCGCCACGGTAGCCGATGTCGATGCAAGCCTTGACGCAGCGGGCGAGGACTTCCTCGCGCGCGTTCTCGTCGATGCCCGGTGCCGGCGCTTCTTCGAGAACCTTCTGGTGACGACGTTGCAGCGAGCAGTCGCGGTCGCCCAGATGGATGGCGTGGCCCTGACCGTCGGAAAGCACCTGAACTTCCACGTGACGTGGGTTGGTCAGGAATTTTTCCAGATAGACCATCGGGTTGCCGAACGCTGCGCCCGCTTCGGAGCGGGTCAGTTTCGCCGAGGAGATCAGGTCTTCTTCTTTGTGCACCACGCGCATGCCACGACCACCACCGCCGCCAGCGGCTTTGATGATCACCGGATAACCGACTTCGCGACCAATGCGCAGAGCGGTTTCTTCGTCTTCAGGCAGTGGGCCGTCGGAACCCGGAACGGTTGGAACGCCAGCGGCGATCATGGCGTGCTTGGCCGATACCTTGTCGCCCATCAGGCGGATGGTGTCGGCTTTCGGGCCAATGAACGCGAAACCGGAGTTCTCGACCTGTTCGGCAAAGTCGGCGTTTTCCGCAAGGAAACCGTAGCCTGGGTGAATGGCGGTAGCGCCGGTCACTTCGGCGGCGGCGATGATGGCCGGAATGTGGAGGTAAGAGTGCGCGGCGGAGGCCGGACCGATGCAGACGGATTCGTCTGCCAGGCCCAGGTGCATCAGCTCTTTGTCGGCCTTGGAGTAAACGGCGACGGTCTTGATGCCCATTTCCTTGCAGGCACGCAGAATCCGCAGGGCGATCTCACCGCGGTTGGCGATCAGAACTTTTTCCAACTTCGCAGTCATCAAAGGCTCTCCGCGATTCAAACGATGGTGAACAGCGGTTGGTCGTACTCAACCGGCTGGCCGTCTTCGACGAGGATGGATTCGATCACACCGCTGGCTTCAGCTTCGATGTGGTTCATCATCTTCATGGCTTCGACGATGCACAGGGTGTCGCCTTTCTTCACGGTCTGGCCGACTTCAACGAAGGACGGCGAGGACGGCGAAGATTTGCGATAGAAAGTACCGACCATCGGCGAACGGGCAACGGAGCCGTTCAGCGTAGGTGCAGCTGGAGCCGCAGGCGCAGCGGCAGCTGGAGCTGCAGCAGCAACTGGCGCAGGTGCCGGTGCATGCATTGGAGCCGGTGCGTAGTACTGCTGAGCCGGCGTCTTGCTGTGACGGCTGATGCGTACGGACTCTTCGCCTTCCTTGATCTCAAGCTCGTCGATGCCGGACTCTTCCAGCAATTCGATCAGTTTCTTAACTTTACGGATATCCATGAATCATCAACTCCCAAGGGTCGGTCAGGGGCGTTTAACGCTTGTTGTTCAAGCCGTTGCCTGTCTTTCAAGCTGCTCTAGTGCAGCCTCCAGGGCCAGTCGATAACCGCTGGCGCCAAGGCCGCAGATCACTCCCACCGCTACATCGGAGAAGTAAGAGTGATGGCGGAAAGGTTCGCGTTTGTGCACGTTGGACAAATGCACTTCGATGAATGGGATGCTCACCGCCAGCAGCGCGTCACGTAATGCGACACTTGTATGCGTAAAAGCTGCTGGATTGATCAGAATGAAGTCCACACCTTCGTCGCGAGCAGCGTGGATGCGGTCGATCAATTCGTACTCGGCGTTGCTTTGCAGGTAAAGCAAATGGTGGCCGGCATTGCGCGCCCGCTGTTCCAGGTCCTGGTTGATTTGCGCCAGGGTGGTTGCACCGTAGACGCCCGGTTCCCGGGTGCCGAGCAGGTTCAGGTTAGGGCCGTGCAAAACCAATAGGGTCGCCATCTGCTGCTCCTCTGTTATCCGTGTGCAATTGTCAGAACCCGGCGACTATGCCGCAAAGCCTTTGTGACTGTCCAGTTCTATGCAATAGGCAGCACGATGGCCGATGTTTGCGCGAAATATGTGACCGGGTGATTAAATCCGGTCATTTGCTTTCGCAACACGTTCGGCGAAGTCCGTGGCGTTTATCTCGCCGATCACTCGCACATCGGTGCGTTCGACGCCGTCCCTGCCGAAAAACATCAGCGCCGGAGGGCCAAACAGCTTGTAGCGGTCGAGCAGGGCGCGCTGTTCGGTGTTACTGGCGGTGATGTCGAAGCGGATCAGTCGATAGCCTTTGAGGCGTTCGACGACGTTGGCATCGTTGAGCACTTGGTGTTCGATGACTTTGCAACTGATGCACCAGTCGGCGTACCAGTCGAGCAGCAGCGGCGTGCCGGAGGATTTGGCTTCGGCGAGGACGCGATCCAGTTCGGCTGGAGTGCTGATGGTTTGCCAGGTGCTGGCGATTGGCGTTTGCTGCTCGTTGCTGGCGACGAGGCGCGGCTGGCCAATGGGGTTGAATGGATCGGACTGACCGCTGAACGCGCCGTACCAACAGGCCAGTGCATAAAACAGCAGAAACATCCCCAGCAATTGCCCCAGGCGTTTCCTCGGCGGCTTATAGACAAACTCCAGCGCGCCCATGAACAAACC
This sequence comes from Pseudomonas sp. DF5, assembly GCF_058148225.1. Lineage (NCBI taxonomy): Bacteria > Pseudomonadati > Pseudomonadota > Gammaproteobacteria > Pseudomonadales > Pseudomonadaceae > Pseudomonas > Pseudomonas sp. DF5. The sequence goes on from NZ_JBYVYM010000006.1 coordinate 153,207, forward strand.
GACGCCACCGGCGAGCAAGCCGATCAACAGCAAGGTGATCTGGCCCGGCAATACTCGGCTGAGCAAACCGATCGCCAGCCCCAGCAAGAGCACACCAATCGCGTTTTTCACGTAGATCAGCCACGGCCCGCTTTTCGGCAGCCAGGCCGCGCCGCCGGTTGCCACCAGCAACAGTGGCGCGCCCATGCCCAGGCCAAGCATGAACAGTTTCAATCCGCCGCCCAAGGCATCGCCGCTGGCGCTGATGTATAGCAGCGCACCGGCCAGGGGCGCCGAGACGCAAGGCGAAACCAGCAGGCTCGACACCACGCCCAGCACCGCCGCGCCCCACAGTGAGCCACCTTCGGTGCGCCCGGCGATCCGGTCCAGGCGGCTGCTGATGGCGTAGGGCAGTTTCAGTTCGAACACCCCGAACATCGCCAAGGCAAACACTGCGAAAAACAGCGCGAACGGCACCAGCACCCAGGCCGATTGCAAGCGCGCCTGAAGATTAAGCTGTGCGCCGAACATGCCCATCAAGGCACCCAGCAGGGCGAAGCAGATGGCCATCGGCAGCACATAAGCCAGCGACAGGTTGAAACCACGTAAACCGCCGATCTGTCCGCGCAGGACCACCCCGGAGAGGATCGGCAGCATCGGCAGCACACAGGGGGTGAAGGTCAGCCCGAGGCCTGCGAGGAAGAACAGCGCCAGTTCGCGCCAGCCCCAGGCTGTGGTCGTGGCACCGCTGCCATCAATACTCAGGCGTTCGGTTTCGGGCGGGTAGCACAGGCCTTTGTCGGCGCAGCCTTGATAGGTCACGGCCAGCGTAAAGGCGCGGGAATCGGTGCGTGGCAGTTCTACGTCGAGAATGCCGTGGTAAACCTCGACATCGCCGAAGTATTCATCGTGCTTCTGTTCGCCCTTGGGCAGTTGAGCCGCGCCGAGGCCAACGTCGGCCGGATCTGCGCGAAACTGGAAGCGATGGCGATAGAGGTAGTAACCCTCGGTGGCGACGAAACGCAGCTTGATCGATTGCGGCGTACTTTCTACCAGGCTCAACTGAAAGGCTTCGCGCACCGGCAGGAAGTCGGTGCTGTTGTTGATCGAACCCAGGGTGGAACTGGGCCGACTGTCCAGCAGCCCGGCGGCGGAGGCCGGGAGGGCGAGCACTAAAAACAGCAGGCAGAGCAAACGGCGCATGACAATCTCGCGTATTGGAGGTGCGGGCATGATAGCTGAGTGTGCAATGTATGCGACTACGCCGATCTCCCGTAGGCGCTGCCAAAGGCTGCGATATCTTGACTTTGATCTTCAACGCTCGATCCGCCGCCAGGATCAACATCAAATGATCGCAGCCTTCGGCAGCTCCTGCAGGGAGGTGTTTCAGTCAGGCTTCGGGCTTACTTTGTTGGTTGATCGCTGGAGTGTTTACACAAGTTGATTGTTACAGGGGTGTAGTGGTTACTGTTGGTATGTCGAAACAGCGTGCTGCTGTGATACTCGTAGACTTCCTGGTTGGTCGATACATTGATAGTTGAACCTTGGATATCGACCTTTATGGCTGGATCTCGGGTGACTAAAAACGGACCAGCGGTCTTGAGTTCAGACGCTATTTGCTCGTTGGATGTCAGTTCGCGATAGACATAGTATCGATAGCTGAACGGTACTGTTGCTCCGCCTCGATCATCCTTGACGCCGTAGATGAAGCTGTTTTCGCCAAGGGGCAGTTTGAGTACTACATCGGTCAGCACCGGGTTGCCGGAAGACATGAGCCATGTCCAGCCGATGTAAGCCAAGCATACAACTAGCAGGGAGGAGGCGACGATTGTGTATGCAGTTTTTTGAGTAGTTCCTGTATCGGGCGTTGATACACCAGGGGGCGACGTTGGAACTATCACGGGGCACTCCTGTGCACGCTCGATTGATTGAAGCGCTAAACTCTAGCATCAAAACGATGACTAAAAGCACCGTATAGATAAACAGGAGTTTTCATACAAGAACTCAGGTGTCGATAATCTTGCTCGTTGGTAGCGTTCAGGCCCGAACCCTTAAACCCGAAATGCCTGCACCGCTGTATGCAACTGCCCACCCAATGTCAGTAAATGTTCGCCTTGGCTGCGCCCTTCACCAATCCTCAGCAAGTTATCCCCACCCAATTGATGAATCCGCTCACTGTGATCGCGGATTTCGCTGACAGCGCCGCTCTGCTGGGCAGTGACATCGGCGATGCGCACGGCGGTGTCGGAAATGGTCTGGATCGCTCCGACGATTTTATCCAATGCACCGTCGGCGGCCTGGGCCTGGTTGGCCGTGGCTTCGGCGTGTTCGACTTGGGCGCGCATGCCTTCGACCGATTGTCGCGCGGCGGTTTGCAGGCCGGCGATCAGCGTCTGAATTTCGGAGGTGGCACCGGCGGTGCGCTGCGCCAGTGAACGAACCTCTTCGGCCACCACCGCAAATCCCCGGCCCATCTCCCCGGCGCGGGCCGCCTCGATGGCGGCATTCAGCGCCAGCAGGTTGGTCTGGTCGGCAATCGAACGAATTACCGTCAGCACGCCGCCGATGGTCGCCGACTCTTCGGCCAGATGTTCGATCATCTGCGCGTTGCCTTGCACTTCACCCACCAGCGCATGCAGCCCGGTGAGGCTCAGGCCGATGACCTTCTGACCATGTTCCACCGCCAACCCTGCATGACGACTGGCGTCCGCGGCTTGGCTGGCATCACCGGCGACTTGTTGAATCGTCGCCTCGAGTTCACCGAGAGAGTCGCGGATCAACGCAGTGTCGCCGGCCTGATGCTCGGCGCCGCTGTGCAGGTCATTGCTCAATTCGGCCAGCGTCCGGCTGCTGCCGGCGACTTGCTCGGCATTGAGGCGAATGGTCCCCACCAGATCAACCAGATAGGCACGCAAGCGATTGAGCGAGGCTTGAATGTCATGCAGTTCGCGGTTGGTCGCACCCAGTTGAATGTCGCGACTGAAGTCGCCCTCGGCCCAGATCGAAAGGGCTGGTGCCAGATTGGTCAGGGTTCGGGCCAGGCGTCGCTGCAAGGTATCAATGAGCAAGGCGATCAGCAGAATCAGCCCGATCATCACGCCCTGCATCAGCCGCACTTCGCCCTGGATTTGCCCGTGCTGGGCGCGCACTACCGGTTCCAGCCCGGCGATGGCCTGCTGCACGGCGGTGATTTTCAAGTGAGTCGCGGCGCTGAGGTCGGCGCGTTTCTGGATCTGCTCGCGCGTGCGTGCCAGTTCAGCCGGGTAGCGGGTGAGCAGGCTATTGAGTTCACGCTTGAGGCTGACACCGGCGTCTTCGGCGACGGCTTTCTCGGTGTTCTCCAGGCCCATCATGGCGGAGAAGTCATCGGTGTTCGATTCACTGCTGGCAGTCACCCCCAGCAGCGGCAAGCTGTTCAATTGTTCAGCTTGAACGCGGATGCTGGCGACTTCGCGCTCGACATCGGCGGCCAGTTCGCTGCGCCCGCTGCTGACCAGTTTGTCCCGGGCCAGCGACAGCTTGCCCAGATGCTGGGCGGCCTCGAGCAGGGGCGTAAGGTACGCTGCGTTGCCGCTGGCGTACCGGCTGAGCTGATCGAGACTGGCGCCGAGCTCGCGCTCGGCTTGCAGCAGCAGGGCTTGTGGATCGCCGGCGAGTTTGCCGGCAGCCAGCAAGTCCGTCTTGCTGAACTCTTCCAGGTTCGACAGGCTGGGGTGCAAGGTATCGGCCAGGCTCGGAGGTAATTCGCCGAGCTCCTTTTGCAGGCTGTCGATGGCCTGGCTGGCGCTGCTCAGGCGCAGGGCATCGCCGCTGGCCAGGTAATCCTCGACGTTGCGCGCCACTTCATTTTGAAACTGCTGGGACAGGCCCAGGTAACGCTCCATCAACAGATAGGGGCGCTCCAGGGCTTTTTGCGACCACCAGAGGGTAGCGCCGAGGGCCACGCACACGGCGACCAGAAGGAGGGTATTGAGATTGGTCAACAGCTTCAGGCGCATTGCGGACTACCAACGGCAGAATGGTAAGTGCCTGAAGTTATTGCGTTTCTGTTACAGCGTTATGACCGAATCGGTCGATTCCGATGAAAAAGTGGCACTTTGCTTTGACTCCCGCGCGGCTTGCACGCGGTTGCGTCCGGCGTCCTTGGCGCGGTACAGCGCCTCGTCTGCCTGTGTGGCCATCATCAGGCTGTCGGAGCCTTCGTGCAGCTCTACGACGCCGGCACTGAAGGTGCACCAGAGGTCCTGTGGCTGGGCGGGGTAGTGAATTTCGGCAAAGCGCTGACGGATTTCATCGAGCACCTTGTAGGCCGATTCAATATCGGTGTCCGGCATGACGATGGCGAACTCTTCACCGCCGTAACGGCCGATGAAGTCAGTCTTGCGCAACCGTTGCTTGAGGAACAGCGCCAGACTCTTGATCACCCGGTCGCCCATGGGATGGCCGTGGCTGTCGTTGACCCGTTTGAAGTGGTCGATGTCGAGCATCGCAAAGCTCAGCGGCTTGTTTTCGCGACGGGCACGGAATGAACAGTCTTCGAGCAGCTGCAGAATATGGGTGTGGTTGTACAAACCGGTCAGGCTGTCGCGCACCATCCGCGCTTTCAGATTGCGCGCCCGCGCCGCACGGTTGCGCACGGTGGTGATCAGGTGTCGCGGCTTGATCGGTTTGGTCAGGAAGTCGTCGCCGCCCTCACTCATGGCGTCGAGCTGCTTGTCCAGATCGTCTTCGGCCGACAGATAAATGATCGGCACGCTGACATAGCGGTCGTTATGGCGGATCACCTTGGCCAGTTCCGTACCGGTGCAGGCCGGCATGTACATGTCGAGGATGATCAGGTCAGGCTGGAAATCCGCCAGTTCGGCCATGGCCTGGATCGGTTCGATCAAGGTCCGTGTGACGATCCCGGCGCTGTTGAGCAGGCGTTCGGTGTGCAAGGCCTGTGCGCGGGAGTCGTCGATGATCAGCACTTTATAAGGTTCGTACTGGGCGACGCAGGTCAGCACTTCGATCTTTTCCAGCAGGCTCGAGGCTTCGAGGGTGCCGGTGAGAAACTCCTGGCCACCGGCGCGCACGGCGGCGAGGCGGGTCGGGGTATCGGTTTCGTGCAGGCTGAAAAACAACAGCGGCAAGGGCTGCTCAAGGCCTTGCTGGGCTTCGGCCGCCAGTTTCAGGCCGATGCCGGCGCCACTGAAGTCGACGTCCATGACAATCGCCGCCGGCAACCGCTCGACCATCGAGGCGCGGAACGCGGCGACACTGCCCAGGGATTGGGCGCTGAGCCCGAAGAATTCAAGTTGCTTGGCCAGCCGTTCAGCCCGGTCGTGATCCTGCAACATCACGTAGATCGGTTTGCGCAGCGGTGGCAGAAAGGTGTGTTCGAGCTGATCGCCATGGCGCAGGCCGGTGCGGGACAAGCGCTGCATCAGGCGGTTGAGGTCGGTGATCAATCCGCTGCTCAGGCGTCCGCGATTGGCGTCGACGGCCTCCAGCGACTGGCCGATATGACGGGCCAGCAGGGTGTGTTCCGGTTGTTCGAAACGTTCGGCAAAGCGCAGCAGGCGCAGATTGGCCTCGCTCAGCTCCGACAAGTCGGTGGTGGACCATTCGTTGCGCTGCAGGCGTTGCCATATCTCAAGAATCTGACGTGCCTGATGAATTACCCGCTGGGCAAAGTGGTGCTTGAGGCGCTCACGGCTGGGGTCTTCTGGCTCGGTCATATCCTGACTACTAGTTAGGGTGCATGCTGAGATCGACTGGTGGCTCTATGCTAGCACCTCTTTTCAATTGCATGAGTGTCCTACGTCAATAATCTGCAAAGCGACATCATTCAGTTCCCGACCGACTGGTCGCATAGGCTCAACGCTGTGCTTCATTTATAGTGGCGGCTCGATTGCAGTCATTGTGTGTTCGCTGTGTCCCTCAGGATTTAATGTGCGGCAAATGAGGCACGATGGCGTAGGGTTGTAGTCGAACCGATGAACTCAAGTGATTGAAAGGATATCGCCATGCTGGACTGGAAGAACCGCACGGGCAGCGCGCCTGAGCGTGCCGCTGAACCGAAATCGGCCACCCGCAGTTATTTTGGTGGCCTGTTGTTCAGTCGGGCGCTGGCCACTCTGATTTGCCTTTACCTGTTGGTGGCTATCGCGCTGGGCTGGTACTGGAGCCAGGAGCCCGCGCTCTTTCCGGTTCAGCAAAATGCCCAGGTGGCAGCCGAGAAAGAAGGCAAGCAGATGGTGGTCGGGTACACCACGGTGGAAACTCTCAAGACTGTCGCCGGTACCTTGCTGACCAAACCGGGTGGCTATATTTCCAACGACCGTTTCCCGCCGGGCCTGTGGATGGACAACATGCCGAGCTGGGAATATGGCGTGCTGGTCCAGGTCCGCGACCTGAGCCGTGCGCTGCGTAAAGACTTCGCCCGTTCCCAGTCGCAGTCCGCCGAAGACGCCGACCTGGCCAAGGCCGAGCCGCGCTTCAACTTCGACAACAAGAGCTGGGTGCTGCCATCCAGTGAGTCCGAGTATCAGGAGGGCATCAACTCCCTGAGCCGCTATCAGGCACGTCTGTCGGGGCCTGACCAGAAGAGCGCGCTGTTCTACGCCCGTGCCGACAACCTGAACAACTGGCTGGGTGATGTCGGGACTCGTCTGGGCTCGCTGTCGCAACGGCTGTCGGCCAGCGTTGGCCGGGTCAAGCTCAACACTGCGCTGAAAACCGAAGTCCCGGCGCTCGGTCAGGTGCCGCAGGTTGACGAAGAAGTCGTTGAAACCCCGTGGATGCAGATCGATAACGTGTTCTACGAAGCCCGTGGTCAGGCCTGGGCATTGTCCCATCTGCTGCGCGCCATCGAAGTCGACTTCGCCGATGTGCTGGCGAAGAAAAACGCCACGGTCAGCGTGCGCCAGATCATCCGTGAGCTGGAGGCTTCGCAAGAGCCGGTCTGGAGCCCGATGATCCTCAACGGCAGCGGCTTCGGTGTGCTGGCCAACCACTCGCTGGTCATGGCCAATTACATCTCCCGGGCCAACGCCGCGGTGATCGACTTGCGTCAACTGCTCAATCAGGGCTGAGTCATGGTAGATAGCGCTAAAGAGGCCGCCCACCGCGCGGCCTCCGATGCCGAACAGATCGCCTGGGTCGACGAGCAGGACAACCTGCTCGGCGCCCTGGTGCGCTCCGACCTGCGTGAGCGTGGGCTGATCGGGCGCGGCACCTACATCATGCTGTTCAATTCTGCCGGTGAGCTGTGCGTTCACCGGCGGACCCTGAGCAAAGCGATTTATCCCGGTTATTGGGACGTGGCGGCCGGCGGCATGGTGCTGGCCACCGAGACCTACGCCGAATCGGCGGCCCGTGAGCTGGAAGAAGAGCTGGGGGTGAGCGGTGTGGAACTGACCGCCCACGATCACTTTTTCTTCGAGGACACCGGCAACCGGCTCTGGTGTTCGGCGTTTTCGGCGGTGTGGGACGGCCCATTGATCCTGCAACCGGAAGAGGTGCTGGAAGCGCGCTTTATCCCGATCGATCAGGTCCTGCTGGAAATCCAGCAAAAACCGTACTGCCCGGACTCTTTGGCAGCCCTGAAGCGCTATCTTCGCGCCCAAGGGGATGACGTCGCAAAAGAGCTGTAAATTGGCGCCGATTGGCTCTTAGCAAGTCGGCTTTTTGCCGTTACACTGCGCGACCTTTTCAAGCTGAACCGGCAGTGCCCGGCTCAGTAGCGCTGCCCCTGCCTGAGTGGGGCTTCGCGGTCGATAACCTTGCCCAAGGTTGCGATCAGTCTTTGTCCTCCCAAGAGGATTGCCGGTGGCCAAAAAAGCCGCATCCTTCGCCGCCCTTGGTGGCCTGGTATTTTCCACCGACGCAGGTCGTCATTGCCCGGAATGCAGTAAACCGGTGGATGCCTGCATCTGCAAACAAACCGTTATCCCGGCCGGCGACGGCATCGCTCGCGTGCGTCGCGAAAGCAAGGGCCGTGGCGGCAAGACGGTGACGACCATCACCGGCGTGCCGTTGGCCGAAGACGCGCTCAAGGAACTGGCCACCACGTTGAAGAAACGTTGCGGGACCGGTGGGGCGTTGAAAGACGGGATCATCGAAATCCAGGGCGATCATGTCGAGCTACTCTTGGCTGAGCTGATCAAACACGGTTTCAAAGCGAAGAAGTCCGGCGGCTAGCAGCCTCTGTGAAAGCCACCCGCGGCTTGATCCAGTCCTGATTTCATTCTGGTCTGGCGTCGTCTCCATGGTTTTCACAGAGCCTGTTCATGACCGGTTTCTAAACTCACTGCGGTCAGCGAGGTCTACCCCCTCGTTGACGAAACGTCATTTTCATTCTTTAGACTGCGCCGGCCTGAACTCAAGGCGACGCTCTATGACTTCTTTATAGGGGACTTCGATGTCCGTAAGACGCACACGCAAAGACGATGGCAGCCAATGGACAGTTGCGGACAGCCGCAGTGTTTACGGGATTCGCCATTGGGGGGCCGGGTATTTCGCGATCAATGACGCCGGTCGCGTCGAAGTTCGTCCGAACGGCCCGACCAGTTCGCCTATCGATCTGTTCGAGCAAGTCGACCAACTGCGCAAAAGCGGTTTGTCCTTGCCGTTGCTGGTGCGTTTCCCAGACATCCTGCAAGACCGCGTGCGTCAGCTGACCGGCGCGTTCGATGCCAACATCGAGCGCCTGGAATACCAGAGCAAGTACACCGCGCTGTACCCGATCAAGGTCAACCAGCAGGAAGCGGTGATCGAGAACATCATCGCCACCCAGAACGTATCGATCGGTCTGGAAGCCGGCTCCAAGCCTGAGCTGCTGGCGGTACTGGCGCTGGCGCCGAAGGGCGGCACCATCGTCTGCAATGGTTACAAGGACCGCGAGTTTATCCGTCTGGCGCTGATGGGCCAGAAGCTGGGCCACAACGTGTTCATCGTGATCGAGAAAGAATCCGAAGTCGGTCTGGTGATCGAAGAAGCGGCGTCGCTCAAGGTCAAGCCGCAGGTCGGCCTGCGTGTGCGTCTGTCGTCCCTGGCGTCGAGCAAGTGGGCGGACACCGGTGGCGAAAAATCCAAGTTCGGCCTGTCGGCGGCGCAACTGCTGTCGGTGGTCGAGCGTTTCCGTGCCGCTGGCCTGGACCAGGGCATTCGCCTGCTGCACTTCCACATGGGGTCGCAGATCGCCAACCTGGCGGACTACCAGCACGGCTTCAAGGAAGCGATTCGTTACTACGGCGAACTGCGCAACCTTGGCCTGCCGGTCGATCACATCGACGTCGGCGGCGGTTTGGGCGTGGACTACGACGGTACTCACTCGCGTAACGCCAGTTCGATCAACTACGACATGGACGATTACGCGGGTGTCGTGGTCGGGATGCTCAAGGAATTCTGCGACGCGCAGAGCCTGCCGCACCCGAACATCTTCTCTGAAAGCGGCCGCTCCCTGACCGCCCACCACGCGATGCTGGTGGTGCAGGTGACCGACGTCGAGAAACACAACGACGACGTGCCGAAGATCGACAACAAGGAAGAACTGCCGGAAACCGTGCAGTGGCTGGTTGACCTGCTCGGCCCGACCGACATCGAAATGGTCACCGAGACCTACTGGCGCGCCACGCACTACATGAGCGACGTGGCCACCCAATACGCCGATGGCAAGCTGACCCTGGCGCAAAAAGCCCTGGCCGAGCAATGCTACTTCGCCGTTTGCCGCCGCCTGCACAACTCGTTGAAGGCCCGTCAGCGTTCCCACCGTCAGGTGCTCGACGAACTCAACGACAAGCTGGCCGACAAGTACATCTGCAACTTCTCGGTCTTCCAGAGCCTGCCGGACACCTGGGCCATCGGCCAGGTCCTGCCGATCCTGCCGCTGCACCGTCTCGACGAAGAGCCGCTGCGTCGTGCGGTGCTGCAAGACCTGACCTGCGACTCCGACGGCAAGATCAAGCAGTACGTCGACGAGCAGAGCATCGAGACCAGCCTGCCGGTGCACGGTCTGAACGAGGGAGAAGACTACCTGTTGGGGATTTTCCTGGTCGGTGCCTACCAGGAAATTCTTGGCGATATGCACAACCTGTTCGGTGACACCGACTCGGTGAACATCTATCAGAATGCTGACGGCAGCGTATACCACGCCGGTATCGAAACCCACGACACCATCGAAGACATGCTGCGTTATGTGCACTTGTCGCCGGAAGAGCTGATGACCCACTACCGCGACAAGTGCGCCAGTGCCCGCATCAGCGCCAGCGAGCGCACCCAGTTCCTCGATGCCTTGCGTCTGGGCCTGACCCGTTCGTCTTACCTGTCTTCTTGAGGTAAGGCGCCGCGCCCATCAGGTTGTCTGAAATTTCTCCATACGTTGCGGAAATTTCAGATGACCTGGTGTGGGGCTTCTCTTTTTTCTTGCGAAATGACCCACATTCCGAGCAATCCAAGCGATGTGGTCTTCTTTTCACGTAGGTCATTTCCTAAGTTGTACTTCGGCACTCTACTCGGCCATGTCTCTCAGCGAGAATCCCCGGCCGCCCCTCCTGTAGAGAATCGCCGATGTTCGATCCAGTCAACGAGCCGTCATTTCGTCTGGATATAGCGGGTCTTCCCGACCCCTTTGAGGTCTTGGCCTTTACCGGTAGTGAAGCCATCAGCGAGCCTTTTGCGTTCGACGTGGATCTGCTGAACGATGACCCGACGCTGGACCTTGCAAGCCTGCTGTACCGCTCGGCCTTTTTGCACTTCGGGCCTGAGGGGGAGGGTATTCACGGGCAGTTGCTTGGCCTCGTTCAACACGGTCATGGCGACGAACCCAGGCTTTGTCGTGTGCGTCTGGGCCCCAGGCTTGCTTTCCTGGCACAGCGCTTCAATCAGCGAATTTTCAGCGATCGCTCGGTGCCGGAGATTCTTGCTCAGGTGCTCAAGGAGCATGGGATTGCCGGCAAGGATCGTCGTTTCGATCTGAACGGCGATTACCCGCCTCGTGATTTCTGCACGCAGTATCGGGAATCGGACCTGCAGTTTCTTCAGCGTCTATGCGCCCAGGAGCGGTTTCATTACTACTTCGAGCACCGCGCGCTCGGGCATTGTCTGGTCCTGGGTGACGGTCTGGGGCAGTTTTGCCAAGGCGACGAGAGGGGATTCGAGGAGGGGCGCGAACGACCGGGAGTGCATCAGTTCAAGCTGCATGGCTGCGGGCAGGTTGCCGAGGCGCAGACGAACCTGGCAACGCTGCGCAGCGGTCAACTGATGCCGTTGTCCGGCCATCCGTGTGAAGACTGGAATCGACTCTGGCTATTGACCCATGTCGAGCACCAGGGAGGACAGCAGCCAGATTTTTTGTATCGCAACCAGCTGCGCGTCGCACTGCAGGAGGTGCCTTTCATCGCAGCTCATCCGGTCGTGAAACCCAGGATGCACAGCCTGCAACGGGGATGGGTAGTGGACGTAGGTGAGTCTCGCCCCGATTCCTCCCGACCGGTTGCCGTGCAGTTCGACTGGCTTTATCAGGGCGAAGGCGCAGCCCCCAGCCACTGTTGGTTGCCGCTGTCTGGCGAGCTGGAAAGCGCAGGTGTCATGCCGTTGAATGAGGGCGCACAAGTGCTGGTGAGCTTTATCGAAGGTGATCCCGATCAACCCTTGATCAGCGGATTTCTTCCCGGACCACCGTCCGGCGCAGAGTCAGCCATGGCCGAGCGGCTATGCGCCTCGACCACTGAAGCCGGTCGCGTGGTTGATGGTTTATTGGGCTTGCTGCAATCCAGCGAGCCCTTGATGCTCCTGTGTCTACTGCCCGGTGGGGGCAGTTTCAGTCATTGCGCGCAATCCCTCTGCACTTGCCGGGCAGCGATGCTGCCTGGCCAGAGCGGTGCGGCATGATTGCCGTTCAGGCGCCTGACTCGACCCCGCGATGGCTGTTGCTCGATATACCGGGCGTGCCTCAGACCGGTGCGATGCTGCGGCAACAGTTTGCTCATGCCCGATGGTTCTGGCTGTTCGAAGGCACCGAATTTCATCCGTTGCGTGAGAGCGGACCAGTGTTGGTCGACCTTCGCGAATGCCCGTCACTCGCCGAGCTGTACCTATGTGAACCGCACACCTGGAGCGGCTTGCTGCTGGTCAGTGAGGTCTCTTCATCGCAGTTGCTGGAGCATCTGCGCCGCATGCTCACCGTCACCTTCAGTCTTCATCACCGGGCCTTGTTGAGTTACTACAACCCTCAAACGGCGAGTTACTTTTTCGATGCCTGTGATGCGCGGGAGCTGAGTCGCTGGCTCGGTCCGATCGATCAGTTACGCTGGTTCGGCGGTACCTGGGCCGACCGGGCCATTGGCTGTCAGGGCTGGCAGCAGCTATTCAATCCGCGGCTTGCCGTCAGGCCGCTGGCCATCGAGGAAAACCTCAGCCAGCGTCAGCGTGACACCTTGCAAACCTGCCTGCTGGAACAGCACACCTGGCGCTGGAGCCGGTCCACCGGGACCGACTACAACAGCTTGTGGGCTCACCTGCAGGAAGGGCTGGAACTGGGTTTCAGTGAGCGCCCGGTGCTCGATGGCTGGTTATGGCTGCGCTTGCAGCACCCTGACGCCGTGCCGGGGCAACCGTTATCGGGAACCACCCAGCAGGAGCGTCTCGATAGCCTGCGCAACCTGTGGCAGAACGATCAACCCTGAAGGAGGCTTGCAACTCGTCATCCTTTGAGCCAGGCGTCGTTCTTGCGCAAGTACCAGGCGAATGTGCCAAGGGTCAGGCTGCGCAGCACCATGAACAGCAGGAAGGTTATCCACAGTCCATGGTTGCCCAAGCCTTGCAGCATCCAGGCGAAGGGCAGCAGTAGGATTACCGTCAACAACATGCCATTGCGCATTTCCCGGGCGCGTGTGGCACCGATGAACAGACCGTCGAGCAGGTAGCTCCAGACTGCAATCAGCGGCAGCGCGGCGAGGTATGGCAGGTAGATGAAGGCGGTGTCGCGCACGCTCTGGATGTTGGTCTGCATCTGGATGAACAGGTGCCCGGCGAACAGAAACAGCAGGGCAAACCCCAGGCTTGCCAGCAGCGACCAACCGCACGCCACCACCAGCGAGCGGCGCAGGGCATCGCGGTCGCGAGCACCGATGGCGTGTCCGCACAGGGCTTCCACGGCGTGGGCCAGACCGTCCAGTGCATGGGCGGTCAGCAGCAGGCCGTTGAGCAGCAGCGCATTGGCGGCGACCGTGGCATCGCCCAGTCGCGCACCCTGCACGGTGATCAGGAAGAACACCGACTGCAACGCCAGGCTGCGGATGAAAATGTCGCGGTTGACCGCCAGCAACGGGCGCCAGCTCTGCCACAATCGCAACGCTGCCCAGGCGATATGGCCGGGGTAGGCTCGCAGGGCTTTGCGGGTCATGAACAGGCCAATCAGCGCGCCGGTCCACTCGGCGATCACCGAGGCCCGCGCCGCGCCGACCACGCCCCACTCCAGGCCGAGCACGAACCACAAATTGAGTGCGATGTTGACCAGGTTGGTACTCAGCAGAATCGCCAGCGGAGCCCGGGCATTCTGGGTGCCGAGAAACCAGCCGACCAGCGCATAACTGGCCAGCGCCGCCGGCAGGCCGAACAGCCGTGTGTGGAAAAACTCGCGGGTCAGTTGATCCAGCTCTGCCGACGGTTGCATGAAGTGCAACGCGACCCCGCTCAACGGCACACCCAACGCCCCCAACAGAGTGGCCAGGCCCACGGCCAACAACAAACCTTGCAACAAAATCTGCCGCAATGCTGCGCCATCTCCGCGCCCGGCTGCCTGAGCGGCAAACCCGGTTGAGCCCATGCGCAGAAACCCCATGGCCCAGGCGAGAAAGGTATATAGGCTGGCGCCTACCGCGACAGCGCCGAGCTGATGAGCATGGGGCAGGTGACCGATGACGGTACTGTCGACCAGCGCCACCAGCGGTACGGAAATGTTCGAGAGAATCATCGGGGCGGCGAGCGCCCAGACGCGACGATGGGTCGGGCGGTCGCGCCAGTCGGCAATCAGGTTGGGCATGCAGGCTCCTTGGGGGCGCCTGCATTGTAGCGACGAACTCGGAATCCGCATCGATCCATTGTGGAAGCGAGCCTGTGTGGCTGCCTTAGTGAATGATCCAGCTCAGTAACCACAACCCCAGCAGCAACCAGATAATCCCCATGATGATCGACGCGTTCATGAAGGCGCGGATCGCCGACCACAGCAGCATCAGCCCGAGGATCAAGGTGATGATGCTGATGATCGAGGTTTCCATGCCCAATGCCTGGGCCAGCCCTTCGACAAAATTGCTGCCGGCGTTGCTCAACAGGTTGAACAGGCCACTGAGGGTGTCGATGATAAAACGGATGACCGAACCGATTGCCTGGCCGAGCCATTCGAAAAAGCTGTCTACCTGCATGTGTACGTCCTGATGGAGTGGTGGCGTGGTTGCCGGATCCGAGCCTTGGGCTATTGATCGTGCTCCCGGGTTCCCGTGGAAGCTGCCGAAGGCTGCGATTTTTTTGAGTATGGCGCAAGTACGCAGGCACAACGCTGCCACTTGCCTTCACCCGTCATCCCCCTGAAGCTATACGCCTTCAGGAGAGCCCGATGAACCTTGTTGAACTGACCGAACGCCTGCACGCCATTCGTGACCGCAATGACTGGCGGCAATTTCACAGCCCGAAAAACCTGGCCATGGCCGCGAGCGTGGAAATGTCCGAGCTGGTGGAAATCTTCCAGTGGCTGACCGAAGACCAGTCGCGCCAGTTGCCGGCGGACAAACTGGCCCATGCCGGGCAGGAAATCGGCGACATCGTGCTGTATTTACTGCTGCTGTGCAGCGAGTTGGGACTGGACATGAATGAAGTGGTACGTAACAAGCTCGCGGACAGCGAACGGCGGTTCAGCTGATGAGCGACCGTCATTTCGATCAGTTGGCGACCCGCTTCGCTGAAAAAATCTACGGTGGCGCCAAAGGGGCGATCCGCCTCGCGGTGCTGCAGGCCGACCTGGCCGAAACCCTGCCGGACCGCCCGTTGCGCGTACTGGACATCGGTGCCGGCCTGGGCCACATGTCGTTGTGGCTGGCCCAGCGCGGTCACCAGGTGACCCTGGCCGAACCCGCCGAGCCGATGCTTGAAGGCGCTCGCCAGCGTTTTGCCGAAGCCGGGCAGACCGCGACATTCATTCAGGCGCCGTGGCAGGAGTTGCTTGGTCAGCTCACCGAACCCTACGACCTGGTGCTGTGCCACGCGGTGCTGGAATGGCTGGCCGAACCCCATGCCATTTTGCCGGTGTTGCATCAACTGACGAAGCCAGACGGCTGGTTGTCCCTGGCGTTCTATAACCGCGATGCGCTGATCTACCGCAACCTGCTCAAGGGCCATTTCCGCAAGATGCGCAAGAACGACATGGCCGGCGAGAAGCAGAGCCTGACGCCGCAACAGCCGCTTGATCCACGGGAGCTGGCAGCGCAACTTGAGGGTCTGTGGCGGGTCGAAACCCAGAGTGGAGTGCGGGTTTTTCACGACTACATGCCGGTGGAATTCCAGGCCCGCGCCGAACTGCTCGACTTGTTGGAAATGGAATTGGCTCACCGCCGTCACCCAAGCTTCGCCGGGCTTGGGCGCTACTTGCACTGGATCTGTCGGCCGATCTGACCGGAGTGCGCAATGAAAAGTCGTTCAGGGTTACTGGTGATCTGTCTGGGGTTGGCGGCCTGTCAGGGCAACAACCCTTACATCGCGACGTCCAATCCCCTGCCACCGGCACCGCCCCAGGCCGCCGGCACTTTCGACCGCAGCGCCTACCCGGCGGCGCCACGGGATTACGGTCGCTACCGCAGCTGGGCCTGGCTCAACGGGCACTTGCCTGCGGGCACGGCCTGGGCTGATTCGGAGCAGGTGGCCGAAGTCGTCAGCAATGCCCTTGACCAGCGCGGCTTGCGCCCACTGCACGACAACCGCCCGGCGGACCTGTTGGTCAGCGCCGACCTGCATCTGGAAACCCGCTTGCGTCAGGTGCAGGACGGCTCTGGTTACGGTGGCGGCTATGGCGGCGGGTATTACGGCGGTGGTTACAACCGCTACGGCACGGGTTACGGCATGTACAACAGCGTGCCGGTCGTCCGTACTTATCAGGTACAGGTTGTGGTGGTGCGGGTCGATCTGTTCGACGCAAGCACCGGACAACCGGTGTGGAGTGCCAGTGCCGAAACCAGCAGTCAGGGCAACCAGAGCGAACGTGCCGATGCCCTGCGCGAAGCTGTCGAAAAGGCCATGTCGGCGTATCCTCCTAGTTAGCTCCCTATTAAGGGAGCGCCCCGCAGGTGCATGTCTTCAATCGGAGAAAAATCATGTTCCGCCGTCTCGTTTTACTGGCCATCGCCGCGCTGCTCACTGCCTGCGCCGCCAACGAGGTCAATCATGACTTCGATGCCAGTCGCGACTTTGCCGCCTATCGCAGTTGGAGCTGGAAAGAGCCCGCCGTGCAATACCGTCCCGACGACCCAAGGATCAAGAGTGACCTGACCGAGCAACGCATCCGCCAGGCCGTTGCCGATCAACTGGATCAGCGTGGCTTGCGTCCGGCCGCCGCCGGCGCCAAGGCAGACCTTAAGGTGCAGACCTACCTGATCGTTGAAGATCGCCAGCAACAAGTGACCACCTCCTATGGCGGCGGTTATGGTGGCCCATGGAACGGCTACTGGGGCGGGCCGATGTACAACGAAACCCGCAACGTCAGCTACAAGGTGGCGACCATCCAGATCGACCTGCTCGATGGCAAGGACGGCAAACTGGTGTGGCGTGGCAGCGACGAGCAAACCCTCAGCCGCACACCGAAGCCAGAGGACCGCAGCAGTACGATACGCCAGACGGTCGGGCGCATATTGGCTAACTATCCACCGCGCTAAATGGCTTAACCCTCTAACACTACAGCCCCTGTAGGAGCGAGGCTTGCCCGCGAAGAACGATAACGCGTAATGCCTGAAAAACCGCGATATCTTCTTCGCGGGCAAGCCTCGCTCCTACAGGATCTTCGTCGTCACACAAGCCCACAATAAGTTGGTGGGGTGGCGAGTTGCCAGCAATCCGGCAAACCCTTGTCTACACTGCTGTTCATCAATGGAGGTAGCCCTCGGCGGTGCGCCGGCAAAGGAGTGCGCCATGTCTCCCTGCTTGCAGTTTCGTAGCCCGGCCCGGCAACGGGGAGCGATCGGTTTGATGGCGGTGCTGACCCTCGGCATGGCCCTGGTGTTCCTGCTGCTCGTGGTCGACAGTGGCCGCTTGTACCTGGAAAAACGCAGCTTGCAGCGGATAGCCGACATGGCCGCACTGGAAGCTGCCACGCGCAACGGTGATTGCGCCGTGGGTGCCAGCGCTACCGCCTATGCCACCGCCAGCGTAAATCGCAACGGCTTCACCCTTCCTGACCCCACGCGCAACCTGGCGGTAGCCTGTGGCACCTTGAGCCTGGACGCCAACAGTCTTCGGGTTTTTGTGGCTAACCCAAGCAGCAGCGAAGCCATTCGGGTGATCGTCAGTCATTCAGTGCCGCAGAGTTTCGCCGGTGGCGTTGGCGCCCTGTTCGGCGGTGCGCCGGCCGGGGCCACCCTCAACCTGACGGCAACCGCCGTTGCGGGGCTGCCGCCACCGCTGGCATCGCTGACCCTTCGCACCACAGCGCTGAGCATCGATAGCAGCAAGTCGGCCACCCTCAATGCGCTGTTCGGCGGTTTGCTCGGCGGCAGTCTGAACGTGTCCGTGGCAGGGTGGGATGGGTTGGTGAACACCAACATCAGCCTGCTGGGTTACCTTGATCGACTGAAGGTCGACCTCGGCCTCAACGCCGCCGGGTATAACCAGGTATTGGGCGCTTCGGTGGCCGTCAGCCAATTGATCCAGACCGCCGTCAATGTGCTGGACCCCGGCGGCACCCTCGGCGCGACGGCGACCCTTGTCGGTCTGCAAGCCCTCAAGGTGGCCGCTGGCTCCACGACCGTGGTGTTGGGCAATCTGCTGCACGTCGAGAACGGCAGCGACGTCTCAACGTTCGCGACGACTGTGAGTGTGTTCAACCTGATCGAAGGCGTCGTGCAACTGGCCAACAAGAAAAACGGTGTGGTGGCAACGGTGCCGATCAATCTGGTGGGCCTGGCGCAAATCACCGCTCGGGTGCAGGTACTGGAGCCGCCGCAACTCTCCGCGATCGGCAATCCGAAAAACGCCGCGCTGGATCCGCTGGGGCCCAATCGGATCTACGTGAGAACCGCACAGCTTCGCACGTTGTTGTCGATCGATTTGCCAGCGCTGGACGCCATTGCGGCGCTGGCCAATGCGGCGGCGGATCTGGCAGGACCGTTGACCAACACCCTCAACGCCTTGCTCAATCTCGACCTGGTGGCGGTGCTCAATTCACTGACCTGTGCCATCGGCGTGCCCTGCCAGACGCCCGACGTCATCGTGCTACCGGGCCCGATACGGCTCGACGTGGCGCTGGACGTCGCCAGTGCCGATAGTTACGTCACGGCTTACAGCTGCATCAGCAACACCAACAAAACCCTGACCACCAACACCAGAACATCGCTGGTGAACCTGAAAGTCGGCCGGATCGATGCCGCCAGTATGTTCGGTAGCAACACCGCACCGCCGACGGTCACGGTGCAGTCGTTGAAGCTGATCGATATCGGCATCAAAACCTGTCGCAGGCTGCTGTTCCTGCCCATCACTTGCGATCCGCGTGTGCCTGGCGTCGGTGGTGGCATCGATGTCGTTGCCGACACCAGTGTGGCGGCGAACACCAACATGCCCCATGTCTATTCCGCACCACCGGCCAACAGCCTGCCGGACATCAACCAGCCGCCGTTTTACTACTCATTTTCCACCAGCAGCATTGTCAGCAACTTGCTCAACACCCCGGTCAACCTTCACGTCGATATGTATGGCCCGTCGGGCAGTCTCGTCGGCGGTCTGGGGGCGATCCTGAGCAGCGTGACCAGTCTGCTGGTCAGCGCAATCAACGGCGTGCTCAACCCGTTGCTCGACAGTCTGATCAACACTGTGCTGATAAGCCTTGGGGTCGACTTGAACAAGGTCGACGTCGGCGCCAACCTCAGTTGTCACTCAGGGCGCGCGTCGCTGGTGATCTGATCGCCCGGGACAATCGGCAACTCGATGCAGAACCGCGCGCCTTCGGCCGAGTTTCTTACGCTCAACCGTCCGCCCATGTTCTCGACGATGCCGTAACTCACCGACAACCCGAGCCCGGTGCCGACGCCCACCGGTTTGGTGGTGAAGAATGGCTCGAAAATCCGTTCCAGCAACCGTGGGTCGATGCCGCCGCCGTTGTCCTCGACCCACAACCGCACTGAATGCTCATCACGTTCGGCGTACAGCGAAATCCACGGTTTGAACGCCGGGTCGGCTTCGCGTTTGCTCAGCAGCGCATCCCGTGCATTGACCATCAGGTTGATCAGCACCTGTTCCAACTGGTCGACGTAACCGCGCACCTGCACATCAAAACCGCTCTCGCTGACCCGCAGCTCGATGCCTTTGCCGCGCAGGCCTTCGGACAGCAGCGCCAGGGTGCCCTCGATGGCTTGAGCCGGATTGAACGGCTGCTGCTCGACCTCCGAACGCCGGCCGAACACCCGCATGTGATCCACCACCTTCGCGGCGCGCTGGACTTGTGCGTCGATGCGATTGAGCTTGTCGGTCAGGTAATCGATTTGCGCGTCGCCATTGCTCAGGCGCTTGAGCACATTGACGATGGCCATGCGCATCACGTTCAGCGGCTGATTGATTTCATGGGCAAGCCCAGTGGCCATTTCGCCGAGGGTGGCCATTTTCGCGCTCTGGGTAAGCTGCTGCTGGGCGCGCCTGACCTCAGTGTTGTCGCGGCCCACGGCCTGAATTTCCAGCAAACGACCCTGGTCGTCGAACACGCCGCGATCCGACCAGACCCACCAGGCATGTTCCCGTCCCGGCAGCTGCAGGTTGATCTCCGCAGTGCTGACCGGGAACTCCGGGCTCAGTCGACTGAGGCGCTGGAGGAACGCTTCGCGCTGCTCCGACGACATCCAGCTGCCCAGGTTCACCCCCGGCAGCTGCTCGGGTTGGCATTCCAGATAGCTCGCCAGAGGCCGGTTGCCGAAGGTCAGCGTCAGGTCGGGGCGGTAGCGGCAGATCATCGCCGGGGAATCTTCCACCAGGATCCGGTAGCGCTCTTCACTCTGTTTGACTTTCTCGGTGGCCAGGGTCGCCTCGGTGACATCCAGCCACAGGCCCACGGCTTCCACCGGCAACCCGAGGTCATCGCGCAGCAGTTTGGCTTCGTCGAGCAGCCAGTGGTAATCGCCGCGACTGTCGCGCAGTCGATATCGGGCGCTCACCGAACCCTCGCGCAGCAGCTGCCGGGTACGCTCGAAATAGCCGTCGCGGTCCTCGGGATGGACCCGCTCCACCAGCGAGCCTGCGGCGCAATCGGCGAGCGACCAACCGAGCAGCGGCAACAGGCTGTCGCTGAAAAATGTCGGTTGTAGCGCTCCTTCGACATAGCGCTGTACGTAGATCACCGCCGGTGAACTGGCGATCAGGTTGTCCAGCCGGGCATGGGCGGCAGCGGCGTTCTGCTGCTGGTTTTTGATGTCGCTGATGTCGAGCATGAAACCCACCAGCCGACGGTTGTTGCCGATGCCCAACGCCTGGCCTTGCAGTCGATACCAGATCGGCGTTTGCGCCGAGTCGGGGTGATGCAGACGCACGCACAACAGTAACGGCGTGCCTTCGTCCTGCAAACTTTGCAGGCGACTCGCCAACTCCTCACGGTCGGCGGGGTGAATCTGTTCGAGCCAGTCATGCAGCGGCAAACGAGCGCTTGTCAGGTTCAGCGTACTGGCGAGCGACGGCGCCAATTGCACCTCGTCATGGTCGCTGAAGACCTCCCACCAACCGGTGCCAAGCAAGGCTTGCAGAGATTCCAGTCGCTCCAGTTGCAGGTGGTGCTGATGCTCGCGCAAGCGCTCCAGCAGCGGGCCGGCCAGGGCGGCGGTGAGTTGCAGCCAGTCGCGCTCGCTCAAGTCGGGGGCACGCTCTTGCACCGGGTAGAAACCACACAGCAACCACGCAACCACGCCCTGGGCATTGCGATAGGGCACCGCGAATCCTTCGGCATTACCGAAAATGTTTTGCAGGCGTGGGTGCTCGCTGGGTGTCAGTTGTTGGGGGACGGAGCCATTCAAACTGTCGAGGCCGGTGCCCAGGCGTTGATGGGTTTCCCACAACCTTGGCGCATCGAAGGCTGCGTAATGCTGGTGAATCAACCAACCCTCGGCCTGTTCGTCGAGCAAGGCCATGGCCATGCACGGGATCTGAAAACGCTGAGCCAGGCCTTGCAGTTGCTCCGCCAGCACCTCGGGCAGACGCGTCAGGCTGCACAGGCGCAACTGCTCGCTGACCTGCGCCGCGAGCAACTGGCACTGTTCACGACTGCGCGCTTGTCGACGTTCGAGCAACAGATCGCCGATGTCGATCAGCTGCAACAACCATTCTTCGCCCAACGGCTGTACCCAGCCGCGCAGGTGCAGCGGTTGTCCGGTGAGGCTGAAAAAATCCAGGTCCAGGTTTTGTCCCTGCCACTCGGCCGGCGTGCCTTCGACCGACAGGGCGCTTTGGGGCATGAGGTAATCGAGCAGGTGCGGTGGCTGCGCGTCGGGTATCTGTTGCGCCAGCAGATGCCGCAACGGACCGCTCAGCTGAATCACTCGACCTTCATCATTCAGATGCAGCTGCAAGCCGACACGCTGCACGCTCGCAGGGTCTGGCGCGTTCGGGGTCTGTGGCGGGTGACGATTAAGCAGACGCCCGAAGAGTTTGTCCCCGGAGCTCAAAACTGCAGGCTCGACCGGGCCGTGAGGGTCGCCGGCAGATTGGGCACTGAGCCGATCCCCGGCAGTACCAGAAACGGCAGCACTTGATTCAGTTTACTGGTGGGGTAGTTGATGCTGACCGTCAGCACGCCGCCGGTGTAGGTGGCGCTGGCGTCGGTGGCCACGTTGAAGTTCAGCGCGGCGGGAATCCAGGCCAGCTGCCGGGTCAGTTCGGTGGTGGCAACGGTTCGTACGGCGGTGTCGTAATTGGCGGTGCCTGGGTCCAGCGCCACGCTGCGGCGCACCGCTTCAGCCGTGGATTTATTGAACGATTGCATCAGTAACAGCGGCAGGCTGTAACTGACCAACCCATAAAACACGGCGAAAAAAATCACGAACACCAAGGCGAACTCAATCGCCACGGCACCTTTTTGTTGGCGGGGGAGGCCTGTTTTCATGAGTGCGTCTACCCTGACAATTACTGCGTAGTGTCAGCATAGAATCATTCAGCCAAAACGGACGTTTTTTACCGGATGCAGAGCCTTGTCCTACTCATCTGGCTGACGCTTTGCGCAGCACAGGATGCCCGAGAGCGCCACATCGCCAATGGCCTGACCGTTGGCGCAGGTGTGCTGGCGCTTATCTATCTGTTGTGGACAGGGACTACTTGGCTGGGGGCCGAGGCAATGCAGGGCGGCGGGGCTTTGTTGTTGGCATTGGCCTTCACCTTGCCCGGTTATGCCTTGCGACGCATGGGGGCAGGCGACGTGAAACTGATGGCGACGCTGGGCCTTGCGACGGACGGTACGCACCTGCTCGGCGGTTTCATCGGTGCCGGGGTGGCCAGTGCGCTCTGGTTGCTGCTGGCGCCAAGACTCTGGCTGCATATGGGTCAGGGGCTTAGGGCGCGTCTTCGTTACCTGGAGCCCGGGACGTCAAAAAAGCAGCCCTTTGCGCCGTTCGTGCTGGTGGGTGTGCTGCTCACACTGGCCTGGATGCATTAATCGCAGGCGTCCCCTGTTCTATGTACATAGTTGGAAAGTGCGTCTACTTTCAAAATTGTTGTTGTACAGCCTGTGGTGTCGGTGCAGGAGCAGCCAAGCCAGACTTGGCATGGAGTGGCACGTGAACAAGCTTACCTCGGCAGTAAAAGTTCTTGTGGTTGATGATGAGCCGTTGATTGTCGAAGAGCTTTGCGAGTTCATCGAGCTCAATGGTTATCGCTGTGTGCCTTGTGTCTCCGGCCATCAGGCGATCGAGCGTTTCAGCGAAGACGTGAATATCGGCTTGGTGCTGTGTGATTTGCAGATGCCTGACATGGATGGCATCCAGCTTGTCCAGGCGCTGCAGCGGTTGTCGGGCAAGCACCGGGCGTTCGAGGCGATCATGCTCACCGGGCATGCGGACAAGCAGGATGTGATCAAGGCGTTGCGTATCGGGTTCGCCGATTACTATCAGAAGCCGATTGATCTGGCTGAGTTGCTCGAAGGTTTGCAGCGTCAGGAGGCGGCCTTGCAGGAGCGGCAGAGAAACCTGCAGTTGGGGCATTTGAGTCAGAAGTTGCAGTACCTTTGTGAATCGATCGATGAGCTTTATCAGGATCTGGACAAGGTTCGTCGGGGGGCGTCTTCGGAGTCTTCTTCTGATTTGGCTGACGGTGCGCTCAGTGAGGTGGAGCGGGTGGAGATGCCCGCGGTGTTCCATCAGCTATCGCCGCGGCAGTTGGAGGTGGCGCAGTTGGTGGGCAAGGGGCAGACCAATTATCAGATTGCCTGTGAGTTGGGGATTACCGAGAACACGGTGAAGCTTTATGTGTCGCAGGTGTTGCGGTTGACGCATATGCATAATCGTACGCAGGTGGCGTTGGCGTTGTCGCCCGGGAATGCCGGGGGGCGGCGGGTTTCTGCGCATTGATCTTGGCGGCCTTTGGGCCGACCATGTTCTTGTTGACCGGGTACATATCCATTTCTGCGGTAACGGCTGCTTAGGGTTCCGCTCTTACAGCGGGTCACTTTTGGCAAACGCCCCAAAAGTAACCAAAAGGTCTCGCCCCGAGCGTACGGCCCCTCGCTAAGGCTCGGGGTTCCTTCGCTCCGGTATCCATCTGGGGGCATCGCCCTACGGTCTGCTTCGCTACGACCTACATGCGATGGGTTCGACTGCGTCGAACGGCGCTGCGCGCCAATCCCCAGATGAACACCTCCACTCAGCCTCCCGAAGGGGCGGGCAAATCAAGATCAAAAGCGGCAGGCGAGCTAACGCTCGGCCTGTAGTTTGGCGGGTGTATGCCGCTCCCCTGTGAGCTGCCGAAGGCTGCGATCTTTTGATCCTGGCGGCCTGACAGCCGACCAATCTCTCCCAGACATACACCGACCCACTTGTAGGAGCGAGCGGTGCGGCGATCCGACTTGCCCGCGAAGACGGCCTTACAGGCAACGATGTTTATTGGTCGGTAAAAACGTCAGAACCTTCCCACATGTTTTTCAGGTTGTCCGTCGGAAGCGGGCTCTCTAGCCTTTGTCCGTCGCTGACAATTCAGCGTCTGGGCGTCGCGGCCCTTTGATCTGATGCATAATCTCCACCTAGCAACAGCACTTTTGTGTCTGTCGTTTCGTGTTATGGCGACTGTGCGCGGGATACCTTCGGGTATGTCGAGTTACTCAGATCTCGGTCCGCGAACCCGCGTACAGTTGCCACCTAAAATTGCGTCGCGGCAATTGGATGTGGCTCCATTTCAAATCTGAGAGGTGTCACCATGTTCAAAGCAACCCCGAATCCCCCTGAAACTGACGACGTTTCCCCCTACGAATCCCCTGATTCCAAAAAACTCAACGAAGCCGCCGAACGTGCGCTCGACCACTACCTCAAGCCACCACCCAAACAACCCGAAGGCCGCAAACCAAGCAGGATGTTTCAGGTCGCCCCGGACATGGACAACGAAAGCCTGTTGGCCCATGTCTGCGAATCCCTGGCCTCGGCCAGCGTCATGACCAGCGACATTGCAGCCTATGTCGACGCCCCGCAGCGGCATACGCTCCTGGCGATTCAGCAGGTGATCATGCTGGCCGAGCTGGCGGTGAATCGGGTGCTGGATAACGTCGACGTACCAAAACCTGTGCCACACAGCTGATCCACTGTGGGAGCGGGCTTGCTCGCGAAAGCGGAATGCCAGTCAACATCAATGCTGAATGTGACATCGCCTTCGCGAGCAAGCCCGCTCCCACAGTTTTGAACGGTGTACATCTGCAAGGGGTAGGTTGGCTGTCAGACTGTCTTCGCGAGCAAGCCAGCTCCCACAGGATCGTCGTTATCCTTGCAGGGGTGTCGGTCTTTCAAGAACCAAACGCCCGCGCCAGCGCGGTGAAGCTTGGTCCGGCCAGCACGATCAGCAGCGCCGGGAAGAGGAACAACATCATCACCACGGACATTTTTGCGGACATCTTGGAGATGTATTCCTGCAAGCGTGTCAGGCGTCGGTCATCGAGCAGCAGCTTGAGCGCCAGCAGTGATTTCATCGCGCCGCCGCCTTGGTGAATCAGTTGTTGAAGGATCACGCAGGTGTCGGTGAATTCGTCCACCGCGAGCAATTGGGTGGCCTTGTTCAGTTCGTCGCCCAGTTCCAGGCCGGAATCGACCCGCGCCAGTATCAGGCGCAGTTCGTGGGTCAGCACAGGCAGCAGTTGTTTGCCTTCGACGCTCAACACTCGCAGCGACTGTTCCACCGCCATGCCGGATTCGAACAGGATGCGCAGCAGTGGAATGAAGGTTGATACCTCGATCGCCAGTTGTTTTTGCCGCTGCTGCGCGGCGGCGGCCAGTAAGCGTTTGGGCAGCAGGTAGCCGAGGGCTGTGGCGAGGGTTGGAGTGATCCAGTGGTTGTTCACCTGCGGGAAGAACAGGCCCTGGATCAACAGGCACAGGGCCAACGCCAGCACCGGTGTGCCGATCTGGAAGGCGGCGAACAGCGAGCGTTGTCGGGCGCTGCGCCAGCCGAGGCGGTTGAGCAGGGTCTGGGTTTCGTTGTCCAGTTGGATCGAACGCTGACCGATGCGGCTGTCGCCCAGCAGTTGTAGCCAGTGACTGACGCGATGGTCGCTCAGCGGTTTGCCGTCCAGCCGTTGGGCTACCTGGCGCGCACGCCGGTGCTGGTCCAGCAGGCCACTGAGCAGCAACAGCGTGGCCGCCAGAAACAGCAGTGCGCTCAGCAGCAGGGCGATTTTCATACGCTTCGCAACATGCGCCACAGCGCCAGGCAGCCCACGACCTGCAAGCCGAACGCGGTCGCCAGCATCATTTGTCCCGAGCCGCTGTTCCACATGGCCAACAGGTATTTCGGATTGGACACCAAAAAGTAACCGGCAAGCCCCACAGGCATCAGCCCCAGCACCACGGCCGTGACGCGGGTTTCGCCGGTCATGGCGCGCAGTTGGCGCGCCGCCTGGTCTCGTTCGCGGATCATTTTGATCAGGTTTTCGAACAGCTCACTGGCATTGCCGCCGTAGCGGTGATTGACCTTCAGGCCCAGGGCGAACAGGCGAAACTCGTCTTTCTCATACAGCTCGGCGAGGTCCGAGATGGCGTCCGGCAGGCTGACGCCCAAGTGCACGTTGCGCTGAACCCGACCCATGGCGTCTTTGAGTGGCGCTTCGGCGGCGTTGATGGCGCCCAGCACTGCATCGGCCAGGGTACGTCCGGACTTCAGGCTGCGCACGGTGTGATCGAGCAGCGTCGGCAGTTGTTCGATCATGCGCTTGAGCCGGCGCTGATAACGCCAACTGATGTACAGCCGCAGAGCCAGGGGCGGTACCAGCAGCAACATCAACAAACCGATCCAGCCCGCGAGGGCAAACCCCAGCAAGACGCCCAAGGCCCAGAGCAGCAGCCACGACCCGATACGCTCGGTGGGGCGACC
Source organism: Pseudomonas sp. DF5 (assembly GCF_058148225.1). NCBI lineage: Bacteria > Pseudomonadati > Pseudomonadota > Gammaproteobacteria > Pseudomonadales > Pseudomonadaceae > Pseudomonas > Pseudomonas sp. DF5. Next base: position 179,952 of record NZ_JBYVYM010000006.1, read on the forward strand.
GAGGCCGGCGCGTAGAAAGGCTCGTTCCAGGCCAGACCAGGATGATTTCGCCACCGTCAGTTGCGGTTGTCCCTGGGTCAGGCGGCCGAGGGTTCGGTCGATGCCGGCCTGGCGCAGACTGTTGTAGAACAAACGGATCGACACCCCCAACAGCGTCAGACAAAGCAGGATGAGCAGCGCCGGTTTGAGCATGCCGTGACCTTCAATTCGCCAGGGGAGAGAGCGCCGACTCGCGACGCAGTTTGTCGCCGGCGGGGTTGGCCGCCTCGCGCAGAAAGCCGCGGCCGGTGTGTCGGTCGAGGCGGAACAGGGTGTTGGTCACGTAGACGTCGTCACGAATACCGACGACCTCCACCACTTCGCTGACGCAGCGGCGGCCATCGGGCAGGCGCGTCAGTTGGATCACTACGTCCAGCGCCGCGCAAATCATTTGCCGCAGGGTGCGTTCGGCGATGAGCCGTCCGGTCAGGCCCACCAGTGTCTCCAGGCGCAACAGTGCATCCTGGGCGTTGTTGGCGTGCACGGTGCTCATGGAACCGTCGTGCCCGGTGTTCATGGCGGTGAGCACGTCGACCACTTCGACGCCGCGAATCTCGCCGAGGATGATCCTGTCCGGGCGCATCCGCAGCGCGTTGCGAATCAGGTCGCTGGCCTTCACTTCGCCGTGGCCTTCGGCATTCGGCGGCCGGGTTTCCAGGCGCACCACGTGAGGATGGCCGAGTTGCAGCTCGGCGACGTCTTCGATGGTGACCAGCCGTTCGTGAGGGGCGATCAATTGGCTGAGAATGTTCAGCAGTGTGGTCTTGCCGGTGCCGGTACCGCCGCTGACCAGGATATTGCAACGCTTGCCCACGGCCTCCTGAATGAACTCGAAAATCGCCTGGTCGATGGTTTGCATCGCCATCAGGTCGGTGCTTTTGAGCATGTCCTTGCGGAACTTCCGAATCGACAGGCATGGGCCGTCGAGGGCGATCGGTGGAATGATCGCGTTGACCCGACTGCCATCGGGCAGGCGCGCATCGACCATCGGCGAAGACTCATCGAGCCGTCGGCCGAGGGGCGCGAGAATTCGTTGCATGACCCGTTCGACGTGGTGGTCGTCGATGAACCGCAGGTCACTGAGGTGCAACACTCCCTCACGTTCGACGAACACCCGGTGCGGGCCGTTGACCAATATCTCGGTCACCGCCGAGTCGCGCAGCAGCACTTCCAGCGGACCGAAACCGGTGAGTTCGTCGACGATTTCTTCCGCTAGCCGTTCCATCTCGTAGCGGGAAATTGCCAGGTGCAGACGGGCGATGTACTCGGCGACTTTGTCGGTGACGAACTGCGACAGCATGGGCCGCGACCCTTCCAGCAGGTTTTTCCCGGACTCTTCGATGGCGTCGATGATGTAGCGGTGCAGCACCAGCTTCAGGCCTTCGTGGTCGGTATTGCCGGTCGGTCCGTGCGAGGGCGCGCCGAAGAGTTTTTCCCCGCTCATTGCACGCCTCTCAACCGGTTGAACCAGCCGGCCTTGGGTTTATCCAGGCTTTCGGAGCGTTTGGCCAGCCATTCGCCGAGGGCACGCAGGCTTTGGGTCAGGCCCTCGCGTGGGGCCAGTTCGAACAGGCTCAGCCCCTGATTCTTGGCGTTGAGCCGCACTTCCGGGCTGTAGGCAAACACCGCGATCACCTCCATGCCGAAGGTTTTGCCCAAGGTGTCGGAGTCCGGCGCGACGCTGCGCAGGTAGCGGTCCACCAGCAATCTGGCGTGGTTGAGTTTCAGGCCTTTTTCGCGCCAGCGGCTGAGCACCTCAAGGTTGCGTCGGCAGTCGAGCACGTTTTGATCGGTGTACCACAGCAACTTGTCGCAATGGCTGACGAAGGTGCGCAATGCTTCGCTGTCCGACTGGCCGGTGAGGTTCACCACGATGTGCTGGAAATGTTGGCGCAAGGCACTGAGCAGCATGTACAGCTCGGCGGCGCTGGTCTGTTCGAGCGGTTCATCGTTGCTGGCGTAGGCGAGGATTCGCAGCCCGGCGTCGCAGGTGGTGAAGGCGCTGTCGATCAGCGTTGCGTCGAGGCGCCTGAGGTGACGCAATGCATCGCCGAAATGAAACGAGCTCTCCAGGCCCAGCAAGGCCAGGCTGTCGCCACGGGGCAATCCCAGATCCAGCAACAGTGTTTGCTGGCCGCTCTTTTGCACCACGTGCGCCAGGTGGCTGGCGAGCAACGCGCCGTCGCCATTGCTCTGCGCGCCGTAAAGTACGGTCAGGCCACCTTGTGAAACCTGTTGTGTGTTCGGCGCCACGGTCGGCAGGCGTTTACTCAGGCGTCGCACCAGGCCGGCGACTTCGCTGGACCGTGAGCCATAAGAGACAAAATCCCGCGCGCCGGCGCGCATGGCATTGAGCACCAGTTGGTTGTCCATGCCATCGCCCAGGGCCACGATCGCCAGCATCGGTTTGGCTTCCAGGGCACCTTCGATCAACGCGCTCTGGGCCACCACATGCTCATGGTCCAGGCCCACGAACACCAGGCTGGCGAAGGTCACGTCCACCAGCGTCAAGAGCTCGTCGAGGTTGCCGCCACCGGCGCTGATCACTCGGCCCAAAGGGGCGAGCGCCCCTTGCAGCCACTCCAAGTCGGTGTTGTTGCGTGTGATCGCGAGGAAGGTCTGGCTCAGGTTCTGGCTTTGGCTCATTGCGATAATCCGCCGTGTTTATCGACGTGGCCGTTTTCGAGGAAGTGCTGCGTGAAACATCTACGCATGGAGAAGCGTCCTCGCTCGATTCAGGGCGTTTGTTGGGTGACGGCATTGCCGCGGATGACTTCCACGCTCGGCTTGCGCGGTGCTGCGCCTCTGGGGGCGGGGGACTGTGGAGTGCCGGCCAGGGCCAGTTGACTGAACTGCACCAGCTCGCGGTTGGCATTGGCCAGGCTCGCCGATGAGTCACCACGGCCGGCCCAGTATTGGCTCAGGCGTTGTTCTTCGGCGCTGCGCACGGCCAGGCGCAAAACCCCGACCTGCGCTGCGAGCATCAGGCGGCTCAAGAGGGATTCCGGGACGGCGAGTAACACGGTGCGGGCGCTGGTGCGCAGTTGTTCCTGCTTGAGTTTCTCTTCATGGCTGAGTGCCGGGTTGGCAGGCTTGCCATCGTTCATCAACCCCAACTGCTCGCCGACCCCGAGTACGCGCAACGCCGGGACCACGACCTGGGCCGACTGCTGGAGGTTGTTGGTGTCCATGCGAAGAAACAGCAGCACATCGACATAATCGCCGGGGCTCAATTGGCCGCCGACATTGATCACATCATCCGCCGCCACGGCGAGGGCGCGTTCATCGGTGCGGATCATCCGCGCCAGCGTACCGCCGGCTTGGAAACTCTGATCATTGAGCCAGCTGCCGGCGGTGAGCGCGTGCCAGGGTGTACGGCCAATGGCTTGATCGAGACGGGTCAGGCTGCCGACGGGGGCGGTACGTAGTTTTTCCAGGGTCACGTCGGCGGCGGTGATCTGTTCGAACGGCGCGATATCACGCAGCAGCACCACCACCGGTTGGCGAGTCGGGTCATCCACCGAGGCCAGTATCGAGGGCGTTGATGTGCCGATTTGCGCGACAGGCTCGGGGGCCGGTTGGCGACTCAGCGTCAGCCCCCAGTAACCGGCAATGATGGCGCCTGCCAGAAACAGCCCGGCCAGGCCCAGGGTGACGCGGCTGTTCATGAAGGCTCTCCCCCTTTCCTGCGGCGTAACGCCCCCATGCCTACTAACGAGATGACTGCGCAATCAGGCAGTTATGAGCGTGGGACTGTTTCGCTATTTGAAGGTAGCGCAGGTAAAGCAAAATGCCATCATTGGGCGTAAATATCTGACAAAAAATAACAGCCCAAAGTGCTGTTTTGTGACGTTAATGAACCGGTTACTGCTTAAGTATTAATGCGTTCTTACAGTTGTTGGTCATGGGTTTGCCGACAATGCTGATGCTGGCATAGAGGAATCATGTTGCAGCCATGCAACATCCGCTGTCACTCAGGAGACATGCCATGTCCTTCACTAAAACGGTTCTGAAGATCAAATCCCACATCGCTTTTTACAAAGGCCTTGCTAAAGAAACCGAAGGCGCTTCGGGCATCGAGTACGCGATCATTGCAGGCATGGTGGCCGTGGTGCTGGCAACGTTTGTGGCACCCATCTCCACGGCGGTCACCACAATGTTCACCACGATTTCAGCCGCGCTTTGATTTGAAGACCGGCACGGGCAGTCATTTGCCAATCCTGCAAAGGGCTTCTAACGTCAAGGCTTAGTCCATTGCAGGTGTTACCCCATGAACGCTCCAGCGCTCCCTCGACAACAGCTTCTTCTGGTTGATGACGAGGAGGAAGCGTTACTGGAACTGGCGGAGTTGCTGGAGGGCGAGGGTTTTACTTGTTTTACGGCAACGTCGGTCAAACTCGCCCTGCACCATTTGACTCGTCATCCTGATATTGCGCTGGTGATTACTGATTTGCGGATGCCGGAGGAAAGCGGCATCTCGTTGATCAAGCGTCTGCGTGAGCACACGGCTCGTCAGCATTTGCCGGTGATTGTGACGTCGGGGCATGCGGATATGGAGGATGTGAGTGACATGTTGCGGTTGCAGGTGCTGGATCTGTTTCGCAAGCCGATCTATCACGTGCGGTTGTTGGAGACGTTGAACAATTTGTTTCCTTAGTCTCGGGGTTTGGTGGGTTCCTGATCTTGGCGGTGTTCCGGCAGGATGACCGCGTTATCGTACTTCGCGAGCAAGCCCGCTCCCACACTGGAACTCCTGCGAACACAAAATATGTGAACACCTTAGTTCAAATGTGGGAGCGGGCTTGCTCGCGAATGCGATCTCGCAGGCGCTGGCGATTGCAATGCCGAGCAATCAGGCAACCGGTCGCCACTGCCCCGCCATATGCTCGATCTCCCCGGCCCCCATCAACTGGAAATCCCCGCTGGCCCCCGCCGCGCTGGACAACAGCGTCACCTCGCTGGGCAAGCGCACCGGTTTTCTGAACTGCACCGCAATTTCGACGTTGGCCGTCGGTAGATGATCGCTCAGGGCTGCCAGGGTGCGCGCCTTGTTCCACAGGCCATGGGCGATGGCGCTGGGGAAACCGAAGAGTCTGGCGCTGATCGCACTCAGGTGAATCGGGTTGTAGTCTCCAGACACTTTGGCATATCGGCGACCAATGTCCGCCGGCGCTTTCCAGTGGGCTACTTCGGTCAGCGACAACGTTGATGCAAACGCTTGCTCGACAGGCTCGCCTGCCAGTTTGACCCCACGACAGAGCATCTGGCTTTCAGCTTCCCACAGCAGCCCCAATTGGTCGTCGAGCGTCGTCAGCAACTCGAACGTCGCGCCCTTGGCATGGGGTTGCAGGTTCTGCACCTTCACGCTGACCCGCACGCGGCTCACGCCACCCATGGGGCGCAAGATACGGATGCGATTGCTCAAATGAATCAGCCCCAGCAGAGGGAAGGGGAATTCTTTGGCGGTGAGCAGTTGCATCTGCAGGGCAAACGCCAGGATGTGGGGATACGTCGGTGGCAGAAGCCCGTTATCGGCGAAACCACATACCTTGCGATAAGCCTCCAGGCGGTTCGGATCGACGTTGACCCAGCAGTGATAACCCAGCTCAGGCAGCGCGGTGCCAGTGATTTTACGGCGCATCGCCGCCTTCACATACAACGCCTGCAGATTGGGTTCGCGAGAGAGTGTGTGCCAGTCGGTGGTCATGGTCAGGCCCCCAGCACGCTTTGCCCGCACACGCGCAGTGCTTGCCCGGTAAACGCTCCGGTGCCCGGTTGCGCCATCCAGGCCACGGCTTCGGCGACGTCTTGCGGCAGGCCGCCCTGGCCCAGCGAACTCAAGCGCCGTCCGGCTTCGCGCACGCCGAAGGGCAGGTGCGCGGTCATCTGGGTTTCGATAAACCCTGGCGCCACCGCGTTGATGCTGATGCCGCGCCCGGCCAGCAGCGGCGCCCAGGCCTGGGCCAGGCCGATCAGCCCGGCCTTGCTCGCGGCGTAATTGGTTTGCCCGCGATTGCCGGCGATGCCGCTGATGGACGCCAGCAGGATCACTCGGCCGTTATCGCGCAGGGTGCCGCTGTCGAGCAGTGCCTTGGTCAGCACTTGCGGCGCATTGAGGTTGACTGCGAGCACCGCGTCCCAGAATTCCGGGGTCATGTTGGCCAGGGTTTTATCCCGGGTGATGCCCGCGTTGTGCACCACGATGTCGACGCCGTCGGGCAAGTGTTCGATCAGTTGCGTGGCAGCATCTTCGGCACAGATGTCCAGGGTGATGCTACGCCCGCCGAGGCGCGCGGCCAGGGCGTCGAGGTCGGTTTTGGCCGGCGCCACATCAAGCAGGATCACCTCGGCGCCGTCCCGGGCCAGGGTTTCGGCGATCGAGGCGCCGATGCCCCGGGCTGCCCCGGTTACCAGTGCCTTGCGCCCCGACAACGGGCGCGTCCAGTCCATCACCTGCGTCGCACACGCCTTCAAACGTATGACTTGTCCGGAAATGAACGCACTTTTGGGCGAGAGGAAAAACCGCAACGGGCCTTCGAGTTGATCTTCGGCCCCTTCGCCGACATAGATCAGCTGCAAGGTGCCGCCGTTGCGCAGTTCCTTGGCCAGCGAACGGCTGAACCCTTCCAGAGCCCGTTGGGTGCTGGCGGCGAACGGGTCGCTCAAGGTCTCTGGCGCCCGGCCAAGAATTACCAGGTGCGCATGGTGATCGAGGTTTTTCATCAGTGGTTGGAAGAATTCGCGCAGCTGTTTCAGCTGATCGACCTGCACCAGGTCACTGGCGTCGAACACCACGGCTTTGAGTTTCTGGCCGAGGCCGGGAATCCACGCGGTGGCCAGGGTCGGGTCGGTGCCGTAGCTGTAAATCGTGTCGGTCAGGCGGTTGGCGAGGGTGCTGACTTTTTCCGTCAGCGGGCCACCGCCAATCAACAGCGCCCCCTCGACAGGCCGCAATCGGCCTGCTTGCCAGCGTTCCAGCCGTACCGGCGACGGCAGACCCAGGGCACCGACCACACGATGGCCGATGGACGAATTGGCGAAGTCGATATAGCGGTCAGACATGAATCACGCTCCAGAAGCCGGGGTTAAAAGTGTGGACCAGGAATGGCAATTAGTCGTTCGATCCACGAGATAAGGCCTACGCTTGAACATTGCAGGTTGGTTTGAGCTTGGGTTTAGCAGGTCTTTCAGGAATTGCAGCCCGCTCCCACAGGGATGTGTGTTCACCATTGACTATCAGAAGGAGCTTTTTTCATGACTCAGCTGCGCCGCGTCGCGATTATCGGTGGTAACCGTATTCCTTTTGCCCGTTCCAACGGGCCGTACGCCACTGCCAGTAACCAGGCGATGTTCACCGCAGCGCTGGAAGGCCTGATCGAGCGCTATAACCTGCACGGTGTGCGCATGGGCGAAGTGGCGGCCGGGGCCTTGCTCAAGTATTTGCGCGACTACGGCCTGACCCGTGAATGCGTATTGGGCTCGCGGTTGTCGCCGACGACGCCGGCCTACGACATCCAGCAGGCCTGCGGTACGGGGCTGGAGGCGACGTTGTTGGTGGCGAACAAAATCGCCCTGGGGCAGATTGAATGTGGCATTGCCGGTGGTGTCGACACGGCCTCGGACGTGCCGATCGGCGTCAACGAAGACTTGCGCAAGATTCTCTTGCAAGCCAACCGTGCCAAAAGCACCGCTGACAAACTGAAAACCTTCCTGCAATTGCGTCCCCGACACCTGATCCCGGACTTTCCAAGTATCGGCGAGCCGCGCACCGGCCGGTCGATGGGCGAACACTGTGAATTGATGGCCCAGACCTGGGGCATCCCGCGTGACGAGCAGGATCGGCTGACCCTCGAAAGCCATCAGAAACTGGCGGCGTCCTACGCCGAAGGCTGGCACAACGATCTGATGACGCCGTTCCTCGGCCTGACCCGGGACAACAACCTGCGCCCGGAGCTGACCCTGGAAAAACTCGCGTCACTGAAACCGGCCTTCGAGAAAAGTGCCAAGGGCACCCTGACCGCGGGCAACTCCACGCCACTCACCGATGGCGCGTCGGTGGTGCTGCTGGGCAGTGAGGAATGGGCGAAGGAGCGCGGTTTGCCGGTGCTTGCCTATTGGCGCGATGGCGAGGCGGCGGCGGTGGATTTCGTCAACGGTGCCGAAGGGCTGCTGATGGCGCCGGTGTATGCGGTGCCGCGATTGCTGGCGCGCAACGGCCTGACCTTGCAGGATTTCGATTACTACGAAATCCACGAAGCGTTTGCCGCGCAGGTGCTGTGCACGTTGAAGGCCTGGGAAGATCCGGAGTACTGCAAAACCCGTCTCGGTCTCGACGCGCCGCTGGGCTCCATCGACCGCAGTCGCCTTAATGTCAAAGGCAGCTCACTGGCCGTCGGGCATCCGTTTGCCGCCACCGGTGCGCGCATCGTCGCCAACCTGGCGAAACTGCTGGACGCGGCGGGCAAGGGCCGAGGGTTGATCTCGATCTGCGCCGCCGGCGGTCAGGGTGTGACGGCGATTATCGAGCGCTGATTATTGAGGGCTAAGCACTGCCGCGTTTTGCTGCGCGGCCAGTTCCCGGTTGCGGTTGGCGTACCCCTCGGCCATCACCGAGCACACGATCAGCTGCAACGGGTGGTAGATCATGATTGGCAGCAGGATCAACCCAAGGCCGGGGTTGGCGCCGAAGATCAGCGCCGCCATCGGTGCCCCGGCCGCCAGGGATTTTTTGCTGGCACAGAACACTGCGGCAATCTCATCGGCGGGGCTGAACTTCAGCGTGCGGGCGGTGCGGGTGGTCATCCACAGGATGATCGCCAGCAGAATCGCACTGCCGATCAGCGCCGTGAGAATCACGCTGTTGCCCTGTTGCTGCCACATCCCCGAGACCATCGAGTTGCAGAACGCCGAGTACACCAGCAGCAGGATCACCAGTTTGTCGGCGATGTTGGTGTAGCGCTTGTACCGGGCGAAAATTTTTCCCAGCAACGGCCGCAATAATTGCCCAAGCACCAGCGGCAACAACAGCATCGCGCAGAGGTCGAGCAGGGTTGAACCCAGGTCGATGCCGCCAGCGCCGCTGCCGACCACGAAACTCACCAGCAACGGTGTCAGGAAAATCCCCAGCACACTGGACAGGCTCGCGTTGAGAATCGCCGCCGGTACGTTGCCGCCCGCGCTGCCGGTCAGGGCCACGGACGAAGAGATGGTCGAGGGCAGGGCGCAGAGGTAGAGGAAACCGAGCATCAGCAACGATGGAATGTGTGAGCCCAGCAGTGTGTCGCTCAGCAGCCAGATCAACGGAAACACCGCAAAGGTGAAAGTTTGAACCATCACATGCAGCTTCCAGTTTTTCAGCCCATGGCGGATCTGCTCGCTGGAGAGGTTGACCCCATGGAGGAAGAACACCAGAAACACGCCGATGTTGATCACGTACTCCGCGTGCATCCCGCCGCCGGTGGCGCCGAAGGTCGGGAAAAAATACGCCAGCAGCGTGGCGAGCAGCATGCCGCACAAAAACCAGTCGGTGACCACGCGTTTGAGGTGTTTGAAGGCATGCATGACCGGCACCGAATACGTTTGTAAGAATTGATGACTTAGCCTAACGTCGGCTCTACCAGCCGTCTTGCGACATAAGGCCAATCAATGCCGACTAACGGACAACTTTCCCTCGAACGAATCATTCCTACGCTCACCGTGTTGCCGCGACCGTTGTATGCGCGCGCGGAAAGTCTGAATGCCGGTTCGTGGACGCCGCCGCATCGTCACGATTGGGTGCAGTTTTCCTACGCCATTAGCGGCGTTCTCGGTGTGCATACCGCCGAGGGCAGTTTCTTTGCGCCGCCGCAGTGGGGCATCTGGATTCCGGCGGATCTCGAGCATCAGGTCGTGACCTCAATGCGTGCCGAGATGCGCAGCCTGTACGTGCGCCGCGAGGACTGCCAATGGGCGGACGGGCGTTGCCGGGTTCTGGAAGTCACGCCATTGGCCCGGGAGCTGATCAAGCGTTTTTGCCTGCTTCCCGTGGAATATCCACAGGGCGACAGCCAGGAGGCGCGATTGGTGGGCGTGTTGCTGGATCAATTGGCGAGTCTGCCGGAGGTGGGGTTTTCCCTGCCGTTGCCCCGGCATGAACGTTTGTTGGGCTTGTGCAACGAGCTGATCGATAGCCCGGAGCGCAATGCGACCTTGCAGGAATGGGCCGAGCGTTTGGGCACGTCGCAGAAAACCCTGATGCGCTTGTTCCAGCGTGAAACCGGCTTGAGCTTCCGCAGCTGGCGGCAGCGCATGCGGCTGCTGTCGTCATTGAGTTTGCTGGAGGAGGGGAACAGCGTGACCCATGCCGCGCTGTCTTGCGGGTATGACTCGACGTCGGCGTTTATTGTGGCGTTCAAGGGATTGTTCGGGTTTACCCCGGGGGAATTGTTTAGGCAGTAATGACGCCTTCGCGGGCAAGCCCGCTCCCACAAGGACAACACAAACCCTGTGGGAGCGGGCTTGCCCGCGATTGGCCGCGTAGCGGCCACCCGTATCCGGTCAGGTTCTGAAGCGGCGAACCAACCCGTCCAGCTCATTCGACAACCCTGCCAGGCTCTGAGAATCCAGCCGCGCCGAGTTTGCCAATTCCGCCACCAACTGCGCATCGCCATGAATCTGGCTGATATGCCGATTGATGTCCTCGGCCACCTGATGCTGTTCCTCAGCCGCCGTGGCGATTTGAGTATTCATGTCGCGAATCACATCCACCGACTCACGGATCTGCCCGAAGCTGCTGCGCGCTTCACCGATGCGGGTCACCGATTGCTGAGACACTTCCAGGCTCGCATGCATCTGTTGCGTCACCTGGCTGGTGCGCTTGGCCAGGTTGCCCAGCAGGCCGTCGATTTCCGCCGTGGAATCGGCAGTTCGTTTGGCCAGGGCGCGAACTTCATCCGCCACCACCGCAAAGCCACGACCCTGTTCACCGGCCCGGGCTGCTTCGATGGCAGCGTTCAGGGCCAGCAGGTTGGTCTGTTCGGCGATGGAGCGGATGGTCCCGAGGATCGACTGAATGTCGTTGCTGTCGCGCTCAAGCTGTTGCATCGATTGCGCCGACTGTTCGATTTCCTGGCTCAAGCGATCGACACTGCTCACCGCCGCATCGATCTGCTGCTGACCTTCACGGGCCTGGCGCTGACCGCTGTCGGCCGACTCGGCGGCCTGGCTGCAAGAGCGCGCGACTTCGTTGGCGGTGGCGACCATTTCGTGGAACGCCGTGGACACCATGTCCACCGCTTCACGCTGACGCCCGGCGGCTTCGGCCATGTCGCTGGACACTTGGGTCGAACTCTTGGAGGTGGCGAGGATCTTGGTCGCGGCGCCGCCGATGCTTTGAATCAGGTTGCGGATCGCCGCCAGAAACTGGTTGAACCAGTTGGCCAGTTGCGCGGTTTCGTCGCTGCCACGGATGTGCAGGTTCTTGGTCAGGTCGCCTTCGCCCTGGGCGATGCCTTCCAGACCGCTGGCCACGCTGCGGATCGGCCGCACGATCAGGCTGGCGAAACTGGCGCCGACGATGGCGAAGAACACCGCCAGTACTGCTGCGATGATCGCGATCAGCCAGGTCAGTTGAGTGGCCGAGCTCATCACGTCGGTCTGCTTGATCAGGCCGATAAAGGTCCAGCCCAGTTGCTCCGACGGCCAGACGTTGGCCATGTAGCGCTCGCCATTGAGCTCAACCTCTACCAGCCCTTTGCCGGCCTTGCCGAGTTGCGCGTAGCCGTCGCCGAGGCTGCTCAGGGCTTTGAAGTTGTGTTCCGGCTGCTTGGGATCGACCAGTATGGTGCCGGTGTTTTCCACCAGCATCAGGTAGCCGGTTTCGCCGAGTTTGATTTGCTTGACGATTTCGGTGAGCTGCTTGAGCGTCACGTCGATGCTGACCACGCCGCCATTGCTGCCCAGTTTGTTATCGATGGTGCGCACGGTGCTGACGTAGGTCGCGTCATCCTGAGCCCAGTAATAGGCCTCGGTGCGAAGCGGCTTGCCCGGCTTGGCCTGGGCCGCCTTGTACCAAGGGCGCTGGCGCGGGTCGTAATTGCTCAGCTTCGCATCGTCCGGCCAGGACACGTAACCGCCCGCCGCCGTCCCGAGAATCGCATAGGCGTAGGCCGGGTGGCTGTTGCCAAGGTCCTGGAGGAGGGCGAAGACCCTCTTGTCCATTTCGCCTTGGGGAATGCTCTCGGCGTTGGCGCTCATGTAGGTTTTGAGGCTGTCGTCGGAGTTCTTGATCAGCGGTTGGGTGGCCAGGTAGTCAACGTTCTGGCTGATGCCATCAAAGAACAGTTGCATGGCATTGCTGACCTGACGAATCTCGCGGCCACTGCCGTCGACAAAATTGTCCTTGGCATCACTGCGCAAGTTCAGCACGACGAGGGTGGCGACCAGCACCACGGGCAAGCAGGCGATGATTGCAAACGCCCAGGTCAACTTCTGTTTGATGTTCATCCGCGCTCCAGTTTTTCTTGTAGGCCCACGCAGTACTGATGACTCGCGGATTATTGGCAGCCGAAAACGTTTGATATGCCCCCGATCCCTGAGCGCGACTTTTGATTTTTATCGAGACGATTGTCAGACAATTCCTTTTCTCTCTAATGACTTCGGCCGGTGAACGGGGAAATTGAGGCTTGTTGAGAAAAATCCTGCGAGCGCCAGGGGGCGACGTTAGATTCTGTCGCAAATACCTTGGCAATCCTTCGACAACAAGTGGTGCAGGCTCAGCTATGATCCGGGGCGATCGATGAGTATTGCCTGATTAATCCGGCACATTGTGTGCTTCTTGATGTTCATGGGAACGTTCATAGGTCGGCAACCCCTCCCCCGAATGAGAGGATTGCCGTATAACGAATGACTTTCGCGTGTTTGGTAATAAAGGACCCACAATAAAAGCTGATGAAGACTCCAAAACGCATTGAACCCCTGATCGAGGACGGTCTGGTCGACGAGGTGCTGCGCCCACTCATGAGTGGTAAAGAAGCAGCTGTTTATGTGGTGCGCTGCGGCAACGAGCTGCGTTGTGCCAAGGTCTACAAGGAGGCGAACAAACGCAGTTTTCGTCAAGCGGCCGAGTATCAGGAAGGCCGCAAGGTGCGCAACAGCCGGCAGGCTCGCGCGATGGCCAAGGGTTCCAAGTTTGGCCGCAAGGAAACCGAAGACGCCTGGCAGAACGCCGAAGTGGCGGCACTGTTCCGCCTGGCCAGTGCCGGGGTACGGGTGCCCAAGCCGTATGACTTCCTCGAAGGCGTGCTGCTGATGGAGCTGGTGGCCGACGAGTACGGCGATGCCGCGCCTCGCCTGAACGATGTGGTGCTGGAGCCGGACCAGGCACGCGAATATCACGCTTACCTGATTTCGCAAATCGTGCTGATGCTGTGCACCGGTCTGGTGCACGGTGACCTGTCGGAGTTCAACGTGCTGCTGACGCCGACCGGGCCGGTCATCATCGACCTCCCGCAAGCGGTGGATGCGGCGGGCAACAACCACGCGTTCAGCATGCTGGAGCGGGACGTGGGCAACATGGCGTCGTACTTCGGTCGCTTTGCACCGGAGTTGAAACGCACCCGGTACGCCAAGGAAATGTGGGCATTGTACGAAGCCGGCACCTTGCATCCGGCCAGTGTATTGACCGGCGAGTTCGACGAGCCGGAAGAGCTGGCGGACGTTGGCGGGATCATGCGCGAGATCGAGGCGGCTCGTCTCGATGAAGAGCGTCGCCAAGCGATTCGGGCGGCGGACGATGCCCCACCGAGCAAAGCCGAAGAACCGCCTCCACCGTGGATGCAGTGATCGGTTGACCCAAAACCCGGCTTTGGCCGGGTTTTTTACACCAGCAATACCCCGCACACTCAAGGACTGAATGTGAACTCCATCCGCAATGCTCAGTTGATCATCGCCGCCCGGCTGATTTCGGACTTCGGCGCCTTCCTCAACATGGTCGCCCTGGCTACCTACGTCTACCTGCTCAGCAATAGCGCCATGAGCGTCGGCATCTTCCTCGCCAGCCGTGTCGCCGGGGGTATCCTGGCCAGCCTGATCGGCACCCGGTTCTATCGCCGCTGGGCCGGGCGCCTGCCGCTGATTGCCTTCGATCTGCTGCGCGCCGGTTTGCTGGGTCTGCTGCTGGTGCTGCCGGTCAGCCAACAAGCGTTGCTATTACCGCTGATCGCGTTTGGCCTGGGGTTTGGTAATTCGATGTTCGCCATCGGCCTCAACAGCCAGTTGCCGCACCTGATCGAAGAGGCGCAATTACTCAAGACCAACGCCTGGATAACCTCAGCGTCGTCTGCGGCGATGGTCAGCGGGAGTCTGGTGGCTGGGTTGTTGGTGGCGGGATTTGGCTTTGAAACAGTATTTGCATTGAACGTGGTCACGTACCTGCTGGCAGCGCTGCTGATTGTGCCACTGCGGTTTTGCGGACCGGCCCCCAGCTGTGATGAACCTCTTCACAAACAGGGCGAATGGCAGGCCTTGCGCCAGGGTTTGCGCACGGCGCCGGTACTGGCGGCGATGTTGGCCGTCGCCATGGCCGACACCTTGGGCAGCGCCGCGCACAACGTCGGTCTTCCGATCATTTCAAAACTGCTCACACCCGAGTCGGCCAGCACCACCCTGGGCCTGATGCTGGCGGTGTGGGCCTGCGGCAAGTTCATCGGTGCGCGAATCGCCAGTCGCCTGAAAGGCACGGACAACGCGCACCTTGAGCGGCGATTTTTCTTTGGCGTGTTGCTGATGTCCTGCGGATTCATCCTGACGTTTCAGCAGCAGACCCTGTACGGGTTGCTGCTGTTTTCGTTGCCCGCCGGGATAGGCGACGGGTTCTCGGAGGTTGGCCTGATGTCGCGCCTGCAACGTGAACCGGACAGCCTGCGCCTGCCGATTTTCAGTTTTCTGACGCTGCTGCAAATGACCGGGTTCGGCGTCGGCATGTTGATCGCTGCGCCGTTCTATTCCTGGTGGACACCCGGCGCGGTGGTGCTGTTGTTCCACGGCATTCCCCTCACGCTGTTGCTGGTGGTAAAGGGGTTGGCGCTCAAGAATGAGCGGGTTCGACGCAGCAGCCCGAGGCCAGCTCCTTGAGAATCGGGCAGTCCGGGCGGTGGTCGCCGTGGCAGTGTTCTACGAGGTCTTGCAGGGTGTCGCGCAACTGACCAAGTTCGCGAATCTTCTGGTTCAGCTCATCGATGTGCTGACGGGCCAAGGCCTTCACATCGGCACTGGCGCGCTGGCGATCCTGCCAGAGGGTCAGTAGTTTGCCGACTTCTTCCAGTGAAAAACCCAAGTCCCGAGAGCGCTTGATGAACGCCAGGGTGTGCAGGTCGTCGTCGCCATAGACCCGGTAGCCACTGTCGGTGCGATGGGCCGCCTTGAGCAGGCCGATGGATTCGTAATAGCGGATCATCTTCGCGCTCAGACCGCTCTGGCGGGCCGCTTGGCCAATGTTCATCGGTTGTCCTCCGGGTCTTTGGGTTTCCAGGTTTTCAACAGTAACGCATTGCTGACCACGCTGACGCTCGACAGCGCCATGGCCGCGCCGGCCAGCACCGGGTTGAGGAAGCCGAATGCCGCCAGTGGCAGGCCGATCAGGTTATAGACGAAGGCCCAGAACAGGTTCTGGCGAATTTTCGCGTAGGTCTTGCGGCTGATCTCCAGCGCCGCCGGCACCAGCCGTGGGTCACCGCGCATCAGAGTGATGCCGGCAGCGTGCATGGCGACATCCGTGCCGCCGCCCATGGCAATGCCGATGTCAGCAGCAGCCAGGGCCGGGGCGTCGTTGATGCCGTCGCCGACCATCGCCACCACGCCGGTCTTTTTCAGGGCGGCGACGGTGGCGGCTTTGTCCGCCGGGAGTACTTCGGCGTGAACATCCTTGATGCCCAGCGCTTGGGCGACGACTTTGGCGCTGCCGCGGTTATCGCCGGTCAGCAAATGGCTGCTGATGTTGCGTGCGCTTAAGCGTTGCACTGCTTGCAGGGCACCGGGTTTGAGCGTGTCGCCGAAAGCGAACAGGCCCAGCACCCGAGGTTCGGGGCTTTGTTCGATCAGCCAGGACAGGGTCCGACCTTCGGTTTCCCAATCGGTTGCGGAGTCGGCCAATGGTCCGGCATCCAAGCCACTTTCTTCCAGCAGACGCCGATTGCCCAGGGCCAGTCGCCGACCGTCGAGGCTGCCGGCAATGCCGCGCCCGGTCAGCGATTGACTGTCGCTGACATCGGCCACGGTCAAGCCGCGTTCGGCGCAGGCATCCAGCACCGCCTTGGCCAGCGGGTGCTCACTGCCGCGTTGCAGCGCGCCGGCCATTTGCAGCAAGGCGGCTTCGTCACCCTCGATGGCACTCAAATGCGCGATGCGCGGCGTGCCCGAGGTCAGTGTGCCGGTCTTGTCGAACACCACGGCGCTGACTTCGTGGGCGCGCTCCAGGGCTTCGGCGTCCTTGATCAGAATTCCGTGGTGCGCCGCCACACCGGTGCCTGCCATGATTGCGGTCGGAGTGGCCAACCCGAGCGCGCAAGGACAGGCGATCACCAACACTGCAA
Source organism: Pseudomonas sp. DF5 (assembly GCF_058148225.1). NCBI lineage: Bacteria > Pseudomonadati > Pseudomonadota > Gammaproteobacteria > Pseudomonadales > Pseudomonadaceae > Pseudomonas > Pseudomonas sp. DF5. The sequence goes on from NZ_JBYVYM010000006.1 coordinate 196,559, forward strand.
CGGCGTTGATCAATGCAGTTTCCAGCGGCGCACCGTACAGCCACCAACCAACCAGGGTCGCCAGTGCAATCAGCAGCACCACGGGCACGAACACCTGGCTGACTTTATCCACCAGTTTCTGGATCGGCGCTTTCGCCGCCTGCGCGTCTTCGACCAGGCGGATGATCCGCGCCAGCACGGTTTCTGCGCCGAGCGCCAAGGTCCGCACCAGCAGCCGACCTTCACCGTTGATCGCACCGCCGGTGACCTTGTCGCCCGGTTGTTTTGGCACCGGCAGGCTTTCGCCGCTGATCAACGCTTCATCGGCGTGGCTCTGGCCTTCCACCACTTCGCCATCCACCGGGAAGCGCTCGCCGGGTTTGACCATGACCAGATCGTTGAGACGCAAAGCGCTGATGGCAACCTCTAGCTCGCAGCCATCGATCACTTGAATGGCTCGCTCCGGACGCAAGGCTTCGAGGGCGCGGATGGCGCTGGCGGTCTGGCGCTTGGCGCGGCTTTCCAGGTATTTGCCCAGTAATACCAAGGCAATCACCACCGCCGAGGCTTCGAAATACAGGTGTGGCATGCGACCGGCAGCGGTGGCCCATTCGTAAACGCTCAAGCCGTAGCCGGCGCTGGTGCCCAGAGCCACCAGCAAATCCATGTTGCCGGCACCGGCGCGCACGGCTTTCCACGCAGCGACATAGAAGCGGGCGCCGAAGACGAATTGCACGGGCGTTGCCAGCGCGAACTGCACCCACGCCGGGAGCATCCAGTGCACGCCCAAAGGTTGCAGCAGCATTGGCAGCACCAGCGGCAAGGCGAGGGCGATGGCCGCCAGCAAGGCCCAGCGTTCACGGTTCAGGCGTTGTTGCTGATTGTCGGTTTGCGGGTGTTCGACTTCCCAGACGCGGGCGGAGTAACCGGCCTTGGTCACGGCACCGATCAAGGTTTGCGGATCGACCTGGCCGAGCAGCTCAAGGTGCGCCCGTTCGTTGGCCAGGTTGACGCTGACACTTTTCACCCCCGGCACCTTGGTCAGTGCCCGTTCGACGCGGCCTACGCAAGACGCACAGGTCATGCCGTCGATGCTCAATTCGAGAGTCTGCTGTGGCACGCTGTAACCAGCTTGCTGCACGGCGTCCATCAAGGCCGGCAGGCTGTCGCTGGGCGCTTGCACCCGGGCCTGTTCGGTGGCCAGGTTGACGCTGACGGCCGTGGCGCCGATGACTTTGCTCAAGGCACGCTCGACACGCCCGGCGCAACTGGCGCAGGTCATGCCGGCAATCGGCAGATCGAAAGTGGTGGATTCGGACATCGGTCACGCTCCCTGTAGAAATTGCCTACAGGATCAACCTTGCCATGCTGGCAAGGTCAAGTGCCATGTCTCAGATCAAAAGATCGCAGCCGACTCAGTATTCCAAAGCCGCAGGCTTGAGATACATCCCTTCCTGCGTCATCGCAATCCGGAACTTCAACACATCCCCAGCCTTGAGTTTGATGTCCTGCGACCCCGGCGCGAGCATGCCCGGGTTGCAGCCCGGCGCCTGGCCCGGCAGCAGTTTGAGGCGCAGGGACACATTGCCCGGCGGCAGGTTGAACGAGGTGCTCTGTTCCTGGAACAGCCGCCCGGCCAACTGATCCTGGATGTACACGCCGATCTCGCAGGAAGTCGACACTTCCAGACGCTCGCGGGAAATGATCAGCACGCCGTAGTCCTCCCCGGCGGCTTGAACCGAAGGTGTCGCGGCAAAGAGGCTGAGGAAGCCAAACAGGCTGAGAGCTGACCAGCGCATGGCTGAATCTCCTGATGTCGAGTCATTGATGGGCGCAGCTTGGCCGAGCGCGACGCCGATTGCCAGCCCGGCAGCTTGTTTCAGAACTTGACCTTGCCATGGTGGCAAGCTCGAGACTGCGCGCAAGCCTTAATTAAGGGCTTCATGAAAGGGCTTCATTAAAGGAGACGTCCCATGCAAGTGTTCAATGTTGAAGGCATGTCCTGCGGTCACTGCGTCAAGGCCATTACTCAGGCGCTGCAAGCCAAGGATCCGGCAGCCAGCGTGCGTATCGACCTGGCGGCAAAAGAAGTCGGCGTAGAAAGTGCGCTGACAGCCGATCAGGTGATCGCCGCCATCACTGAAGAGGGTTACGGGGTAAAACAGGTCTGAGCTATTTTTAATAGTTAGCGACCTAACGGAATGTTCAAGGCGTCCACCGCCGGTTAGACTGTCAGCCTGCCGATCCATGGCTAACCTGTCTGCCCAACCTGGACGCCTGATGAACCTGCGCACAATCCTGATTCTTGGCGCCTTGAGCGCTTTCGGTCCGCTGGCGATCGATTTCTACCTGCCGGCCTTCCCGGCAATGGCGCTCGCTTTCGGCACCGACGAAAAACACGTTCAACTGACCTTGGCGGCCTATTTTCTCGGGCTGTCCATTGGCCAACTGGCGTACGGCCCGGTGGCGGATCGCTTTGGGCGACGGCTTCCCTTGCTGGCCGGTGTCGGTTTATTCACCGTGGCCTCATTGGCCTGTGCTTACGCGCCGAGTCTTGAGTGGCTGATCGGCGCCCGCTTTGTCCAGGCGCTGGGCGGTTGCGCGGGCATGGTGATTGCCCGGGCGGTGGTCAGCGATAAATGCGATGCGGTGGGTTCGGCGAAAGTCTTTTCGCAACTGATGCTGGTGATGGGCCTGGCGCCGATTCTTGCGCCGATGCTGGGCGGGTTGTTGGTCAACACGACGGGCTGGCAGTCGATCTTTCTCGCGCTGACCGGTTTCAGTGCGCTGGCCGGGTTGGCCGTGGCCCTCGGGCTGCCGGAAAGTCTGCCGGCCCATGTGCCGCGCCAACCGTTGTCGGGCGCGCTGCGCCAGTACGGTCGGTTGCTGGCGGACCCGATATTTCTGGGCCACGCCCTGACCGGTGGCGTTGCCATCGCCGGGATGTTTGCCTATATCGCGGGCTCGCCGTTCGTCTTCATCAAACTCTATGGTGTGCCGGCCGAGCATTTCGGCTGGTTGTTCGGGATCAACGCCGCGGGGTTCATTCTGGTAGCCCAGGTCAATGCCCGGTTGCTGGCGAGGCGCGGTCCGGCGTTCTTACTGGCGCGCACTGTCTGGCTCTATCTTGCGGGCGGCCTGGCCTTGTTGGCCGTCAGCTCGTTGCACACTGCGCACTTGTGGCCATTGCTGATTCCGCTTTTTGTCTGCATCGCCAGCCTGGGTTGCATCGTGCCCAACGCCTCGGCCTGCGCGATGAACGGGCAGGGCGCGCGGGCGGGCAGTGCCTCGGCGATGCTCGGTTGCCTGCAATTCAGTGTTGCCGCCGGGGCCGCAGCGTTGGTGGGGGTTTTGCACGATGGCAGTGCCATGCCGATGGCCATGGTCATCAGCCTGTGCGCAATACTGGTGGTGAGCGTGGCGATGCTCACCCGGCGTTTGCAGAATGCCCGGGCGCTGGAACAAGCCCAGGCCTGAGGGCGGACTCAGCCAGCACGCTGCTGACGGCCGGGAATCTGATGGGGCGCGTGCAAGCGCGCTTCAAGCGTTTTAGTGAAGGCCAGGGCTTCGGCTTCACTGCGGAACGTCACAGCATGTTGATCCAGGCGAACCTGCCAGCGGGATGTTGCCAATTCTTTTATCAGGATCTTCATTGCTGAGTTCCTCTTGTGAAAGACGTCTTGCAAAAGACATCACGTAAAAGATTGTTCGCAGAGCTTTCGATTGTAGACCTGAATACGATCGCAATTGTGACAACGATCAACTCTCTGACTGACGGCAAAAGATCGCTGGCGCAGCGATCTTTTGATCTTCGGGTCAGAACCCTTCAAGCACAATCTTGCCCTTGGACTTGCCGCTTTCCAGCAGTTCATGGGCGCGACGCAGGTTGGCGGCGTTGATGGTTCCGAAGTGAGCACCGACCGTGGTTTTCAGTGTGCCGGCATCGATCAGCCCGGCGACGCGGTTGAGCAGTTTGTGCTGCTCGATCATGTCGGCGGTTTCGAACAGCGAGCGGGTGTACATGAACTCCCAATGCAGCGACAGGCTCTTGCGTTTGAGCTTGGTCACGTCCAGCGCCTTCGGATCATCGATCAGCGCCAGTTTGCCTTGTGGCGCCAATGCCTCCACCAATTGATCCAGGTGTTGGTCAGTCTGGGTCAGGCTGGCAACGTGGGTCACATGCTCGAACCCGGCACGTTTGAGTGCTTCACTCAGCGGCTGACTGTGATCGATCACCTGATCGGCGCCCATGTCACGCACCCAACTCTGGGTTTGGGCACGGGACGCGGTGCCGATGACTTTCAACCCGGTGAGTTGGCTGGCCAATTGCGTGAGAATCGAGCCCACACCGCCGGCGGCACCGACGATCAGCAGGCTCTGGCCTTCATCGGTGTTGCCTTCGCGCACTTGCAGGCGTTCGAACAGCAGTTCCCACGCGGTGATGGCGGTCAGCGGCAGCGCGGCGGCTTCGGCAAACCCGAGGGTCTTCGGCATATGGCCGACGATCCGCTCATCCACCACATGCAACTCGCTATTACCACCGGCACGGGCGATAGAGCCGGCATAGAACACCTTGTCGCCGGTCTTGAACAAGGTCACTTCGCTGCCGACAGCCTTGACCACACCGGCCACGTCCCAGCCCAGCACTTTGGCTGCGCCACCTTCCGGCTGGACGTTCTGACGCACCTTGGTGTCCACCGGGTTGACCGAGATGGCTTTGACCTCCACCAACAGGTCGCGCGGGCCGGCGACCGGTTCTGGCAGTTCGATGTCTTGCAGGGACTTTTCGTCGCTGATCGGCAGGGAGGCGTAGTAGGCAATGGCTTTCATGGTGGGTCCTGGAAGAGGGATGATTTCGATGGCACAGATGATTGGTTATTTCTCTGCAGGATAAAACCCGCTAAAAGAGCAGTCTCTTTCAATATTTTTTTGATAATCGGGGCTGAAGATGTTGCGTTTCGATGACTTGCAGTTGTTCGTTCGGGCGGCGGACCTGGGCAGTCTGTCGGCGGCGGCACGGGTGATGGATATGTCGGCGGCGGTGGCCAGCGCGGCGTTGAAGCGCATCGAACAGCAACTCGGCGCGCGCTTGCTCGCCCGTTCCACCCGCAGCCTGCGCTTGACGGCCGAAGGCGAGGGCTTTCTGGAATACGCCCGGGCCGCCTTGAGCAATCTCGATGAGGGGCGCCGTTTGCTGGCCAGTGGGCAGGATCAGGTCAGTGGGATTTTGCAGCTGTCGGCGCCTTCGGATTTCGGGCGCAACCTGCTGTTGCCATGGCTCGACGAGTTTCAGCGCGAGCATCCGAAACTCACCGTGCGGTTGCTGCTGGGCGACCGCATCGCCGACCTGTTCCGCCAACCGGTGGATATCGCCCTGCGTTACGGCGAGCCGGAGGATTCGAGCCTGGTGGCGTTGCCCATCGCCCCGCAGAACCGTCGCGTGCTTTGTGCTGCGCCGAGTTATCTGGCCCGACATGGCGAACCACGGCAGCTGGAGCAATTGGCGCAGCACAATTGCCTGCTGTTTATGCTCGGTAGCCGGGTCCACGATCACTGGAGCTTTCACGACGGCAAACGCGAGGTAAGCCTGACCGTCAGCGGCGATCGTTTCAGTGACGATGCCGATGTGGTGCGGCTGTGGGCCGTGGCGGGAGCGGGGATTGCGTATAAGTCCTGGCTCGATGTCGCCGCCGATGTGCTCGCCGGTCGCTTGAAAGTGCTGATGCCTGAGCTGCTCTGTGAGCGCGCACCGCTGAATTTACTGTGCGCCCATCGCGCACAATTGAGTAAGCCGGTGAACCTTTTGCGGGAAATGCTTGCCAGCCGATGCGCTCGGATAAGCAGTCAATTTCCGACGATATCGGGTGTCGATCATTAGTCGCAGGCAAATAGCGAAATTTCTGTCAGGAACTATCACCACCAAGGGATTCCCGAGGGCAGGAACCGGCGGTTAACCCGCTTATACTAGCGCCCGCCTCATGTACGCACGGTCGATCTCGCAGTGGCGGGTCCACGTTCGAGTCGGTCAGACCCCGCGGTCATCACCGGGCCTTCGCTGCACCCGCGAAGCAATGGCCTGGGTGAGTGGGTGGCTTTGCCCGGCTTATGGCGGTTTTCGCGTCTTGGCCGAAGACACATTACTGGTCAAGATGTCTCTGAGCAGTAGACGAAACGATTCAACAGGGAGTGAATACATGGAACATGCACCTTGCATCAGCCAGATCGCCACGTTGCTGGCTGACCCGAAGCGCAGCGCAATGATGTGGGCCTTGATGGACGGCACGGCACGGCACACCGAGGAGCTGGCGTTGCTGGCTGGCCTGTCGCCGTCTTCGGCCAGTGCGCATTTGGGGCGCTTGTCCACCGGCGGTCTGTTGAAGGTCGAAAACCGTGGACGCAAGCGGTTTTTCCGGCTTGCCGCACCCGAAGTCGGCGCCGCGATAGAAGCCTTGGCCAGCGCTACCCTGGCCAGTGCGCCTCGGGACATTCCAGAGGTGTTCAAACGCACGAGCCCTATCGCCAAACCTCAGGCGGCGCCTTCGTCACTGCTGCGGGCCAGGCTTTGTGAAGACCATCTGGGCGGTACCCTGGCCGCCGATCTTTACCAGCGTCTGCTGGAGGCAGGCTGGATCGAGCAGCTCGATCAGCGGGTCATGATCACTCATAAGGGGGCCACACAATTGGCAACACGCGGTGTGTTCATCCAGGCGCTGGCCCATCGCAACGGCAGAGTTGCCTGTGCTTGTCCGGACTGGAGCGAACGACGCCCGCACATGGGCGGCTCATTGGGCGCGGCTTTGTTGCAGTTGTTCATGCAGTCGGGCTGGTTGAGCCTGCCAAGCGATTCGCGAGCCTTGCAGATCACGGCCACGGGGCAGCGTGAAATCCATCGTTTCGCCAAGGAAACCGAGCTGGAAATGGCACTTTAGAGCCTCTGCGGTGCGACGTCCGGGATCTTTGGTTTCAGGCGTCGTTCAGAGGTGTGGGCAGGTCGTATTCAGCAATAACCCCCCACCGCTATCGCGCACACTCGATCCGGGGACTTTCGGATTGGGGGAACGTGGCATGGAAACACGAAGCTTCAGCGCGGCAGAACGACTGGAACGGCTGCCCATCAGTGGTTATCACCGCATCATTTTCATCATCATTGCCCTGGCGTTTTTCTTCGACTCCATGGACCTGGCGATGATGACCTTCCTGCTCGGCTCGATCAAAACCGAGTTCGGCCTGAGTACGGCGCAGGCCGGGCTGCTGGCCAGTTCGAGTTTCTTCGGCATGGTGGTGGGTGCCTCGCTGTCCGGCATGCTGGCCGACCGCTTCGGGCGCAAACCGGTGTTCCAGTGGAGCATTGTGTTGTGGGGCATCGCCAGCTATCTGTGCTCCACGGCGCAGAGCGTCGAAACGCTGACATTGTTCCGAATCCTCTTGGGGATCGGCATGGGCATGGAGTTTCCAATTGCGCAGTCGATGCTGTCGGAGCTGATTCCGGCCAAGCGGCGTGGGCGTTACATCGCATTGATGGACGGCTTTTGGCCACTCGGTTTCGTCGCGGCCGGGGTGCTGTCGTACTTCCTGTTGCCGGTGATTGGCTGGCGCGACATCTTTCTGGTGTTGGCGGTGCCGGCGGTGTTCGTCCTGGCAATTCGTTTTTTCATTCCCGAGTCGCCGCGCTGGCTGGAGCAGGCCGGGCATCATGATGCGGCGGACACGGTTTTACACCGCATCGAAGAACGGGTTCGGGCTTCATTGGGCCGTTCGGATCTGCCTGAGCCGATTCGCCTGCCACGGGTGGCGAGTCAACCGGGCAACTTCTTCTCCGCACTGCGGGAAATCTGGTCGGTGCAGTATCGCCGGCGCACGATGATGATCTGGAGCGTGTGGTTTTTCGCCTTGCTGGGTTTCTATGGCCTGACGTCCTGGCTCAGTGCGCTGCTGCAACAGTCGGGCTTCGCCGTGACCCAATCGGTGTATTACACGGTGCTGATTTCCCTTGGCGGGATTCCCGGTTTCCTCATGGCCGCCTGGCTGGTGGAGCGTTGGGGGCGCAAACCGGTGTGCGTCGTGACCTTGCTCGGCGGCGGGGTGATGGCGTTTCTTTATGGTCAGAGCGCGGTGTTCGGCGGCAACGTCAGCCTGTTGATCACCTCGGGACTGCTGATGCAGTTCTTCCTGTTCGGCATGTGGGCGGTGCTCTACACCTACACCCCGGAGTTGTACCCGACGTCGGCACGGGCCACGGGCTCGGGGTTCGCTTCGGCCATCGGCCGCGTGGGTTCGCTGCTCGGGCCAATGGTGACCGGGCTGGTGTTCCCGATGACGGGGCAGGGCGGGGTGTTTGCGCTGGGGGCGATGTGCTTTGCGATTGCGGCGGCAGTGGTGTGGATCTTCGGGATGGAAACCCGGGGCAAGACCTTGGAAGAATTGAGCGAGCCGGTGATTATCAATTAATCACCGATTAAATGTGGGAGCGGGCTTGCTCGCGAAAGCGGTATGCCAGTCGACATCATCGTTGACTGACACGCCGCCTTCGCGAGCAAGCCCGCTCCCACATTTGGTTCTGCGGTGAACCTTATGGTTTCACCAACCGCGCGTCCAGGCTGTTCTGCGCCAGACGCTTGGCCTGATCCTGGGTCATGCCCAGATCGGTGTACAGTGCGTGGAAGTTCTCGGTGACATAGCCACCGAAGTACGCCGGGTCATCGGAGTTCACCGTGACCTTCACGCCGCGTTCGAGCATGTCGAGGATGTTGTGCTGGGACATGTGATCGAACACGCAGAGCTTGGTGTTCGACAACGGGCACACCGTCAGCGGGATCTGCTCGTCGATGATCCGCTGCATCAAACGCTCGTCTTCGATGGCGCGCACGCCGTGGTCGATGCGCTGGATTTTCAGCAGGTCGAGGGCTTCCCAGATGTACTCGGGCGGGCCTTCTTCACCGGCGTGGGCCACGGTCAGGAAGCCTTCGTGGCGGGCACGGTCAAATACGCGCTGGAACTTGCTCGGCGGGTGGCCCATCTCCGAACTGTCCAGGCCCACGGCGACGAACGCATCGCGGAACGGCAGCGCTTGGTCGAGGGTTTTCTGCGCTTCGTCTTCGCTCAAGTGGCGCAGGAAGCTAAGGATCAAACCGCTGGTGATCCCCAGTTGCTGCTCGCCATCTTTCAATGCGGCGGCGATGCCATTGAGCACCACTTCGAACGGGATGCCACGGTCGGTGTGGGTTTGCGGGTCGAAGAACGGTTCGGTGTGAATCACGTTCTGTTCCTTGCAGCGCAACAGGTAGGCCCAGGTCAGGTCGTAGAAATCCTGGGAGGTGCGCAGCACATCGGCGCCCTGGTAATACAGGTCGAGAAACTCTTGCAGGTTGTTGAAGGCGTAGGCCTTGCGCAGGGTGTCGACGTCGTTCCACGGCAGGGCGATCTTGTTGCGTTCGGCCAGGGCGAACAGCAGCTCAGGCTCCAGCGAACCTTCCAGGTGCAAGTGCAATTCTGCCTTGGGCAGAGCGTTCAGCCAGTCGTACATTTTTGAAATCTCATCAGGTGCAATGAGGGCATTCTACAGATGCCCGTCGAAACAATGAGTAAAACCTGACCAGCCGGTTCATTACACGGCTTCCTGTTCCCGTCGATAAGCGTAGGTGTCGGCAAAGCGCGAGAGCAGGAATTCGGCGCAAGTGGTGGCTGGATACTTCGCCGGATGCTGTTCGTTCTGGCAACCGGGCAGGCATTCGATGGGGGTGTCGGGGTGTGGCTCGGCAAAGAACGGCATCGAGTACCGGTCCACTCCCATCGGGCTGATTACCCGATGCGGCGTCGACAGGTAACGGTCGTTGCTCCAGCGCGCCATCATGTCGCCGAGGTTGACCACGAATGTGCCTTCGATCGGCGGCGCATCGATCCATTCGCCCCGCACGTTGCGCACTTGCAGTCCGCCAGCAGCATCCTGATAGAGCAGGGTGATGCAACCGTAATCGGTGTGAGCGCCGGCACCTTGCTGATCGATGGAGCTGGCAGTGTGGCGCGGCGGGTAATGGATCATCCGCAGCACGCTGACCGGTTCTTTGAAACGGCTATCGAAGAAGTCACGCTCGATGCCCAATGCCAGGGTCATGGCTCGCAGCAGGGTTTGTGCGAGTGCTTGCATGTCGACGTAGTGCTGCTCCATCAGCGATTCCCAACCGGGCATCGACGGATGACGGTTGGGTCCGCGCAAGGGTTTGTCCGCCAGCACCTCCGGATGATCGGCTGGCAGGTGCAGGCCCATGTCGAAGGTTTCTTTCAGATCGCTGGGTTTGCTCGGGTCGAGTTGTTCGGTGGCGATGGCGCCATAGCCGCGGTGGTGGCGGGTCCGGGTGATGTCGATCTTGAGTTTTTCGGCGGCGGGCAGGGCGAAGAAGCGTTGGGCATGTTCGAGCACCGCCTCGATGCGCGACGGGGCGATCGGGTGGCCCTTGATATAGAAAAAGCCCCATTCGCGGCAGGCGCGGTCGATGTCTGTGGCGACCGATTGCCAGGCTTGAGCGTCATCGCTATAGAGTGGGGCGATGTCGATGATGGGGAGTTGGTTCATGCGCAGTCCTCAAGAACGCTGAAGATCAATTGTGGGAGCGGGCTTGCTCGCGAAGGCGGTGTGTCAGATACATAAATGTTGACTGACACTCCCTCTTCGCGAGCAAGCCCGCTCCCACAGGGTTTTGTGTTCCTGACCGGAATTACTTCGGCATCTCGGCCTTCATGCCTTCCACGTAGTAGTTCATCGACGCCAGTTGCGCATTGGTCGCGCTCACGCCCGCCGGGATTTTCTCCACGCCGGCCTGATCCTTGATCGGCCCGGTGAACGGATGCAACGCGCCGCTCTTGATGTCGGCAATGATCTGCTCGGCTTCGGTTTTCACAGCGGCCGGCACCAGGTCGCTGATTGGCAGCTCAACCGTGCCTTCCTGCAAACCGCCCCAGTAATCCTGGGATTTCCATGCATGGTCGAGCACACTTTGGGTCGCCTGAATGTAGTGCGGACCCCAGTCGTTGACGATAGACGTCAACACCGCTTTCGGCCCGAAGTGCGCCATGTCCGATGCATAGCCGACGGCATACACGCCACGCCGTTCGGCGGCCTGGATCGGCGCCGGGCTGTCGGTGTGCTGGAACACCACGTCCACGCCCTGATCGATCAGCGCATTGGCGGCGTCGGCTTCCTTGCCCGGATCGAACCAGGAATTGACCCACACCACTTTGATCTCGGTGCCCGGGTTGTACTTGTTCAGCGCCAGCTGGATGGCGTTGATGTCGCGGATCACTTCTGGAATCGGGAAGGAAGCGACGTAGCCGATTTTCTTGGTCTTGGTCATCTTCGCCGCAAGGAAACCGCCGACGTAGCGGCCCTCGTAAGTGCGTGCCAGGTAAGTGCCGAGGTTCTTGTCCTGCTTGTAGCCGGTGGCGTGTTCGAAGGTCACCTTGGGAAATTGCCTGGCAACTTTCAGGGTCGGGTTCATGTAGCCGAAAGACGTGGTGAAGATCAGGTCGTACTGGTCCTTGGCCATGTTGCGGATCACCCGCTCGGCATCGGCGCCTTCGGCGACGTTCTCCACGTAGTTGGTGGTGATCTGGTCACCGAACTTCTCTGCCAGTGCCTTGCGTCCCTGTTCATGCTGATACGTCCAGCCGTGATCACCGATCGGGCCGATATAGACGAAGCCGACTTTCAGCGGGGCGGCAGCACTGGCGGTCAGGCTGGCGCTCAGACCGATGGCTGCGGCAACAGCGCAAAGCAGCTGCTTCAACGGACGTTTATGCATGAACTGGAACTCCATTTTGTTGTGAGGTGTGCCAGGTCAATGCAAATTGCTGACCAACAGGACAACAAATTACGAGGCCGCATAGCGGCCTTCGCGGGCAAGCCTCGCTCCTACAGGTTTTGCGTTGCACCCAATCCCGCGATAGGCACAATTCCTGTAGGAGCGAGGCTTGCCCGCGAAGGGGCCCTAACGACCACCACAGAACCATCCCGGTGCACCCTCGCGAATTCACGCCATCCGCTGGTGCGAGTGTCTCCCGCAATAGGTCTGCGTCGACTTAGACGCCGGCGATCAACTGCCGAGCCGCCAGGCTGTGATCGGCGATCAACCCTTTCAGATCCAGCCCCTCGACTTGCCCATCGATCACCCGCCACTTGCCGCCGATCATCACCCGGTCCGCCCGATCCGCACCGCACAGCAGCAGCGCCGACACCGGATCATGGCTGCCGGAGAAGCGCAGTTCATCCAGTTTGAACAGCGCCAGATCCGCTTGCTTGCCCACCGCCAGTTCGCCAATGTCGCTGCGCCCGAGCAACTGTGCCGAACCCTTGGTGGCCCAGCCCAATACGCGTTCCGGGGTGATCTTCTGCGCGCCATAACGCAGACGCTGGATGTACAGCGCCTGCCGGGTTTCGAGCATCATGTTCGAGGCGTCGTTGGACGCCGAACCGTCCACGCCCAGGCCCAGCAACGCGCCAGCGTCGGTCAACTCGATGGTTGGGCAAATCCCTGAAGCCAGGCGCATGTTCGAACTCGGGCAATGACAAATACCGGTACCGGCTGCGCCGAGGCGGGCGATTTCGTCGGGATTGAAATGAATGCCGTGGGCCAGCCAGGTGCGTGGGCCGAGCCAGCCGACGCTGTCCAGATAATCCACGGTGCGCAGGCCGAAGCGTTGCAGGCAGAACTCTTCTTCGTCGAGGGTTTCGGCCAGGTGAGTGTGCAGGCGCACGTCGAGGGTATTCGCCAGTTCGGCGCTGGCGGACATGATTTGCGGGGTGACTGAAAACGGCGAGCAGGGCGCCAAAGCGATCTGGATTTGCGCGCCGTCACCACGCTCGTGGTACTCGGCAATCAAGCGTTGGCTGTCGGCGAGAATCACTTCGCCCTGCTGCACGGTCTGCTGCGGCGGCAGCCCCCCGTCTTTTTCACCAAGGCTCATCGAACCGCGAGTGAGCATGGCGCGCATGCCCAGTTCACGAACGCTCTCGACCTGCACGTCGATCGCATTTTCCAAGCCTTCAGGAAACAGGTAATGGTGATCGGCCGCGGTGGTGCAACCGGACAGCAGCAACTCGGCCAAGGCGACTTTGGTGGCGAGGGCGAGTTTTTCCGGCGTGAGTCGCGCCCAGACCGGATAGAGGGTTTTCAACCACGGGAACAATGGCTGATTGACCACCGGCGCCCAGGCGCGGGTCAGGGTTTGATAGAAGTGGTGATGGGTGTTGATCAGCCCCGGCAAGATCACATGTTCGCGGGCATCAAAGACTTGTCCACAGGGTGCTGACGGTTGCTGGCCGACGCCGAGCACTTCGACGATCAAACCGTCTTGCAGCACCAGGCCGCCACGGGCATCGAGCGCGTTGGCCGTGAAAATGGCGAGGGGGTTTTTTAACCAGGTACGGGTCGCAGGCATAGTGGCCGGCTCCTCTGAAAGTTGGGTTCAGGGTTGCCAGCTCAGTGTTGCCCTGTCTGCTGATCCAGGGTCGCCGCGGGGGCGAGGTGCGGAGTTTCAATCAAAAAAGCTTCGCGGGCAAGCCTCGCTCCTCAGAGTCATGCGTCGGACCTGTAGGAGCGAGGCTTGCCCGCGAAGGCGTCAAATCCAACACCCGATTACCAGGGAATGGTCTCGCCCCGGTAGTTCACAAAATGATGCCCGCCCTTGCCGGAATACGCATTCACCTGGTCGATCAACCCGCGAGTGCTGGTTTCCACATCGATGTCGGCACCTTCGCCACCCATGTCGGTCTTTACCCAGCCCGGGTGCAGCGACAGCACGGTGAGTTTCTGTTCGCCCAATTGCGTGACGAAGCTGTTGGTCATCGAGTTCAGCGCCGCTTTGCTGGCCTTGTACAGCGCCAGCTCCGGCGCGTCGGGCATGGTCACGCTGCCCAGCACCGAACTCATGAACGCCAGCACGCCACTGCCTTCACGAATCTGCGCGACGAAACGCTGGGCCAGGTTGATCGGCGCCACGGCGTTGGTGAAGAACAGTTGACCGACCTCGGCCAGGGTCGCGCCACCCGGCGTCTGGACCTCCGGCCCCTTGACCCCGGCATTCACGAACAACAGGTCAAACACCTCGCCCTTGAGCTGCTGGCTGAGGGCGATGACCGCTTGCTGGTCGTCCATGTCGAGTTTTTCGATCCGTACCTTGCCCAACGCCTGCAAGGCTTCGGCACCCTGTGGGTTGCGCACGGTGGCGGTGACTTGCCAGCCGTCGGCCAGCAGGGTTTTCACCAGACCGAGGCCCAGTCCCCGGGAGGCGCCGATGATGAGTGCGGTTTTTGCCGTGGACATGAATGGCTTCCTTGATGTCTTGAGAGGGCTTGACCCTGGAGCATACTCCAGGCTTTAGCCTTGTTGCTCCCTGAATGTATGGAGCAATGCCAATGTGGACTTCAACGCAATATCGTCAACTGGTGCGTGGCAGCGGGTGGTACGACCTGATCGTCACGGCGGCATTTGCCACGCCGTGGAGTTTTGCGGCGTTGCATGGCGTGCTGTTAAACCTGAGTCAGACTTTCAATCTGCCCGGCGAGCTACCGCCGTTCGAGCCGGTGCACATGTTGATGGCGAATCTGTTGGGCTCGATTGTGTGCGTATGGGCCGTGCTGCGGATTCGCGATCCGCAGCAGATGTTTGGGCGATATGACGCGGTGGGGAGGTTTCTGTTTTCGGCCTGGCAGGCTTATGCGCTGGCCCATGGGGCGAGTTCGCTATTGGTGATTTTCCTGTTCTTTGAACTGATGTGGGGTGTGGCCCAAGCGTTGCCTGTTCGGACGCCTTCACGGGCCACCATTTAATGCCCCGCCCGCCACGGCTGCCCCAACGACACCGGCGCATACAATCGTGTGCGCACGGCATCCCGGGACAGCAGCACCAACACCACAATGGTCGCGACATACGGCAGCATCGCCAGCAGACTCGACGCAATTGCCAGCCCCAACCCCTGCGCCACCAAGTGCAGGATGCTGGCGAGACCAAACAGATACGCTCCAAGCAGCAACCGCCACACTCGCCAACTGGCAAACACCACCAGCGCCAGGGCAATCCAGCCGCGACCGGCGCTCATGTTCTCTGCCCACATCGGCGTATAGGCCAAGGACAAATATGCCCCAGCCAACCCCGCCATCGCCCCGCCAAACAGCACCGCCAGCGTACGCACGCGCAACACCGGCAAGCCCATTGCACTGGCGGCGTCCGGGCTTTCGCCGACCGCCTGAATAATCAACCCGACGCGACTTTTCACAATCACCCAGGCCACCAGCGCAAACAGGGCAAACGACAGATACACCAGCAGGTCCTGGGCAAACAGCATCCGCCCGATCAGCGGAATTTCACTCAGATAAGGAATCGTCAGCGGCTCGAAACCCGCCAGCGGTTTGCCAACCCACGCAGCGCCAACGAAGGTTGACAGGCCCACGCCGAAGATCGTCAACGCCAACCCTGTTGCCACCTGGTTGGCGTTGAACACCAGCGCTACCAGGGCGAACAGTGACGACAACAGCATCCCCGCGCACATTGCCAGCAACACGCCGAGCCAGAGATTGCCGCTGTTCAGGGCGACGATAAAACCGATCACCGCCCCAAACAGCATCATGCCTTCCTGGCCGAGATTCAGAACACCGCTCTTCTCGCAGATCAACTCGCCCAACGCCACCAGCAGCAGCGGTGTGCCACAGCGAACCATGGCATAGAAAATATTGCTCAGCAGATCGATATCCATCACAAGGCTCCAGCTTGTACGGCGGTGGTCGAGGTGCGCCGTACCCAGCGCAGGTTCAAACGTGGTCGGTAGAGAATCAGCACGTCACTGGCCAGCAGGAAAAACAGCATCATCCCCTGAAACAATTGAGTGATGGCTTGCGGCAGGTTCATGCTCATCTGCGCGTTTTCGCCACCGATGTACAGCAGCGCCATCAACAGGCTGGAAAACAGAATGCCAATGGGATTCAGCCGTCCGAGAAACGCCACGGTGATCGCCGCATAGCCATAACCCGGCGAAACCTGCGGCACCAGTTGGCCGATGGGCCCGGTGACTTCGCAAACCCCGGCCAGCCCCGCCAGGCCACCGCTGATCAACAGCGCCAGCCAGATCAACCGCTTCTCGCGAAAGCCGACGAAACCCGCCGCGCGCTTGTCCAGCCCGAGCACTTTGATCTGGAAACCGACAAAGCTCTTTTGCAACAACACCCATACCGCGACCAGCGCGAGCAAGGCGAAATACACGCCCGCATGAACCCGACCGTCCTCCATCAACAACGGCAAACGACTGGCATCGCCAAACATCGCCGACTCCGGAAAGTTGAACCCGGCCGGGTCCTTCAGCGGTCCGTGGACACAGAACAGCAGCAGGTTCAAAGCGATGTAATTGAGCATGATGCTGGTCAGGATTTCATTGGCGTTGAAGCGTGTGCGCAACCATGCGGTCAGCCCGGCCCACGCGGCACCGGCCAGGGTGCCGGTGAGCAGGATCAGCACCAGCGCCCAACGGCTTTGCAGGCCGATGATGTTCACCGCCAACGCACTGCCGGCCAGGGCGCCGAGCAGCAACTGACCTTCGGCGCCGATGTTCCAGATCCGTGCCTGATACGCCACTGCCAGGCCCAACGCACAGAGCAGAATCGGCAACGCTTTGACCAACAGTTCGGAGACGCCGTACAGGTCGCTGATTGGTGCGATCAGCAAGGTGTGCAAAGTCAGCAACGGGTCGTGGCCCAGCGCGATAAACAACAATGAGCCACAGCCCAGGGTCAACACAGCCGCCAGCAACGGCGAGCACCACAACATCAGGCGCGATTGCTGGCCACGGGGTTCGAGAGAAAGCAGCATGTGAAACTCCGTTAAAGCGTTACGGGTGCAGGTGATTGAGCTGCATCGAACTGGCCGGCCATCCAGCCACCGACATCGATCAGGCGGGTGTCGACGGTGGCTTGCAGTGCCGACAGCCGGCCGCCGCACAGGGCGCCGAGGCGATCGCTGATCTGGAACAGTTCGTCGAGGTCTTCGGAGATCACCAGGATCGCCGCCCCAGCGTCGCGCAAGGCGATCAGCGCCCGGTGAATGGTCGCGGCGGCGCCGACGTCCACGCCCCAGGTCGGGTGCGCGGCCACTAACAGTCTTGGCTGCTGCAGGATTTCTCGGCCGAGGATGAATTTCTGCAAGTTGCCGCCGGACAGGCTGCGAGCCGGTGCCTGGGCATCGGGTGTCTTGACCCCGAAGCGGCGGATGATCTCTTCGGCCAGTGCCTCGACCTTGCCGCGCTGGATCAGCCCGTTGCCGACCAGCCCCTGTTGAAAGGCGGTGAGCAGGGCGTTATCCGCCAGGCTCAGTTCCGGTACCGCGCCATGGCCCAGACGCTCGGCGGGGACGAAGGCCAGGCCGAGTTTGCGTCGTGCATCCGGCCGCAGGTGCGCCACCGGTTGCCCGCCGAAACTGATTTTCGCCCTGTCATTTCCCGGCAGCCGTTCTTCACCGCTAAGCAAGGCCAGCAACTCATCCTGGCCATTGCCGGCCACCCCGGCGACACCGACGATTTCGCCGCTGCGCACCTCGAGATCAACGCCCTTGAGCGAGCAGCCGAACGGGTCCGGGTTGTGCCAGGACAATCCGGTCACGTTCAGAAAAGCATCGGCACCCGTGACCTTCGGATAGTCGGTAATCAACTCGGCGGCTTCACCGACCATCAACTGTGCCAGTTGCCGGTCCGAACACTCGGCCGGCACGCAATGCCCGGCCACTCGTCCGCCGCGCAACACCGTGGCGCTGTGGCACAGCGCGCGCACTTCGCCGAGCTTGTGGCTGATGAACAGAATGCTGCAGCCCTCGGCGGCCAGTCGACGCAACGTGATGAACAATTCGTCGGCCTCTTGCGGGGTCAGTACCGACGTCGGTTCATCGAGAATCAGCAGGCGGATGTCCTGCATCAGGCAGCGAATGATTTCCACCCGCTGACGCTCGCCGATGGACAGGCTGTGGACCAGTCGCTCCGGTTCCAGCGCCATGCCATAGCGTTGGGACACCTCGCGGATTTTCGGTTCAAGCTGCTTCGGCGTACCGGCCGCAGCGCCCATCGCCAAGGCGATGTTCTGCGCCACGCTCAGGGTTTCGAACAGCGAGAAATGCTGGAACACCATGCCGATCCCGAGGCTGCGGGCCTGGGCCGGATTGCGCATGGTCACGCGCTGGCCCTGCCAGATCATCTCCCCTGAGTCGGCGTGTGTGACGCCGTAGATGATCTTCATCAGGGTACTTTTGCCCGCACCGTTTTCGCCGAGCAGGGCGTGGATTTCACCGGGCGCAATGCTCAAGTCGATGGCATCGTTGGCCAGGCAACCGGGGTAACGTTTGCTGATTCTGCGCAATTGCAGGCGGGGTGTTTGATCGGGGGGAGGCGCAGGGTTGGACATGACAGGCTCGGGTCGCAAAAGGATATGCCTATGGATAAAGCAATTTCCTGGCCATTGAGTCAGGAAATCGGCAAAAGCCTGTTGGCGCAGCCGTTGCGGACGCTGCCTCGACCTCTACCAACTCCTGGAGAGGCACCACTTGAGGGCAAGGTTTTGGATCAGGCTCCGGTTTTGCGCGCGATCAATTGGTCAAAAAACGAGCAATAAGCTGCAGGCATTGTCAGGCATGGGGCTGCGCCAGCCATGAACGGGTTATCCACAGCTTGTTCCACAGTATCTGTGCGCAAGCCGACCGTGTGGGCATAAGCACCGAGGGGCTTTCTTCTAATGGCGATAAACCACTCTAACTGATTGTTTTTACGTGGAATAAACGTCGCGGATGGCGAGTTGGACGAAAAATGAGCAAAGCCCGCAAAGCCGCATGACAGAAGGGTTACAGCAGAATGTGCTCAGGTTATCCACAGCCGGGTGCACAGCAGATGTGGGCAAGTGTCGAGAGCAAAGAAAATCGGGGTGCCCCAAAAGATCGCAGCGCCCATAGGCGCGTAGAGCTGCCGAAGATTGCGATCTTTTGATCTTAACGCTGCAACAAAATACGCCCGCGACTTAAGTCCGCCAGCTGCGTTTGCAGCGTACTTATCTGCCCGTCGCCAATCGCCAATTGCAGTTCCACACCATTGGCCGTGAAGGTTTCCTCCACCACCAAACCACCCAGCTCCGCCACCCGAAGCTTCACCAGCGCGAGCTCGCCAAATGCACAGGCACAACTGACCGGCACCCGACTGATCAACTCGACTTTCGGTGCCCCTTGCAGGCATTTGTTGGCACTGCCGCCATACGCTCGGGCGAGGCCGCCGGTGCCCAACTGGATGCCGCCATACCAGCGGATCACCACGACCGCGACCTGATCGCAATCCTGCGCTTCAATCGCCGCCAGGATCGGCCGGCCAGCGGTGCCACCGGGTTCGCCATCGTCACTGCTGCGGTATTGATCGCCGATCTTCCAGGCCCAGCAATTGTGCGAGGCATTCAAATCACTGTGCTGCTCAATGAACGCCTGGGCATCGGCTGCGATGGTGATCGGCGCGGCGAGAGCGATGAAGCGGCTTTTGCGAATCTCTTCGCGGTATTCGCATAAACCGCTGAGGGTAAAAGGCATGGGGTGTCTTAAATAGCCGGCGTCAGGCCGCAGCCTTTGAGAATGATGCGAATCAGGTTGCTGCCGGCGTCTTCCATGTCTTGCTTGGTCAACTTGGTGCGCCCGGTGACACGGCAGATCTGCGTGGCAAAGTCGGCGTAATGCTGGGTGCTGCCCCACAGCAGGAAGATCAGGTGCACCGGGTCGATCGGGTCCATTTTGCCGGCGTCGATCCACGCCTGAAACACCGCCGCCCGCCCCTGAAACCAGTTGCGGTAGTCCTGGTTGAAATGCTCGGTCAGGCATTCACCGCCGCTGATGACCTCCATGGCGAAGACCCGTGAAGCTTGTGGCTGACGCCGGGAGAATTCCATCTTGGCGCGGATGTATCGGGTCAGGGCTTCAGCCGGATCGTCCTCGACGGTCAGGGTATTGAAGGTGCTGTCCCACAACTCAAGAATGTTACTCAGCACTGCCACGTACAAACCGAGTTTGTTGGTGAAGTAGTAATGCAGATTCGCTTTGGGCAACCCGGCTTTCTGCGCGATGGTGTTCATGCTGGTGCCTTTGAACCCGTGACGGGCGAACTCGTCTTCGGCGGCTTTGATGATGGTCTCTTCGTTCTTCTGACGAATGCGGCTGGCGGGTTTGCCGCCGTGGGCTGGGACTTCAAAGGTCATAGGCACTTCCGAACAGGTAGATGGGTGCAACCAGATGCGTTGATAGCGCACACGCGGGCCTCAGACAAGTCCTGTTGCGATAAAACCTTGGCCACCACTCCCACAAGTTTTCAGCGCGTCGCCGCCAGACTCTCCAAAAAACTCTCCAGAACCAGATGCGGGCGACGGCCCTTGCGTGTAACCGATGCCAGGCTCAGGTCATAGAAACGTGCCTTGGGTTTCAGTGCACGCAAACGGCCTTGCTGGACCCAGAGGCTGGCGTAGTGATCCGGCAGGTAACCAATGTAGCGCCCGGTCAGGATCAGAAAGGCCATGCCCTCGCGATCCGACGCGCTGGCGGTGCAATTGAGCGCCTGGTAATGAGCCTGAATCTCGGCGGGCAGACGGAAGGTCGGGGCGATGGCGTCCTGGCTGTTGAGGCGCTCATCGTCCAGTTGTTTGTCGTCGACGTAGAACAGCGGATGGCCGACCGCGCAATACAGCAGCGAGCGTTCGCTGTAGAGCGGCTGATACTCCAGCCCCGACAACGCGCTGGCTTGCGGCACCACGCCGACATGCAAGCGACCGTCGAGCACGCCTTGTTCGACTTCATTGGGTGCGATCATGCGGATCTGGATCTGCACGTCGGGGCCGCGTTCCTTCAGTTGGGCCAGGGCGTGGGTGATGCGCATGTGGGGCAGGGTGACCAGGTTGTCGGTCAGACCGATGGTTAATTCGCCGCGCAAGTGTTGGTGCAGGCCGTTGACTTCGGTGCGGAAACTTTCCAGCGCACTTAATAGCTGCAACGCTGATTGGTAGACCTCGCGGCCTTCTTCGGTCAGGGAAAACCCTGCGCGACCGCGTTGGCACAGGCGCAAGCCCAGGCGCTGCTCAAGATCGCTCATCTGCTGGCTGATGGCCGAGCGACCGATACCCAGCACCGATTCCGCCGCGGAGAATCCCCCGCACTCCACCACGCTTCGAAAAATCCGCAACAGGCGGATATCAAAGTCGCTGACTTGCGCCAGTGGATCGGGGCGACGGGTACTCATAGTTTAGTCTTGACCTGACTGAAGGTTAGAAAAGTTGGATTTCACCGACTTTATCCCCGTGGCAATTTAGCTGCAAGAACGCTTTTGATCTCCACGCCGCTTATTTGCTCTGCGAGGTTTTGCCCATGAACGTGCCTGAAAACGCCCCGACTTCCCTGGCCAGCCAGCTCAAGCTTGACGCTCACTGGATGCCCTACACCGCGAACCGCAATTTCCAGCGTGACCCGCGCCTGATCGTGGCGGCCGAGGGCAGTTGGCTGACAGACGACAAGGGGCGCAAGATCTACGATTCGCTCTCGGGTCTGTGGACCTGCGGCGCCGGGCACACCCGCAAGGAAATCCAGGAGGCGGTAGCCAAGCAATTGAGCACCCTCGATTACTCGCCGGGCTTCCAGTACGGTCACCCGCTGTCGTTCCAACTGGCGGAGAAAATCACCGACCTGACTCCGGGCAATCTGAATCACGTGTTCTTCACCGACTCGGGTTCCGAGTGTGCGGACACGGCGGTGAAGATGGTGCGTGCCTACTGGCGCCTGAAGGGCCAGGCGACCAAGACCAAGATGATCGGCCGCGCTCGTGGTTATCACGGCGTGAACATCGCCGGCACCAGCCTCGGCGGCGTGAACGGCAACCGCAAGCTGTTCGGTCAGGCAATGATGGACGTCGATCATCTGCCGCACACCTTGTTGGCGAGCAATGCTTTCACTCGTGGCATGCCGGAGCAGGGTGGTATCGCGCTGGCGGATGAATTGCTCAAGCTGATCGAGCTGCACGATGCCTCGAACATCGCAGCGGTATTCGTCGAGCCATTGGCCGGTTCCGCTGGCGTGCTGGTTCCGCCGCAGGGTTACCTCAAGCGTCTGCGCGAGATCTGCGATCAGCACAACATCCTGCTGGTGTTCGACGAAGTGATCACCGGTTTCGGTCGTACCGGTTCGATGTTCGGTGCCGACAGCTTTGGTGTCACTCCGGACCTGATGTGCATTGCCAAGCAAGTTACCAACGGCGCGATCCCGATGGGCGCGGTGATTGCCAGCTCCGAGATCTACCAGACCTTCATGAACCAGGCGACGCCTGAGTACGCGGTGGAATTCCCGCACGGCTACACCTACTCCGCGCACCCGGTGGCTTGCGCCGCAGGCCTGGCGGCACTCGACCTGCTGCAAAAGGAAAACTTGGTGCAGAGCGTGGCCGAAGTCGCGCCACATTTCGAAAACGCGCTGCACGGTGTGAAGGGCAGCAAGAACGTCATCGACATTCGCAACTACGGGTTGGCCGGTGCGATCCAGATTGCACCTCGCGACGGCGATGCCATCGTGCGTCCGTTCGAAGCTGGCATGGCGCTGTGGAAAGCCGGGTTCTACGTGCGCTTCGGCGGCGACACCCTGCAGTTCGGCCCAACCTTCAACAGCAAGCCGCAAGACCTTGATCGTCTGTTCGATGCGGTCGGTGAAGTGCTGAACAAGATCGACTGATTCCCTCTTCTATATAAAGGCGTCCTTTCAAAGGACGCCTGTGGACAATTTCAGGAGCCCCGCATGAGCCTCATCCCGCATTTGATCAATGGCGAACTGGTGACCGAAGACGGTCGCACGGCCGATGTGTTCAACCCGTCCACCGGTCAGGTTATCCACAAGCTGCCATTGGCCAGCCGCGAAACCATTCAGAAAGCCATTGATTCGGCCAAGGCTGCGTTCCCGGCCTGGCGTAATACGCCAGCGGCCAAGCGCGCTCAGGTGATGTTCCGTTTCAAGCAACTGCTGGAACAGAACGAAGCCCGTATCGCGCAATTGATCAGCGAAGAACACGGCAAGACCCTGGAAGATGCAGCAGGTGAATTGAAACGCGGGATCGAGAACGTTGAGTTCGCGTGCGCGGCACCAGAAATCCTCAAGGGTGAGTACAGCCGTAATGTCGGGCCGAACATCGATGCCTGGTCGGATTTCCAGCCATTGGGCGTGGTGGCTGGCATTACCCCGTTCAACTTCCCGGCCATGGTGCCGCTGTGGATGTATCCGTTGGCGATCGTCTGCGGCAACTGCTTCATTCTCAAACCGTCGGAGCGCGATCCAAGCTCGACGCTGCTGATCGCTCAATTATTACTGGAAGCCGGCCTGCCGAAAGGCGTGCTGAGTGTGGTGCATGGCGACAAGGCCGCAGTGGACGCGCTGATTGAAGCGCCGGAAGTCAAAGCGTTGAGCTTCGTCGGTTCGACGCCTATTGCCGAATACATCTACGCCGAAGGCACCAAGCGCGGCAAGCGTGTCCAAGCGCTGGGCGGGGCGAAGAACCATGCGGTATTGATGCCGGATGCGGATCTGGATAACGCAGTCAGCGCGTTGATGGGCGCCGCTTACGGTTCGTGCGGTGAGCGCTGCATGGCGATTTCGGTGGCCGTGTGTGTCGGTGACCAGGTGGCGGATGCGTTGGTGGCCAAACTGACACCGCAGATCAAGGCACTGAAAATCGGCGCTGGTACAACTTGTGGCCTGGACATGGGGCCGCTGGTCACCGGTCAGGCGCGGGACAAAGTCAGCGGTTATGTTGAAGACGGCGTAGCCGCCGGTGCGACGCTGGTGGTGGACGGTCGTGGTCTGAGCGTGGCCGGTCATGAGGACGGCTTCTTCCTGGGTGGCTGCCTGTTCGATAACGTCACGCCAGAGATGCGCATCTATAAAGAAGAGATCTTCGGGCCGGTGCTGTGCGTCGTCCGGGTCAACAGCCTGGAAGAGGCGATGCAACTGATCAATGATCACGAGTATGGCAATGGCACCTGCATCTTTACCCGTGATGGGGAAGCGGCGCGGTTGTTCTGCGATGAGATCGAAGTGGGTATGGTCGGCGTCAACGTACCGTTGCCGGTGCCAGTGGCGTATCACAGCTTTGGCGGCTGGAAGCGTTCGCTGTTCGGCGATCTGCATGCTTATGGTCCGGATGGCGTGCGGTTCTATACCCGTCGCAAGGCTATTACCCAGCGCTGGCCGCAACGGGCAAGCCATGAAGCTTCGCAATTCGCATTCCCTAGCTTGTAAGTAGAAGGGCAGAAGGCCGACCTCTTGAGGTCGGCCTTTGTGTTTTCGGGTTGTTTTGACCGATATGACAGAAATGTGAAATTAGAGGTTGACGGCAGATTCTGGACGTCTATAATTCGCCCCACTTCCGGCGCAGTCGAAACGGAAAACTCCTTGATAAACAACGAGTTACGCGGTTTTCGACAGCGGTTATGCTTCAGTTCATCGAAGCCAGAAGGAGTTGGTAAGGCAGGGTGTAGTCGCCTTATTGACGGTTCGATCTTCTCGATCGAAAGCGGAGAAAAAGAGGTGTTGACAGCAGCGACTAACGCTGTAGAATTCGCCTCCCGCTAACGAGAGATCGGAAGCGCAAGTGGTTGAAGTTGCTGATGTTTCTTACGGGAAACTTTGAAAACTTCTGAAAATAACCGCTTGACAGT
>NZ_JBYVYM010000007.1:0-214969 GCF_058148225.1 Pseudomonas sp. DF5
GCCCGCAGGAAAGTGCTTTGGCAACAGAGAGCTAGAGAATGGCCATTCCTGGTAACGGTCGCATCGTTCGTGAAACTTCGGCAGCATGCGCTAAAAACCACGTCGTTTTTGGTATGGTGCAGCTCGTTTCAACGGACTGATTGCAAGCCTACGGATCGGACTCCCGTTTTATAGTCAAAGAGTTGCTACAGAAATGCCCGAACCGATACCGATCAAGGACCACGAAAAAGAGACGCAACTGGTCAACAAAAGACTGATGGCCTGCGCCTTGTTCGTTGCCGCCATTACTTGTGCGCTGGTGGTGCGCATGTACGTCCTGCAGGTCGTCGAATTCGACTATCACTCGACGGTCTCCGAAAACAACCGCGTCCATGTCCTGCCGATCACTCCAACTCGCGGGCTGATCTACGACCGCAATGGTGTGGTCCTGGCAGACAACCGGCCCAGCTTCAACCTGACCATCACCCGCGAGCGCGCCTCTGATGTCAAAGGAGAGCTGGATGAAGTGGTCAACCTCCTGCATCTGCCAGCAGAAGACCGCACACTATTCGACAAGGCGATGAAACAGGCGAGACACCCGTTCGTGCCCGTCACCTTGTTCTATGAACTAAGCGAAGAACAGATCGCCGTGCTTGCGGTCAACGAATTCCGTCTGCCGGGAATCGATGTCGAACCACAGTTCGTTCGCCACTACCCCATGGGCGCGCACTTTGCCCATTCGATCGGCTACGTCGGTCGTATTAACGAAAAAGAATCCAAAGCCTTGGACACGGTGGAGTACCGTGGCACCCAATCCATCGGCAAGACCGGTATCGAGAAGTTCTACGAGTCTGAATTGCACGGCCACGTAGGTTACGAAGAGGTTGAAACCAATGCTCAGGGCCGCGTGTTGCGAGTGCTCAAACACACCGATCCGATCCCCGGCAAAAACATCGTCCTTAGCCTCGACGTCAAACTTCAGGAAGCCGCTGAGGAGGCGTTGGGTGATCGCCGCGGCTCGGTGGTCGCTCTCGATCCGTCGACCGGCGAAGTATTGGCCATGGTCAGCAAGCCAAGTTTTGACCCGAACCTGTTCGTGACGGGCATCAGCTTCAAGGAGTACGCGGCACTGCACGACTCAATTGACCGGCCGCTGTTCAACCGTGTGCTGCGCGGGCTTTATGCACCAGGCTCGACCATCAAGCCGGAAGTGGCGATCGCCGGCCTCGACGCCGGCGTCGTAACCCCGCAGACCCGTGTCTTCGATCCGGGCTATTACCAGTTACCGGATTTCGATCACAAGTACCGTAACTGGAACCACAGCGGCGATGGCTGGGTGAACATGGACACGGCGATCATGCGCTCCAACGACACCTACTTCTACGATCTGGCCCACAAGTTGGGCATCGATCGTCTGCATGACTACATGGCGATGTTCGGCCTTGGCGAGAAGGTATCGCTGGACATGTTCGAAGAGTCTCCCGGGTTGATGCCGTCTCAGGCCTGGAAGCGCGCCACGCGGCGACAGGCATGGTTCCCCGGCGAGACCGTGATCCTCGGCATCGGCCAAGGCTACATGCAGGTCACCCCTCTGCAACTGGCCCAGGCCACTGCGCTGATCGCCAACAAAGGTGTATGGAACCGACCGCACCTGGCCAAGACCGTGGATGGCGTCGCGCCGGTGGACGAGCATCCGATGCCGAACATTCTGCTCAAGGATCCGCGTGACTGGGAGCAGGTTAACCACGGCATGCAGATGGTGATGCATGACGCCCGCGGGATTGCCCGAGCGGCGGCGGAGGGCGCGCAGTACCGCATCGCCGGCAAAAGTGGTACTGCGCAAGTGGTGGCGATCAAGCAGGGCGAGCGCTACAACCGGGCGAAAACCCTTGAGCGCAACCGCGACAACGCCTTGTTCGTCGGTTTCGCCCCGGCTGAACATCCGAAGATTGTCATCTCGGTAATGATCGAAAACGGCGAAGCCGGTGGTCGCGTTGCCGGTCCTGTCGTGAGGCAGATCATGGATGCCTGGCTACTTGATCAGGACGGCCACCTGAAGCCGCAATACGCCGCGCCGAGCAAAGCCCCGGGCGACCCTCACGTTTAAGAATCAAGGTTTCACAGCACAGGCTCACGAATGCTGAGCATGTGCTGGAAGCTTTCCAGGAACACGGTTTCGGCCTGACTCATCTTCTGCTCGCGATTCCACAACAGCTGGATATCGAAATCCACCACGCCATCTTCTGGCGGCAAACGCCAGAGCAAACCTTGCTCGACATCCCTGCGCACCAGATGAGTCGGCAGACACCCAATACCAAACCCTGCGCAGATCAAGCGGTAAATCTCTTCGAAACTGGTGGATGAGGCAACGATCTTGCCGGTAAAACCTTGCTGGTCGCGAAACAGGGTCAGGGGGGAAAGGTTGCCGCCGAGCTGATCGCTGGTGAAGCTGACGAAGTTCTCTGCAGCGAGCTGTTCCAGGGTCAGATTCTCTTGTCCGAAAAGTCGATGACGCTGCCCGCAAAAGTACGCATAACGCTCGCGAAACAATACCCGCTGTTCCAGTCTCGGTTGCGGTAAACGGCACAATCCGACGCCAATGGTCGCGGTCTTTTGCAGCAACGAACTGATGATGTTCGAACTGCCCATCACCTCGACTTCCAGCTCGACTTTCGGGTGGGTTTCGTGGAAATCGGCGAGGAACTCATCGTAGTGTCGCGCTTGCACGCCGCTGACGGTGAGGATGCGAATCTTGCCGACTACGTCATCGTGCCGACTCTCCAGCACAGTTCCCAGGCGCGAAATATCGCCGTAAATGTCCGTTGCGATGCGCAGGACTTCTTCCCCGGTTTCCGTCAGATCGAACCGTCGCCCGCTGCGGGCGATCAACACACATTCCAGTTGTTCTTCCAGACGCTTCAATGCCTAGCTAACCGCCGACTGGGTGATGTGCAGTCGCGCGGCAGCCCGACTCATGCTGCCTTCCTGACCGATCACCAGATAAGTGCGCAGCAAGTTCCAGTCGAGGCGGTCATTCAGAAAGCGGCGACCGACCCACGGGTTGGAGGTGGAGGGCATAAAGATTCCATGTAGTAGCAGTGCTAATAGTAAAGATAAGTATATGAAAATTGACTAATCCTGGCACGGAAGCGATAAAGCCCACAAGCGCCACAGAGTGCGCTGCTAAAGAGGTGTATTCGTGAGCAAACCTGAACACATTGATACGGTTGAATGGCAAGCCCGTTGCGAACTTGCTGCGTTGTATCGCCTGGTCGCGCACTTTCGCATGACCGACCTGATCGACACCCACATTACCCTGCGGATTCCAGGGCCTGAGCATCACTTTCTGATCAACCGCTACGGGGTGATTTTCGATCGCATGCGCGCCTCGGATCTGGTGCGCATTGATCAGGAGGGGCGAGTGGTCGATCCGGCGTACGAAGGTCATCGAGTCAATGCAGCAGGTTTTGTGATCCACTCAGCAATCCACATGGCTCGCCCTGACCTGAATTGTGTGATCCATACCCACACCGCCGCCGGCATGGCCGTCGCCGCGCAGAAGCACGGCTTGTTGCCGATCAGTCAGCACGCGTTGAAGTTTTACGGCAAATTGGCGTATCACACCTATGAAGGCATTGCCCTGTCACTGGATGAGCGCGAGCGTCTGATTGCCGATCTGGGGCCGCATCGCGCGATGATCCTGCGCAATCACGGCCTGCTGGTCGGCGGCTCCGGCGTGGCCCAGGCATTTCAGGAAATTCACTTCCTGGAGCGTGCCTGTCAGGCACAGGTCCAGGCGCTGGCCGGTGGTTCGGCGTTGCATTACCCGTCTCCGGAAGTCTGTGTGCACACCGCCGAGCAGTTTGACCGCGATGAACAGGACAACATTATCGACCTGGCCTGGGAGGCCGCTCTGACCCTGATCGAATCCCAGCGCGAGTCCTACTTATCGTAAACTCTGTCATCAACACCATTGTTTTGCTGTCCCGCGAATGCGTCAGCACATTCAACATCAGACGTTGTCTGACACACTGCCTTCGCGGGCAAGCCTCGCGCCTACAGATGGCGATCTGATTCCTGCTACTTATCAATTTTTTCCGGCAACGGCGCAAACAACGCTTCAATATCGTCGCTCTGCAACTTCCAGTCCCCGGTCTTGCGTCCATCCAGCACGCCTGCGGCCAGATCGGATTTTTCCTTCTGCAGATGCTGAATCTTCTCTTCCACCGTGCCCCTGGCAATCATCTTGTAGACGAACACCGGCTTCTCCTGACCAATGCGATACGCACGATCCGTCGCCTGATTTTCCGTCGCCGGGTTCCACCAAGGGTCGTAGTGAATCACCGTATCGGCTTCGGTCAGGTTCAGGCCCACACCGCCAGCCTTCAAACTGATCAGAAAGATCTGACGCTTGCCGCTCTGGAATTCCTTGACTGGCGTGCGTCGGTCACGGGTCTGGCCGGTCAGGATCGCATACGCCACGCCGCGTTTGTTCAGCTCGTCCTCGATCAGCGACAACATTGAGGTGAACTGCGAGAACAGCAGAATCCGCCGACCTTCCTCGAACAGCTCTTCAAGCATTTCCATCAGGCTATCGAGTTTGCCGGAGGTGCTGCCGCGAGCGGGCAGGGCGGCATCGTTGACCAGGCGCAAATCACAGCACACCTGACGCAGCTTCAGCAGTGCCTCAAGAATGATGATCTGGCTGCGCGCCACGCCTTTGCGGGTGATCTCGTCGCGGACTTTCTTGTCCATGGCCAGGCGCATGGTTTCGTACACATCGCGCTGGGCTTCATTGAGCTCGACCCAATGGACGATTTCGGTTTTCGGCGGCAGTTCGGTGGCCACTTGTTCCTTGGTCCGGCGCAGCAGGAACGGTTTGATCCGACCGTTCAGGTGTTGAAGTCGTACTTCACTGGCACGCTTTTCTATCGGCACGCGGTAATCGCGGTTGAAGCTTTTCACGTCACCGAGCCAACCCGGCAGCAGGAAGTGGAACAGCGACCACAGCTCGCCCAAGTGATTTTCCAGCGGCGTGCCACTCAGGCACAGGCGCTGGCGAGCATTCAGCTCACGGGCGGCATGAGCGGCCTTGCTGTTGGGATTCTTGATGTACTGCGCTTCATCCAGCACCAGTACGTGCAACGGCTGCGCGGCCAGGTGTTCGACGTCCTTGGGCAGCAGTGCATAGGTGGTCAGGATCAGGTCGTAATCGGCCAGATTATCGAAATGCTTTTTGCGACTGGCACCGTACAGCGCCAGCACTTTGAGTTGCGGCGTGAAATGCGCCGCTTCGTCGAGCCAGTTGGGGATTAGGCTGGTGGGCATGACGACCATGCACGGCCGATCAAGGCGCCCGGCGTTCTTCTCGCTGAGAATGTGCGCCAAGGTCTGTAGGGTTTTGCCCAGGCCCATGTCGTCCGCGAGAATCCCGCCGACTTCCAGTTGTCGCAACGATTGCATCCAGCTCAGACCTTCCAGCTGATACGGGCGCAACGTGGCATTCAAGCCTTCGGGCGCGGCGGCGGTGTGGTCCTTGATGTCGCGCAGACGTTGGGCAAAGGTGCGGATCTGCTCGCCACCTTCCCAGAGCAGCGGCAGGCCTTCCAGCGGGTTCAATCGCGTGGCGTCGGCCTTGCTCAGGCGCAGTGTGGTTTCGCCGGGTTCTTGCAGGTAAAACTCGCCGAGGGTGGCCAGCACCGGTTTCAGGCGGCCGAAGGGCAGGGCGACCTGCAACGGGCCCTGGTCGGTGCTGCGGCGTTGCGGAATGTTCACCAGGATCAGTTCGTCGTCGCGACGTCGGGCGAGCCGTTCCGGGTTGAGGATTTCGGTGTGGGAGCGCATCAGGTTCAACAGGATCGGCAGCAGGCTCAGGCGTTCGCCGTTGACGATGATCCCCAGTTCCAGGTCGAACCAGTCGCGTTCCGGCGCCTGCTCGACGGTGGCGTACCAGTCGTCCACGGCAGTCAGGTCGAAGCCGAAATCCTCGTCGATCTGCAACTCCCAACCCTGGGTGCGCAACTTCGGCAGTTCGTTGAGGGTAAAGGTCAGCCAGGCGCTGTCGTTGACCATCTCGTAGAGTTCGCCGGCACTTTCCGGCAAGGCTTTGCTTTGTCGGGTGGCGACTTTGAAACCGAGGATCCGCAGCTGCTCCCTGTAGGTCTGTTCGACTTCCGGGTGACGTTTTATCCGCAGCGTCTGTGTCTCCTGACGAATCAGGATGTCAGCGTTTTTCTGTCCGCTGACGTATTCGTCCAGATAGCTGAAGGACAGCGCCGCGCGATGCTGAATGTAACGCTGCATTTTGCCGTTGCGCGGTTCGAAGGCGCTGAACTCGATGCTCGCCAGCCACAGGCGCGGCACCGGTTGCACGTTGTCCACCAGCACTTGCGGCGGCGCTTTCGGGCTACGGTTTTCCAATACGGCCTGAAGTTTTTCCAGCAGTTCGGCGTCTTTCGCGGCCGCCGGATACGCGAGGGTTTCCTGCACTTGCAGTAGCACCGCCGCGCAATGTTTGCAGTTGCTGTGAACCGGGCAGGTGCACGTGGCGTCGATCATCAGCAAGGTGCCTTTGGCCGACTCGCGCAGGCGAATGGTCTGACGGTAAACGTTACCGCCAGAGCCTTCGCAACTGGCGGTGATGGTGGCGTCGCCGACTTCGACGATCCTGACGCGGTTCTCCAGTGCGTAGCGGCGGCCACGCTCCAGGCTCTGTTCCTTGAATCGGCTGACCCAGGATGTTGCCAGGGGTTTGCTCAGGGTCGCGGAGGACATAAGGGCTTCAATCAGTCCGGAATTTCATCGGGGACTGGCCGAGGTGCAGGGGCGGTCAGCGAGGTGATCTTGATCAACAGGCCCAGGTGGCCATTGTCGAGGAAGTTCAGCAGGCCGTTCTTGGTGTGGCTTTCCTGCTTCAGGCGTTCGCTGGCGGTGACCATGCCGTTGGCGTCAATCTGATTGACCCAGAAGTCGGCGTCGACGTCAGTGAAGCGCCCCAGTTTCAGGTTCAGCGTGCCCTCGATCGGGAATTGGCCAAACTGTTCCTTGCCTTCGCTGATCGCGATTTTGCTGGCTTCTTCACCCAGGTGCTGTTGCCAGGCCTTGTGCAGCAACACCGTGTACTCGTTGCTGGCGGTGAGCTTTTCCACTTCGGCATTCAGGCTTGGCGTACGAAAGCTGTCGGGGCTGATGCGTTGGGCACCGGCAGCCCAGTCTTCTGGCGCGGCGCGGCTGACGATGGCAGGCACGGCGTTTTGCCGTACCAGAATCATTTCAACCTGATACAGATCATCGGCAAACGCGGTCGAGGCGAGCAGCGACATCAACAACGTCATCAGCAAGGTCAGTGAGCGAAACAGGCGCATGCGGCGTCCTTCAAGCAGTGGTCGGAATGAGGCGCTCGAATAGCGCCTCTACAGTATTAAAGCGTTCTTCGGGGCGCTCCATCGGCACGAGGAATTTGAACATCGTGGCGCCTTCGAATTTGTAGCGTTTAGGCTGGCTCTGGATCAGTTTGATCAGCGTCAGCGGATCGACCGGGGTCTGTGCCGCGAACTCGATACGACCGCCTTGCGGGCCGCCGTCGACTTTCTTGATGCCCAGCTGTTCGGCCTGCAATTTCAGCGCCGTGATCCGCACCAGGTTCTTGGTCGGTTCTGGCAACAAACCGAAGCGGTCGATCATCTCCACTTGCAGATCCTTGAGGCCTTCTTCATCGGTGGCCGAGGCAATGCGTTTGTAGAGAATCAGGCGGGCATGAACGTCCGGCAGGTAGTCTTCGGGAATCAACGCCGGTACGCGCAGATTGACTTCCGGACCGCCGCCCAACGGCTGATCGAGGTTCGGCTGTTCGCCCTTGCGGATCGATTTCACCGCACGCTCGAGCATTTCCATGTATAGCGTGAAGCCCACGGCCTGGATCTGCCCGCTCTGGCCGTCGCCCAGCAGTTCGCCGGCGCCACGGATTTCCAGGTCGTTGGTGGCGAGTACGAAGCCCGCGCCGAGGTCCTGGGTATTGGCGATCGCTTCCAGGCGTTTTTCCGCATCGGGAGTGATTTGCTGGCGCGGCGGTGTCAGCAGGTAAGCATACGCCTGGTGGTGACTGCGACCGACCCGACCACGCAACTGGTGCAACTGGGCCAGGCCGAACTTGTCGGCGCGCTCGATAATGATGGTGTTGGCGCTCGGCACGTCGATGCCGGTCTCGATGATGGTCGAGGCAATCAGCACGTTGAAGCGCTTGTGGTAGAAGTCGCTCATCACCTGTTCGAGTTCACGTTCGCGCATCTGCCCGTGGCCGATGCCGATCCGCGCTTCCGGCACCAGTTCGGCGAGGTCGGCGGCGCATTTCTCGATGGTCTTCACGTCGTTGTGCAGGTAGTAGACCTGGCCGCCACGCAGCAACTCACGCAGCAGGGCCTCTTTGACCGTGCTCTTGTTCTGTTCCATGACGAAGGTGCGCACCGACAAACGACGGGCCGGCGGTGTGGCGATGATCGACAGGTCGCGCATGCCCGACACCGCCATGTTCAGCGTCCGCGGAATCGGCGTTGCGGTCAGTGTCAGGATGTCGACTTCACTGCGCAGTGCCTTGAGCTGTTCTTTCTGACGGACACCGAAACGGTGCTCTTCGTCGATGATCACCAGCCCCAGGTTTTTGATTTTTACGTCATCTTGCAGCAGCTTGTGTGTGCCGATAACGATGTCGATCTTGCCTTCGGCCAGGTCCGCAACTGCGGCGTTCACTTCCTTGGCCGACTTGAAACGGCTCATCACTTCCACGGTCACCGGCCAGTCGGCAAAGCGGTCGCGGAAGCTGTTGTAGTGTTGCTGGGCGAGCAGGGTGGTCGGCACCAGGATCGCCACCTGACGACCGCCATGCACTGCGATGAACGCCGCGCGCATGGCCACTTCGGTCTTGCCGAAACCGACGTCGCCGCAGACCAGTCGATCCATCGGTTTGGGTGCGAGCATGTCTTCGCGCACCGCTTCGATGGTGGTCTGTTGGTCCGGGGTTTCTTCGAACGGGAAACCGGCGCTGAAGGTCGCGTAATCGGCTTTCGGGTCAGCGAAGGCATAACCCTCGCGAGCGGCGCGGCGGGCATAGATGTCGAGCAGCTCGGCGGCCACGTCGCGCACCTGTTCGGCGGCTTTGCGCTTGGCTTTCTGCCAGGTCTCGGAGCCGAGGCGGTGCAGCGGGGCCAAAGCATCGTCGCTGCCGGTGTAGCGGGCGATCAGGTGCAGGTTGGCTACCGGCACGTACAGCTTGGCGCCTTCGGCGTATTCGAGGGTCAGGAACTCGGCGGCCTGGTTGTCGATTTCCAGGATCGTCAGCCCCAGATAGCGGCCGACTCCATGATCGATGTGCACCACCGGCGCACCTTCGCGCAGCTCGGTGAGGTTTTTGATCACCGCATCGTTGTTCGCGTCGGCGCGTTTCTCGCGGCGACGGCGCTGCATTACGCGCTGACCGAACAATGGGCTTTCGGCAACCAGGGCCAGCGCTGGGTCGTCCAGCAACAGGCCTTCGTCGAGTGGTGCAATGGTGATCGCCAGGCGCTCTTTGCTGGCGACAAAGTCCGGCCAGCTGTCGACGGTTTTCGGTCGCAGCTTCAAGCGTTCGAGCAATTCCAGCAGTACTTCACGACGGCCCGCGGACTCGGCGGTAAACAGCACGCGGCCGGGGAATTCGTCGAGGAAACTGGCCAGTGCCGCCAACGGCTGAGTGGCCTTGGCTTCGATGGCCAGGTTCGGTAGCGGCTGAGCCGGGAAGCGTTCGCGGCCGACACCGGTTTCGACGTCTTGTTGACTGGCCACCACACGGGGCCAGCTCTTCAGGCGCGCAAAGCAGTCTTCCACCGGCAGGAACAACTCGGCCGGTGGCAGTAAAGGACGGGACGGATCGACGCGGCGTTCTTCATAGCGGTTACGCACGTCATTCCAGAAATTCTCCGCGGCCTGCTCGATGCCCGGCAGGGAAAACACTTGCGTGTCCTGGGGCAGGTAATCGAACAGGGTAGAAGTTTCCTCGAAGAACAGCGGCAGGTAGTACTCGATGCCTGCCGGGGTAATCCCGCTGTTCAGGTCCTGGAAGATCGGGCAGCGCCGGAAGTCGACATCGAAGCGCTCACGGAAGCGCGCCTTGAAGCGGGTGACGGCTTCTTTCTCCAGCGGGAATTCTTTGGCCGGTAACAGCTTGACCGAATCGACCTTGTCGATGGAGCGCTGGTTTTCCGGGTCGAAAGTGCGCAGGGTCTCGATTTCGTCGTCGAACAGGTCGATACGATAAGGCAGCTTGCTGCCCATCGGGAACAGGTCGATCAGCGAGCCGCGCACGGTGAATTCGCCATGCTCGTACACGGTATCGACGTAGCGATAACCGGTGGCTTCAAGCCGGGTGCGCATCTGCTCGACATCGAGTTTCTGGCCGACATCCAGCACCAGACTGCTGCCGAGCAGGAATTTGGTCGGCGCCAGGCGATGCAGGGCAGTGGTGATCGGCACGACCAGAACGCCATGCGCCAGCTCCGGCAACCGATACAGGCTGGCGATACGCTGCGAGATGATGTCCTGGTGTGGCGAGAACAGGTCGTAGGGCAGGGTTTCCCAGTCGGGGAAGTGCAGGACAGGCAAATCCGGGGCGAAGAAACTCAGCTCCTGTTCCAGCCGTTCGGCACTCTGGCTGTCGGCGGTCAGTAGCAAGGTAAAGCGCTTGGCAGCGCTGGCGGCCTCGGCGATGGCCAGGCTCAGGGCGGCACCTGGCAGGTTGCCCCAGTGCTGTTTACCTGCCGCGGCAGGGAGAAGCGGTAGACGCAGAACGGGCACGGAAGGTTGAGCTCCAGCGTTGCGACAAAGTCGGTAATTGTAACGGCCTCGGGTGCCGGCTGTCAGTTGCAGACTGTGTCTATATACACAGGTTGGGCAAAATGTAGTGGTAATGACAAAAACTGGCGATTTAATACTGAAGATGTAGTGCCAAAACCGCTCAGTGTTACGGAGGGTTACGGACACTGTGGCGTTATCGTCGAAAAATTGACTGCGCTGAAAGCCCCGTATTTACTGGGCTGGCGCGGGGCGTGATTTTTTTGAACGGAATTTTGTTACCGCTCGTGCGACAGGCGCGCATTGCTACGGGAGGCTCTCGGCGGCATAATGTAGCCCCTTTTTTCTGCCCCTACATGTGGAAGGTTACCGTGACTCAGAAGCCCGACCAGTGTCTTGGTGAATGGATCGACCGTGAAGCACTCGCGGAAGCGATGATTCCGCTTATCGGTCAGCTCTACCGCAATAACAACGTGGTGAGCTCGATCTATGGCCGCAGTCTGATCAACCAGTCTGTCATCGCGATTCTCAAAGCTCACCGCTTTGCTCGCCATCGCCAGTCCGATGACAGCGAATTGTCCGTCCACGAAACATTCCCGCTGCTCAAGGCAATGAGCGAGCTCAAGCTCGGCGCTGCTTCGGTAGATCTGGGCAAGTTGGCCGTCAAATTCAAGGCCGAAGGCAATGGCCGTACCGCCGAAGCGTTCGTCCGTGACGAACTGGCTGATGTGGTCGGCAAGCAGAATGGTTCCGGCCGTACCGGCACCGACGTTGTCCTGTACGGCTTCGGTCGTATCGGTCGTCTGCTGGCGCGCATCCTTATCGAGAAAACCGGTGGTGGCGACGGTCTGCGTCTGCGTGCCATCGTTGTCCGCAAGGGCGCCGAGAACGACTTGGTCAAGCGTGCCAGTCTGCTGCGTCGCGACTCGGTGCATGGTTCGTTCAACGGCACCATCACCATCGATGAAGCCAACAACACCATCACCGCCAACGGCAACCTGATCCAGGTTATCTACGCGAAGAACCCGACTGAAGTGGACTACACCCAGTACGGCATCAAAAACGCGCTGCTGGTGGACAACACCGGTGTATGGCGTGACGCCGACGGCCTGGGCCAGCACCTGGCCTGCCCGGGTATCGACCGCGTTGTTCTGACCGCGCCTGGCAAAGGCAAGCTGAAGAACATCGTTCACGGTATTAACCACGGTGAAATCACCGCTGACGACAAGATCGTTTCTGCCGCTTCCTGCACCACCAACGCCATCGTGCCGGTGCTGAAAGCTGTCAACGACAAGTTCGGCATCGTCAACGGTCACGTTGAAACGGTTCACTCGTACACCAACGACCAGAACCTGATCGACAACTTCCACAAAGGCAATCGTCGTGGCCGTAGCGCCGCGTTGAACATGGTGATCACCGAGACCGGTGCTGCCACTGCTGCCGCCAAGGCGCTGCCTGAACTGGCCGGCAAGCTGACCGGTAACGCGATTCGCGTTCCGACACCAAACGTGTCGATGGCCATTCTCAACCTGAACCTTGAGAAAGCCACCACCCGTGAAGAGATGAACGAGTACCTGCGCTACATGGCGCTGCACTCCGATCTGCATAAGCAAATCGACTTCGTCAACTCGCAGGAAGTGGTTTCCACCGACTTCGTGGGCTCGCGCCACGCAGGCGTAGTGGACGCTGAAGCGACCATCTGCAACGACAACCGCGTTGTTCTGTACGTTTGGTACGACAACGAATTCGGTTACAGCTGCCAGGTAGTTCGCGTGATGGAAGACATGGCCGGTGTAAACCCGCCAGCATTCCCGCGCTAAGCCTTCGCCGCACATGAAAACGCCCCGACTTCGGTCGGGGCGTTTTTGTTTGGGCGCCCGACGAGGGCGCAATCTGCCAGGAGAAGATCCAGGCAGCCGGTTAGCCGCAGGCCTTCATGTCTACTGGCCCGACAAACTCGTTGCCGCGGCCCATTACGCACGCCACGCTCTGATTGCGCTGACGTTCCCAGGCCTGAACCGGGTAGGTCTTGTTCCAGGCTTCGTACAATTGCCGATCCTGTTTCGACAGGCGCAAGCCGTACTGTTTGCTCATGTAGAAATACGTTCGGGCGATCATGCCGCGAATGGAAGGGCGGGGCATGACCTTCTTCGCCTTGAAGTCGATCTGAGTCAGGCACGAGCCATATTGACCCGACTGCACGGGTAGCCAGCCAAAACTGAAATTGCTCCGATCGCCATTCACCTCGCCGATGCTGGGCACCAGATTGTGCAGGTCGGCCTCGGCTTTTTGATAGGTCGGGTCGTAGCGCGTGCAGTTCTTGCGACCTCCTTGTTGCCAGCACTGACGCTGATGGCCGATCTGCCAGGCAGGAACAATGTGTTCCCACTCAATGCGCGAGGCGCGCTTGGCATTTTTGCGTGGCACATAACCGCAGGCGGCGAGGTTTACTCGGTTGCCGGTATATTTGCAGCCGCAATAAAACTCGGTGGACTGCGGAGCGTACAACTTCCAGGCGACTTTCTTGGCTTCGTTGAAGGTGCGTGGGGCGCCAGCCTGGGCGCCAAGGGTGATGAGCAGAAACAGCAAAGCAAGCCAGCGGACACTCATTGACTCAATCTTCCTTCGGCACAACCCAGAAAATCTGCACACCGCCGTCATCGCGATGGGCGAGGGTGACGTTGTCGTTCTCATCGATTTCTTCGAGCAAGCGCTCCCACTCATCCACGGGTTCGTCCGGAAGGCGGAAGATCAGTGCGGCTTTGGCTTTCTGGGCGGTGGGGGAATTGATGATTTTCTGAACGCGCATACCCAGGCGTTCGTAAGCGTCAGGAGAGGCAGAGGTAGTGGCCACGGAGTTATCCTTATTAAGCTGTACGTGCATACAGTATTTAACTGTAGGCATTTTCGCAACTGCTTAAAATTCAAGAAAATCCTCTGACAGTGGTTTTTTCCGTTTGGTGTAGGGCGGTGGGGAGTTTTTTATCGGAAGAAGTTCGTGAACCACTCGCCAAGACTGGCGAGTGGTTACAGCGGTGCCCGACCGCGAACGGGTCGGGCGAGGGTGAATCAGTATTCCCAGAACATCCGTTGCAGCTCTTTGCTGTCGTTGGTCTTGGTCAGTGCGACCATGGCCAGGATGCGGGCTTTTTGCGGGTTCAGGTCGTGAGCAACAACCCAGTCGTACTTGTCG
The DNA here is from genome assembly GCF_058148225.1 of Pseudomonas sp. DF5. Taxonomy (NCBI): domain Bacteria; kingdom Pseudomonadati; phylum Pseudomonadota; class Gammaproteobacteria; order Pseudomonadales; family Pseudomonadaceae; genus Pseudomonas; species Pseudomonas sp. DF5. The sequence continues at coordinate 13,994 of NZ_JBYVYM010000007.1, forward strand.
TCAGGCTGTTCGGCGTTACGCAGGACGAAACCGCCAGCATTGACGTGGGAAGAGCGAATGATTTGTACACCGTCCTTGCGCAGAGCCTGCAGGGCGGGAACCACGCGGGACGAGACCGAACCATTGCCGGTGCCGGCGTGGATGATGGCTTTGGCGCCCGATTGAGCCAGGGCTTTGTAGGCGGTGTCGCTGACGTTGCCATAGGAGTAGGCGATTTCGACGTCAGGCAGGCTCTTGATGGTTTTGATATCGAATTCCGAGTCCATGGTGTGGCGCTTGGCCGGTAGACGGAACCAGTAGGATTTTCCTTCGACCACCATGCCCAGCGGACCCCAGGCACTTTTGAACGCCTCGGTCTTGATGTTGATCATTTTGCTGACATCACGACCCGACTGGATTTCATCGTTCATGGTTACCAGTACGCCTTTGCCGCGTGCGTCTTTGCTGCTGGCCACGGCGACGGCGTTGTACAGGTTCAGCATGCCGTCGGCCGACATGGCGGTGCCAGGGCGCATGGAGCCGACGACGATAATCGGCTTGTCAGTTTTTTCAACCAGGTTCAGGAAGTAAGCGGTTTCTTCCAAGGTGTCGGTGCCGTGGGTGATGACAATGCCATCGACGTCTTTACTGTCGGCCAGTTCAGCCACGCGACGACCCAGTTGCAGCAGGTTGTCGTTGGTGATGCTTTCGGACGCGATCTGCATGACTTGTTCGCCGCGAACGTTAGCCAATTGGCTCAGTTGCGGGACCCCGGCTATCAATTGTTCGATGCCGAATTTCGCCGCTTGATAGGTGGCGCTGTTAGCGGCGCTGGCGCCCGCGCCGGCAATGGTGCCGCCGGTGGCCAGAATGACCACGTTTGCGAGTTTCTGTTGGGTTTCGACTTCTTTTGCCTGAAGGGCGGTCGGCAGAAGCATAAGCAGGGCCAAAGCGCCCGGAATAAAAGTGTTGAAGGCAGATTTCATTATTGTTTTCTCTAGTAGTGAGACGGTGCAGATGCAGGTTCATCTAGAAGCGCCCCAGGCAGATCTGAACGCCGGGGGTGTAGAAGAAGAGCAGGATCTGTACCAGTCGGACGCTGGAGGAAGTGATCTTTTAACTTGCTGATTTTTAACGATATTGTTATTTTGACTGGCGATGCTTCGCGTCCGACCGTCCGGGTTTCCGAATAGGGTCGGCTTTTATGTTCGGCTCCCCGACCTTCATTGAGGCGGTTATCTTGCAAAATCGAAAATCGGTGCTAAAGAAACCTGCACGCAGGTCGATGCTCCTTTAGAAGGATCTTTTTTTTCAGGAGTTCACATGTCGTTTACTGTCGGTTTTGCAAATGCGGGTGCAATCACTATCGGGGGCAAGTCCGCGGCGACCATCAACGACTTGAGTGAAGCGACATCCGACGCCTCGACCCAGGCGCTGGGTGAAGAGCAGGGCGACGACAATCAGGTCAGAACCGGTGGCGGCGCGGCGGCTCAGAGCGAAAGCAAATCCGAGAAAACCAGCAGTCAGAGTATTGCGGTGCAGGTATTGCTCAAGCGCATGCAGGAACTGCAGCAGCAACTGCGCGAACAGCAGCAACAACTGGCGGCCGCTCAGGCGGCGAATTATCCGACGCCGGAAGCCAAGGCCAGCGCTGTCATGACGATCCAGGGGCAAATCGCCGATACCAGCGGTGCGCTCGCGCAAGTGACAGGCAATCTGGTCAAGGAACTGGCCAAGGATTCCAGCGGCGGCGGTTTGGTCAACACCACGGCGTGATGCAAAACGGGTTGGTTTTTGCCAACCGAGACACAGAACGGGTCGTTGACAAATCTCCACAGGGTTCGCATAGTTCGGTCTACGCAAACGTTTGCGCGGTCGCCGTCGATGGGCTGATCCATTGATGATCCAGCGCAAGCGTTGCCAAGAATAATCATAAGATCGGAGTGAACCCATGAAGCTGCCATTCGCTGGACGTCTTCTCGCTGTCGCTATGCTGGCTGCCGCATCCGCCGCGCTGCCTGTCTCTTCGGCGTTCGCCGAAACCCCTGAAAAGCCTAAAGTCGCGCTGGTCATGAAATCCCTGGCCAACGAGTTCTTCCTGACCATGGAAGACGGCGCCAAGGCCTACCAGAAAGACCACTCCGGCGACTTCGAGCTGATCTCCAACGGCATCAAGGACGAAACGGACACAGCCGGCCAGACGCGCATCGTCGAGCAAATGATCCTGTCCAAAGTCAACGCACTGGTCATCGCCCCGGCAGACTCCAAGGCCATGGTCCCGGTCATCAAGAAAGCAGTCGATGCCGGCATCACCGTGATCAACATCGATAATCAGCTGGATCCGGCTGTCGTCAAAAGCAAAAACATCACCGTTCCATTCGTAGGCCCGGACAACCGCAAAGGCGCGCGCCTGGTGGGTGAATACCTGGCCAAGCAACTGAAGGCCGGTGACGAAGTCGGCATCATCGAAGGCGTTTCCACCACCACCAACGCCCAGCAGCGCACTGCCGGCTTCAAGGATGCGATGGAAGCGGCGCAGATCAAAGTCGTGTCCCTGCAGTCCGGCGATTGGGAAATCGACAAGGGCGGCAAGGTGGCTTCTTCGATGCTCAGCGAATATCCGAACATCAAGGCCCTGCTGGCCGGCAACGACAGCATGGCGGTCGGCGCGGTCTCTGCCGTGCGTGCCGCGGGCAAGGCCGGCAAGGTGCAAGTGGTCGGTTACGACAACATCAATGCGATCAAGCCAATGCTCAAGGATGGCCGCGTCCTGGCCACCGCCGACCAGTTTGCTGCCCGGCAAGCGGTGTTCGGCATCGAGACCGCGCTGAAAATCATCAAAGGCGAGAAAGTCGATAGCGGCGCCAACGGCGTCATCGAAACTCCGGTAGAGCTGGTTACCAAGTAGTCTTTCTGGCGACACAACGGTGCTCGCCTCCAGGGGCGAGCGCATGGAGAGTTTTTATGTCAGTTTCCGCCCCGAACGCTGTCCTCTCGGTCAGCGGTATCGGTAAGACCTATGCTCAACCAGTCCTGACCGGCATCGATCTGACGTTGATGCGCGGCGAAGTGCTGGCGCTGACCGGCGAGAATGGCGCCGGCAAAAGTACGTTGTCGAAAATCATTGGCGGACTGGTCGCGCCGACCACCGGCCAGATGCGATTCCAGGGTCAGGATTACTGCCCCGGCAGCCGCAGCCAGGCCGAAAAGCTGGGCGTGCGCATGGTCATGCAAGAACTCAATCTGTTGCCGACATTGTCGGTGGCGGAAAACCTGTTCCTCGACAACCTGCCCAGCCTCGGTGGCTGGATCAGCCGCAAGCAACTGCGCAGGGCGGCGATCGAGGCCATGGCTCAGGTCGGCCTCGATGCCATCGATCCGGACACCCTGGTCGGTGAGCTGGGTATCGGTCACCAGCAGATGGTGGAAATCGCCCGCAACCTGATCGGCGATTGCCATGTGCTGATCCTCGACGAGCCGACCGCGATGCTGACGGCCCGTGAAGTCGAAATGCTGTTCGAGCAGATCACTCGTCTGCAGGCGCGCGGCGTGTCGATCATCTACATTTCCCACCGTCTCGAAGAACTGGCACGGGTGGCCCAGCGCATCGCGGTATTGCGCGACGGCAACCTGGTGTGCGTCGAGCCGATGGCCAATTACAACAGCGAGCAACTGGTCACCCTGATGGTCGGCCGTGAGCTGGGCGAGCACATCGACATGGGACCGCGCAATATCGGTGCTCCGGCCTTGACGGTCAAAGGGCTGACTCGCTCCGACAAGGTTCGCGATGTGTCTTTCGAAGTGCGCGCCGGCGAGATCTTCGGGATCTCCGGTTTGATCGGGGCAGGGCGCACCGAATTGCTGCGCCTGATCTTCGGTGCCGATACAGCCGACAGCGGCACCGTTGCGCTGGGGTCGCCGGCTCAGGTGGTGGATATTCGTTCGCCGGCCGACGCGGTTGGTCATGGCATCGCGCTGATCACCGAAGATCGCAAGGGCGAGGGTCTGCTGCTGACGCAATCGATCAGCGCCAATATTGCCCTGGGCAATATGCCGGTGATTTCCAGCGGCGGCTTCGTCAACAACGGTGACGAGATGTCGCTGGCCCAGCGTCAGATCGATGCCATGCGCATTCGCAGTTCCAGCCCGACGCAATTGGTCTCGGAATTGTCCGGCGGTAATCAGCAGAAAGTGGTGATCGGCCGTTGGCTCGAACGCGACTGCACGGTGATGCTGTTCGACGAGCCGACCCGAGGCATCGACGTCGGCGCCAAGTTCGACATCTATACATTGCTCGGTGAGTTGACCCGTCAGGGCAAAGCACTGGTGGTGGTATCCAGCGACCTGCGCGAACTGATGCTGATCTGTGACCGCATTGGCGTGCTGTCGGCAGGGCGTCTGATCGACACGTTCGAGCGTGACAGCTGGACGCAGGATGATTTGCTTGCCGCCGCGTTCGCCGGCTACCAAAAACGTGATGCGTTGCTCAACGAAGCAGCGCCTAGGGATCTTCCATGAATACTGCAACTCTGGCCGGCAAACGTAGTGGCAATTTTTACGGCCTCGGCACTTACCTGGGCCTGGCCGGTGCCTTGCTGGCGATGGTCGCGCTGTTCTCTGTGTTGAGCAGCCACTTCCTGTCTTACGACACCTTCAGTACCCTGGCCAATCAGATTCCCGATCTGATGGTGCTGGCGGTCGGCATGACCTTCGTATTGATCATCGGCGGAATCGACTTGTCGGTGGGTTCGGTGCTGGCGCTGGCGGCGTCGACAGTCAGCGTGGCGATTCTCGGCTGGGGCTGGAGCGTGCTGCCGGCGGCGTTGCTGGGAATGGGCGCCGCGGCACTGGCGGGCACTATCACCGGCTCGATCACCGTGGCCTGGCGGATTCCTTCGTTCATCGTGTCCCTCGGTGTGCTGGAAATGGCGCGGGGTCTGGCGTACCAAATGACCGGTTCGCGTACCGCTTATATCGGTGATGCCTTCGCCTGGCTGTCCAACCCGATCGCGTTCGGGATCTCGCCATCGTTCATCATTGCCTTGCTGATTATCTTCATTGCCCAAGCCGTGCTGACCCGTACGGTGTTCGGTCGTTACCTGATCGGCATCGGTACCAACGAAGAGGCGGTGCGTCTGGCGGGGATCAATCCGAAGCCCTACAAGATCCTGGTATTCAGCCTGATGGGGCTGCTGGCCGGTATCGCTGCGCTGTTTCAGATTTCTCGCCTGGAAGCGGCGGACCCGAATGCCGGCTCCGGTCTGGAACTGCAAGTAATCGCCGCGGTGGTGATCGGCGGCACCAGCCTGATGGGCGGGCGCGGTTCGGTGATCAGCACCTTCTTCGGTGTATTGATCATCTCGGTACTGGCGGCTGGTCTGGCGCAGATTGGTGCGACCGAGCCAACCAAACGCATCATTACCGGTGCGGTTATCGTGGTGGCGGTGGTGCTCGATACCTATCGCAGTCAGCGCGCAAGCCGGCGGACCTGAGTCATGGCAACGATCAAGGATGTAGCGGCACTCGCGGGCATTTCCTACACCACGGTTTCCCATGTGGTGAACAAGACGCGGCCAGTCAGTGAGGAAGTACGGATCAAGGTAGAGGCGGCGATCAAAAGCCTCGACTACGTGCCCAGCGCCGTGGCTCGCTCGTTGAAAGCGAAAACCACCGCGACCATCGGCCTGCTGGTGCCCAACAGCCTCAACCCGTACTTCGCCGAGCTGGCCCGTGGCATCGAGGATTACTGCGAGCGCAATGGCTACTGCGTCATTCTCTGCAACTCCGACGACAACCCGGACAAACAGCGCAGCTACCTTCGCGTGCTACTGGAAAAACGTATCGACGGGTTAATCGTTGCGTCTGCCGGCGGGGATAGCAGCCTGGCTGAAGGCCTGACGGGCGTGCGTACGCCGATGGTGATCATCGACCGTGACCTGGAAGGCGTCGATGCGGATCTGGTGCGCATCGATCACGAATACGGCGCCTATCTGGCGACCCGGCACTTGCTGGAACTGGGGCATCGGGACATCGCCACGATTGGCGGGCCGGCGAGTACCAGCGTGGCGCAGATGCGTCTGGCCGGTTATTGCCGGGCGTTGAAAGAGGCGGGCGTCGAGGTGCCGCGTGAGCGCATGCTGGAAAGCGACTTCACCAGCACCGGCGGTTACAACGCCGCCGCGATCCTGCTGGAAAAGAACCCGCCCAGCGCGATCTTCGCCGGCAACGACATGATTGGCATCGGTGTGTTGCGCGCCGCTGCCGAACGCAATATTCGGGTGCCCACCGAGCTATCGGTGATCGGCTTCGACGATATCCAGATGAGCCGTTACGTCTATCCGGCATTGACCACCGTGGGCCAGTCGATCCTGCAGCTTGGCGAGATGGCGGCCGAGGTGTTGCTGCGCCGGATCGCCGCGCCGGATCTGGCGACCGATCAGCGCATCGTGACGCCCAGTATTGTCCTGCGGGAATCGACCGCGCCGCTGGCTGGTGTGTTTGCCCAATATCGCTGAAGCGAAAGCATCGTTAAACAAAAAGCACCGCCGAAACAGAATTGATGAGTAATGACGTATGCCAGCAAAAGTAGTGGTAGTAGGCAGCCTGAACATGGACCTGGTGACCCGGGCGCCACGGCTGCCCCGTGGTGGTGAAACGCTGATCGGCCAGTCATTTGCCACGGTTTCCGGCGGCAAGGGCGCGAACCAGGCCGTGGCTGCGGCGCGGCTGGGGGCGCAGGTGTCGATGGTCGGTTGCGTGGGCAACGACGCTTATGGCGAAGCGCTGCGCGGGGCGCTGTTGGCCGAGCAGATCGATTGCCAGGCGGTCAGTACGGTCGAGGATTCCAGTGGTGTGGCGTTGATTGTGGTCGATGACAACAGTCAAAACGCGATCGTTATCGTTGCCGGTGCCAACGGCGCGCTGACCCCCGAGGTGGTCGACCGTTTCGACAGCGTATTGCAAGCGGCGGATGTCATTATCTGTCAGCTGGAAGTGCCGGATGCCACGGTCGGCCATGCTTTGAAACGCGGGCGTGAATTGGGCAAAACCGTGATCCTCAATCCGGCACCGGCCAGTCGCCCGCTGCCGGCGGATTGGTATGCGGCCATTGATTACCTGATCCCCAACGAAAGCGAAGCCTCGGCCTTGAGCGGTTTGCCGGTGGACTCCCTGAGCACTGCCGAAGCCGCCGCGGCCCGCTTGGTCGCCATGGGCGCGGGTAAAGTGATCATCACCCTTGGCGCCGAGGGATCGCTGTTCGCCAATGGCATCACCTTCGAGCATTTCCCAGCACCGAAAGTGAAAGCAGTCGATACCACCGCGGCCGGCGACACGTTTGTCGGTGGTTTCGCAGCGGCCCTGGCGGCCGGCAAAAGCGAGGCCGAGGCGATCCGTTTCGGTCAGGTCGCCGCTGCGCTGTCGGTCACCCGGGCCGGCGCGCAACCTTCGATTCCTACCTTGTCCGACGTTCAGGCATTTAAAGCACCATGAAAAAGACACCTTTGCTCAACGTTGCGTTGTCGCGGCTGATCGCGTCCCTGGGTCATGGCGATACTGTCGTGATCGGCGATGCCGGCCTGCCGGTTCCGCCCGGCGTTGAATTGATTGACCTGGCCTTGACCCACGGCATTCCGGATTTCATCAGTACCTTGAAGGTCGTGCTCAGCGAAATGCAGGTCGAAAGCCATGTGCTGGCCCATGAAATTCTGGACAAAAAACCGTCGGCCTTGAGCACGCTGGATGAACTGAATGCCGACGGTGCGCTGGGCCGGCGCGAACTGCTCAGCCATGACCAATTCAAAGCGCTCAGCCGACAGGCACGGGCGATTGTTCGTACAGGCGAATGTCAGCCGTACTGCAACATCATTTTGGTGGCTGGCGTAACGTTCTAACTTTCCGTTCTTCCCACGCACAAGGAGTGCGCTATGCATCGCTATGCCCAGAAACTGCATCACCTGCTTCGGAGTCTGCTGCTCTTGTCCCTGATTACCGCAACAAGCGCCTACGCGGCGGAAAAGATCGACTTGATCATCGACACCGATCCGGGTGCCGACGACGTGGTCGCCTTGCTGTTTGCCCTGGCCTCGCCGGAAGAGCTGAACATTCGTGCGCTGACCACCGTCGCTGGCAACGTGCGTCTGGACAAGACCTCGCGTAATGCGCGTCTGGCCCGCGAATGGGCGGGCCGCGAGGAGGTGCCTGTTTACGCGGGTGCGCCGAAACCGCTGATGCGCACGCCGATCTATGCCGAAAACATTCACGGCAAGGAAGGGCTGTCGGGTGTCACCGTGCATGAGCCGAAGAAAGGCCTGGCCGAAGGCAATGCGGTCAATTACCTGATCGATACCCTGAAGGCCGCCAAACCCCATAGCATCACCATCGCCATGCTCGGCCCGCAGACCAACCTGGCCCTGGCGCTGATCCAGGAACCTGAAATCGTTCAGGGCATCAAGGAAGTGGTGATAATGGGCGGTGCGCACTTCAATGGCGGCAACATCACCCCGGTGGCCGAATTCAATCTCTTCGCTGACCCGCAGGCTGCCGAAGTGGTACTGAAAAGTGGTGTCAAGCTGACCTATCTGCCGCTGGATGTGACCCACAAGGTCCTCACCAGTGAAGCGCGCCTGCAGCAGATCGCCGCACTGGATAACAATGCCAGCAAACTGGTAGGCGATATTCTCAACGAATACGTCAAAGGCGACATGGAGCACTACGGCATTCCGGGTGGCCCGGTGCATGACGCCACGGTCATCGCTTACCTGCTCAAGCCGGAACTGTTTACCGGTCGCTCGGTAAACGTGGTGGTCGACAGTCGCGAAGGGCCGACCTTCGGTCAGACCATTGTCGACTGGTATGACGGCCTGAAGGCACCGAAGAATGCCTTCTGGGTGGAAAATGGCGACGCTCAGGGCTTCTTCGATCTGCTGACCCAGCGCCTGGCTCGCTTGAAGTAATCCATAGACCCGCAGGTGCCAACCTGCGGGGTTTTCCGCTACTCGGTATCTGTGGCACTCATGCCCTTATAGTCGATGGAGTACTTCTCGAGAACCTGGGTTATGAAGGTCTGGGCAGCCTGCGTCCCCAATTCCTTGACCAGCAAATCGATACCAATGATTGCCAGCTCTTCCGGACTGCCCGGGCTGTAAGAGCTGTGGCCCTGTGGCCACTTGATTGTGATATTGGCGTCGATGCTTACGGTGGTCATGATGGCGCTCGTGAAGTCGGGAAAGTCTGAGTGTCGAGTTAACCATTTTGCAGGACGTTTGGCACTGCGACTTAGGCATCAGGGGAGGGCTATGCGACACTTGGTCTTTGACGAATTTTCAAGGATTGTGCTGTGCAGATCGATTTGAACACTCCTGACGGCTTGACCCTCGAGGCAGTGCGTCAGCTACTGGCCTCTGCCAGCGACGATGAGCACACCCAGTTGCGGGTCACCAAGGGCGGCATCGCCTACATTTCGTCGGGTGTCGTGGGCGGTACTGATATCAACGGGCTGCAGTTTCGCCTGGAAACATGGGCCAAGGGCTCAGGTTATGTCGGACGGGTCGCAGCCAGCGATGAGGTGTGGGTCATGCAGATCTTCAACGCGCTGAAAGACAACTGGCCGAATCCGCCGTACGACTACATCGACGTCTATTGAACGCTGTTCATATTCGGTCACGATTGCGAGATGAACGGTAGGGCGATGCTCAGGCAAACTCGCCGCTTGTCCGGACCGAGGGCAGGGCGATAGCGCCCGCCTTGAAACCAAACACCAAAATGGCGGTCGCACGATCTCTGCTTAATTTTTGAAAAAAAGGAGGCGTCATGCCTTGGAAGCTCGCGTCATTGGGTACGTTGTTGGCCGTTACTCTGCTGGCCGGTTGCAGCAGTACGTCCACCGAGTCGGCAAAGGACCCTGTGGCGACCGATACCGGCCACAGCCGTTGTGAAGCAAAGGCTGCCGAATTCACCATTGGCAAAAAGGCTTCGCCCCAATTGCTGGAGCAGGCACGTACCCGCGCAGGCGCGCAGAATGCCCGGTTCCTCAAGCCTGACGACATGGTGACTCTGGAGTACCGCTCCGATCGCCTGAACCTGAACACCGACAGCAATCTGGTGGTCACTCGCGTCAACTGCGGCTGATTGCTTCAGGTTTTTGTTTCGCCCATAAAAAACCCCGTCACATGGACGGGGTTTTTTAGTGCGCCAGGAAATTACTCTGGGCGAACTTGTGCAGCTTGCATACCCTTTTGGCCTTTCTCAGCCACGAAGGAAACGGTTTGGCCTTCTTTCAGGCTTTTGAAACCGTCGCTTTCGATAGCTTTGAAGTGTACGAACAGGTCGTCACCGCCACCTTGAGGAGTGATGAAGCCGAAGCCTTTTTCATCGTTGAACCATTTAACGGTGCCGGTTTGGCGATTAGACATGGTGTATCTCCAAGAAACATATATTTTCAGTAGTACTGTGCTGCTCAGGCCAACTGGGCACACCGGAGTATCATAGTCGAAATGTTCGCTTTGGGAGCCCCCCGGACGTGCTGTTTGCCCTACAGTCGCGTTCTCTTTGTTGCTTTGTATGGCTGAAAGCCCCGTTTTAAAAGGCTTTCAGCCAAAAGTAAAGACGATAAAAAAAGCTGTAAAACCTGCATAAATCGTACGAAAAAGCTGAAATCCATCACTTTTTATCAGCGTTGGGCTGAGTCAAAAGGACTTTTTCCTCACTTTTTCGCCGGTGGATTGGCCTTGCATTTGGCGATCTCGCCCAGTGCCTTCTGTTGCAGTTCCGGGGTGGCCTTGTTGTCCATCAGCGACTGAATATCGCTGGCCGGGTAGGATTTGATCGCGTCGGCGCCACAAGCGCAGTGGGATTTTGCCGCAGCAGCGCCAATCTGAGGGGAAGCCGCCTGTGTGCACTGAGCCATGTACTTCTCGCGCTCACCCTTTGGCCAGTCGGCGTGGGCCGCCAGCGGCAGCAACAGGACGACGGGTGCGACTACTGCGAATAAACGATTCAGACGCATGCTGAGATGCTCCTTTCGGGTCAATGTCTTTTATCTGATGGGTGACACGGGGTTCAAGTTCAGCACTCTGGCACAAAAAAGCCTGATTTGCCCCAGCAGAAAACCTCAGTGCATCGATGACCGTTCATCTGTGCTAGCATGCCTGGCTCGGGTGTTTGCAGGCTCCGGATGACCTTCCGTCCCGGCAGCGGCAAATGCGCGAATAACCCTGATTTGAATCCCAGTCACTCTGGTTCGGTTTTCCGGTTGGCCGCAAGGCTCCTGCCGCTGTAAGGCAGGCGTTCGTCATTGAATGGCCTGGATCGGATCTTGTACTGGCTCATCCCAACCCACGTGACCTTTGGTAGGGGTCACCACTAGGAGAGGAGGCGCCATGCCAACTATTACTCTTCCCGACGGCAGTCAACGTTCATTCGATCACCCGGTTTCCGTAGCCGAGGTCGCCGCATCCATCGGTGCAGGCCTGGCCAAGGCCACCGTAGCCGGCAAGGTCAATGGCAAGCTGGTCGACGCCAGCGACATCATCGACAGCGATTCTTCGCTGCAAATCATTACGCCAAAGGATGAAGAGGGGCTGGAGATCATTCGCCACTCTTGCGCCCACCTGGTTGGCCACGCGGTCAAGCAGCTGTACCCGACGGCCAAGATGGTCATCGGTCCGGTCATCGAAGAAGGTTTCTATTACGATATCGCCTTCGAGCGTCCTTTCACGCCTGACGACCTGGCCGCCATCGAACAGCGCATGCAGCAGCTGATCGAGAAAGATTACGACGTGATCAAGAAAGTCACTCCGCGCGCCGAAGTGATCGAAGTGTTCAAGGCCCGTGGCGAAGACTACAAACTGCGCCTGGTCGAAGACATGCCGAACGAGCAGGCCATGGGCCTGTACTATCACGAAGAATACGTCGACATGTGCCGCGGTCCGCACGTGCCGAACACCCGTTTCCTGAAATCCTTCAAGCTGACCAAGCTGTCCGGCGCCTACTGGCGTGGCGATGCCAAGAACGAGCAATTGCAGCGCGTTTACGGCACCGCATGGGCGGACAAGAAGCAGTTGGCGGCTTACATCCAGCGCATCGAAGAAGCTGAAAAGCGCGATCACCGCAAGATCGGCAAGCGTCTGGGGCTGTTCCACACCCAGGAAGAGTCGCCGGGCATGGTGTTCTGGCACCCGAACGGCTGGACTCTGTACCAGGTGCTCGAGCAGTACATGCGCAAGGTTCAGCGCGACAACGGTTATCTGGAGATCAAGACTCCACAAGTCGTTGACCGCAGCCTGTGGGAGAAATCCGGGCACTGGGCCAACTACGCCGACAACATGTTCACCACGCAGTCGGAAAACCGCGACTACGCCATCAAGCCGATGAACTGCCCGTGCCACGTGCAGGTGTTCAATCAGGGCCTGAAAAGCTACCGCGAGCTGCCGATGCGTCTGGCCGAGTTCGGTGCCTGCCACCGTAACGAGCCGTCGGGTGCGCTGCACGGCATCATGCGCGTTCGCGCCTTCACTCAGGACGATGCTCACATCTTCTGCACTGAAGAGCAGATGCAGGCCGAATCCGCCGCGTTCATCAAGCTGACCATGGACGTCTATGCCGACTTCGGCTTTAAAGAAGTCGAAATGAAACTGTCCACTCGTCCGGAAAAACGCGTCGGTTCCGACGAGTTGTGGGATCGCGCCGAAGCGGCATTGGCCGCAGCCCTTGATAGCGCGGGCTTGCCGTACGATCTGCAGCCGGGTGAGGGGGCGTTCTACGGTCCGAAGATCGAGTTCTCGCTGAAAGATTGCCTCGGCCGTGTCTGGCAGTGTGGTACCCTGCAGCTCGATTTTAACCTGCCTGTCCGTCTGGGAGCCGAATACGTCTCCGAAGACAACAGTCGCAAGCACCCGGTGATGTTGCACCGGGCGATCCTGGGTTCCTTCGAGCGCTTCGTCGGAATTCTGATCGAGCACTACGAGGGTGCATTCCCTGCGTGGCTGGCGCCGACCCAGGCAGTGATTATGAATATCACTGATAAACAAGCCGATTTTGCCGCCGAGGTTGAAAAAACTCTCAACGAAAGCGGATTTCGTGCCAAGTCTGACTTGAGAAATGAAAAGATCGGCTTTAAAATCCGCGAGCATACTTTGCTCAAGGTTCCCTATCTCTTGGTTATCGGAGATCGGGAAGTCGAGATGCAGACTGTCGCTGTGCGTACTCGTGAAGGTGCTGACCTGGGCTCGATGCCCGTCGCCCAGTTCGCTGAGTTTCTCGCGCAAGCGGTTTCCCGGCGTGGTCGCCCAGATTCGGAGTAATTATTATTAAGCGTGAAATGAGACAAGATAAACGAGCTGCACCGAAAGCCCCGATCAACGAGAATATCTCGGCACGCGAGGTTCGGTTAATTGGGGCTGAAGGTGAACAGCTTGGGATTGTGTCAATTGAAGACGCGCTTCTTAAGGCTGAAGAGGCCAAACTGGATTTGGTGGAAATTTCCGCCGATGCAGTACCCCCTGTTTGCAAACTGATGGACTACGGCAAATCGATCTTCGAAAAGAAGAAGCAGATTGCCGCGGCCAAGAAAAACCAGAAGCAGATTCAGGTTAAAGAAATCAAGTTTCGTCCAGGGACGGAGGAAGGGGATTACCAGGTAAAACTGCGCAACCTGGTACGTTTCCTGAGTGACGGGGACAGGGCCAAGGTATCCTTGCGATTCCGCGGCCGTGAGATGGCCCACCAGGAGCTGGGGATGGAACTCCTCAAGCGAGTTGAAGGTGACTTGCTCGAGTACGGTTCGGTCGAACAGCATCCTAAGATGGAAGGACGCCAGCTGATCATGGTCATCGCCCCGAAAAAGAAGAAGTAATCAACAGGGCACGGCAGGCCTTCTGATTATGTTTATCAACTGAATGCGGAGTATCCGAACATGCCAAAAATGAAAACGAAAAGTGGTGCTGCTAAGCGGTTTTTGAAAACTGCTAACGGTATCAAGCACAAGCACGCTTTCAAGAGCCACATCCTGACTAAAATGTCGACCAAGCGTAAGCGTCAACTGCGCGGTAGCAGCTTGCTGCATCCGTCTGACGTGGCAAAAGTCGAGCGCATGCTGCGCCTTCGTTAATTTTAGTCAAGAATAGAGGAAGTAACTCATGGCTCGTGTAAAGCGTGGCGTCATTGCCCGTAAACGTCACAAAAAAATTCTGAAACTTGCTAAAGGCTACTACGGCGCTCGCTCGCGCGTATTCCGTGTTGCCAAGCAAGCGGTAATCAAGGCAGGCCAATACGCCTACCGTGACCGTCGTCAGAAAAAACGTCAGTTCCGCGCTCTGTGGATCGCTCGTATCAACGCTGGTGCACGTATCAACGGTCTGTCCTACAGCCGTTTCATCGCCGGCCTGAAAAAAGCGTCCATCGAGATCGACCGTAAGGTTCTGGCTGATCTGGCAGTGAACGAAAAAGCGGCGTTTGCTGCGATTGTCGAGAAAGCTAAAGCCACCTTGGCTTAAGTACCCCCGACAGTCACCCGGCCTCACCTCTGTGGGGCCAGGTGTTAAACGTCATAAATAGGGGAAGAGCCTTCAAGCTCTTCCCCTATTTTGTATCTGGAGTCTGTACATGGAAAACCTGGATGCGCTCGTCTCTCAAGCACTAGAGGCTGTGCAAAGCGCTGAAGATATCAATGCCCTGGAGCAAATCCGGGTTCACTACCTTGGCAAAAAGGGTGAATTGACTCAGGTGATGAAGACCCTGGGGAATTTGCCGGCAGAAGAGCGTCCGCAAGTCGGCGCGCTGATCAACGTTGCCAAGGAGCGTGTCACAGAGGTTCTCAATGCGCGCAAGGCGTTGTTCGAGGAGGCCGATCTTGCGGCCAAGCTCGCCGCCGAATCCATTGACGTGACCCTGCCTGGCCGCGGCCAGACCTCAGGCGGTCTGCATCCGGTTACCCGGACTCTGGAACGTATCGAGCAGTTCTTCACCCACATTGGCTACGGCATCGCCGAAGGTCCTGAGGTTGAAGACGATTACCACAACTTCGAAGCGCTCAACATCCCAGGCCATCACCCGGCCCGGTCGATGCATGACACCTTCTATTTCAATGCCAACATGTTGCTGCGCACCCATACCTCGCCGGTACAGGTCCGCACCATGGAATCGAAACAGCCGCCGATCCGCATCGTCTGCCCAGGCCGTGTGTACCGTAGCGACTCCGATATCACCCACTCGCCGATGTTCCACCAGGTCGAAGGCCTGTTGGTCGACCGCGATATCAACTTCGCCGACCTGAAAGGGACCATCG
Organism: Pseudomonas sp. DF5; assembly: GCF_058148225.1. Lineage (NCBI taxonomy): Bacteria > Pseudomonadati > Pseudomonadota > Gammaproteobacteria > Pseudomonadales > Pseudomonadaceae > Pseudomonas > Pseudomonas sp. DF5. The sequence continues at coordinate 29,256 of NZ_JBYVYM010000007.1, forward strand.
AAGAGTTCCTGCGCGTGTTCTTCGAAAAAGAACTGGCCGTGCGTTTCCGTCCTTCGTACTTCCCGTTCACCGAGCCATCCGCCGAAGTCGACATGGAATGCGTGATGTGCAGCGGTAAAGGCTGCCGTGTCTGCAAGCAGACTGGCTGGCTGGAAGTCATGGGCTGCGGCATGGTTCACCCGAACGTGCTGCGTATGTCCGGGATCGACCCGGAAGAGTTTTCGGGCTTTGCCTTCGGCATGGGCGTTGAGCGTCTGGCCATGCTGCGTTACGGCGTGAACGACTTGCGTCTGTTCTTCGACAACGACTTGCGGTTCCTCGCGCAATTTCGCTAGTCGTAACGAATTCTTAGGAGAGCAGGATGAAATTCAGTGAACAATGGCTGCGTGGCTGGGTAAGCCCGCAGGTAAATCGCGACGAGCTGGTTGCTCGTCTGTCGATGGCCGGTCTTGAGGTCGATAGCGTTACGCCGGCCGCCGGTGAATTCAGTGGTGTGGTGGTGGGCGAGGTGCTGAGCACCGAGCAACACCCGGACGCCGACAAGCTGCGCGTTTGCCAGGTCAGCAGTGGCGCGCAGACCTTCCAGGTTGTGTGCGGTGCGCCAAACGTGCGCCCGGGCCTGAAGATCCCGTTCGCCATGATCGGTGCCGAACTGCCAGGCGATTTCAAAATCAAGAAAGCCAAGCTGCGTGGCGTTGAATCCAACGGCATGCTGTGCTCCCAGGCTGAGCTGCAAATTGGCGAAGGCAACGACGGCCTGATGGAATTGCCGGCCGATGCGCCGGTCGGTCAGGACATTCGTGAATACCTGAACCTGGAAGACGCCAGCATCGAGGTCGACCTGACCCCGAACCGCGGTGACTGCCTGTCTCTGGCCGGTCTGGCCCGCGAAGTCGGTGCGCTTTATGCTGCCCCGGTGGTGCGCCCGGCCATTGCCAGCGTTCCTGCCGTGCACGACGAGGTGCGTTCGATCGAAGTACTGGCGCCGAACGCTTGCCCGCGTTACCTGGGTCGCGTGATCCGTAACGTTGACCTGTCCAAGCCTACGCCACTGTGGATGGTCGAGCGCCTGCGTCGCGCCGACGTGCGCAGCATCGACGCCGCCGTCGACATCACCAACTACGTGATGCTGGAACTGGGCCAGCCGCTGCACGCATTCGATCTCGCCGAAATCAATGGCGGCATCCGCGTGCGCATGGCTGAAGATGGCGAGAAGCTGGTGCTGCTCGACGGTCAGGAAGTCAGCCTGCGTAGCGATACGCTGGTGATCGCCGACCACACCCGTGCCTTGGCTATCGCCGGCGTCATGGGGGGCGAGCACAGCGGCGTCAACACCGCGACCACCCGCGATATTTTCCTGGAAAGCGCGTTCTTCGACCAGATTGCCGTCGCTGGCAAGGCGCGTTCCTACGGCCTGCACACCGACGCTTCGCACCGCTACGAGCGTGGCGTGGACTGGAAGCTGGCCCGTGAAGCCATGGAGCGCGCTACTGGCCTGCTGCTGGACATCACCGGTGGCGAAGCCGGCCCGATCGTCGAAACCGTCAGCGAGCAGCATCTGCCGTCGATCGCACCGATCACCCTGCGTGCCCAACGCATCACCCAGATGCTGGGCATGGAAATGGATTCGGCCGAAGTCGAGCGTCTGCTCAGCGCTTTGGGCCTGACCATTACTGCCGATGGGGCAGGGCAGTGGCGCGTTGAAGTGCCAAGCTTCCGTTTCGACATCAGCCTGGAAGTCGACCTGATCGAAGAGCTGGCCCGTCTGTACGGCTACAACCGTCTACCGGTTCGCTACCCGCAAGCCCGTCTGGCACCACAAGCCAAGGCTGAAGCGCGTAGCGATCTGCCTGAGCTGCGTCGTCTGCTGGTGGCCCGTGGTTATCAGGAAGCAATCACCTACAGCTTCATCGATCCGAAACAGTTCGAGTTGTTTAATCCGGGTGTCGAGCCGCTACTGCTGGCCAACCCGATTTCCAACGACATGGCGGCCATGCGTTCGTCCCTGTGGCCGGGCCTGGTCAAGGCGCTTCAGCACAACCTGAACCGCCAGCAGGATCGCGTCCGCCTGTTCGAAAGCGGTCTGCGTTTCGTTGGTCAGCTGGAAGGCCTGAAGCAAGAGCCGATGCTGGCTGGTGTGGTGTGCGGTAGCCGTCTGCCGGAAGGCTGGGCGCAAGGTCGCGATGTCGTGGATTTCTTCGACGTCAAAGCCGATGTGGAAGCGGTGCTGGGCTTCGCCGGTGCACTGGATGCGTTCACGTTTGTGCCGGGTAAACACCCTGCGTTGCACCCGGGTCAAACCGCACGCGTCGAGCGTGAGGGTCGCCTGGTCGGCTACGTTGGTGCCATCCACCCTGAATTGTCGAAAACCCTCGGTCTCGACCGTCCGGTCTTCGTTTTCGAGCTGGTTCTGGCCGAAGTGGCTTCGGGCAAAATGCCAAAATTCAGCGAGTTGTCGCGCTTTCCTGAAGTGCGTCGTGACTTGGCATTGATTGCGGCCACGGACGTGCCGGCCACTGCTGTGCTGGATGTAATCCGTGAAAATGCAGGCGAATGGCTCACGGACCTCAGGCTATTTGACGTGTATCAGGGTAAAGGCATTGATCCTGATAGAAAAAGCCTTGCGGTCGGCTTGACCTGGCAGCATCCATCGCGCACTCTTAATGACGATGAGGTGAATACCGCAACGCAAAACATCCTCACCTCGCTCGAACAAAGGTTGAACGCCACGTTAAGGAAGTGACGTATGGGGGCTTTGACGAAAGCTGAGATGGCGGAACGTCTGTACGAAGAGCTGGGCCTGAACAAGCGGGAGGCCAAGGAATTGGTCGAACTGTTTTTCGAAGAAATCAGGCACGCGCTCGAAGACAACGAACAAGTCAAATTGTCCGGTTTCGGCAATTTCGACCTTCGGGACAAACGCCAGCGGCCTGGCCGCAATCCGAAAACGGGAGAAGAAATCCCGATCACGGCTCGCCGTGTGGTCACCTTTCGTCCAGGGCAGAAGTTGAAGGCCCGAGTTGAGGCTTATGCTGGAACCAAGTCATAACGACGAACTACCCGTCATCCCGGGCAAACGCTACTTCACCATTGGTGAAGTCAGCGAACTGTGTGCGGTAAAACCACACGTGCTGCGCTACTGGGAGCAGGAGTTTCCTCAACTCAACCCCGTCAAACGCCGCGGAAACCGCCGGTATTATCAGCGCCAGGACGTGCTGATGATCCGGCAGATCCGCGCGCTTCTTTACGATCAGGGGTTCACCATCGGCGGCGCACGCTTGCGTTTGTCCGGCGATGAAGCCAAAGACGACACCACCCAATACAAACAAATGATCCGCCAGATGATCGCTGAGCTGGAAGATGTTCTGGTGGTCCTCAAGAAATAAATTCCTGCTTTTAAATACTTCCAGTTTTCAAAAGCTTGCGATATATTCTTGAGCGTTCCTCGAGATGAGGAACAGAGTCAACGCCTAGTCGGGGCGTAGCGCAGTCCGGTAGCGCACTAGCATGGGGTGCTAGGGGTCGAGTGTTCGAATCACTCCGTCCCGACCATATTGTTCAAAGGGGTCGCGAGATTTTATCTCGCGACCTTTTTTATGTTTGGTCGTTTTTACCCCCACAGAACCACTGGCTCTGGCTGGAATCTCAGCGGATATCAAGGAGCTGGTTGGTGTTCTGTCGCACTATCAGCGCACCAATAGAGGCCTGCACCTGCTTTATTTAAGTCGGTGGCATTGCCTATGGCGGTTTCGGCGTTCATTGAGCCGGTGATACCTCAGACTCAAGGCATTTCCGCGTTTAACATTCGTCGAATGGTTATTGATGAACTACGTTCGCTGGGCATTGATAAAGTCTATAAATGCCCTCAGAGGCGAGGGCAGATAGCGTCTACCTGGGTAATAGAGAAACGGCCCGGTAAAGCTCTGCCACCATGGTTCCAGCACCGGTTCAAGTGCCCCACTTTCCAGATAGGGCTGAAGCCAGTCCTCAAACAGGTAGACGATACCCAGCCCATCAATCGCAGCCTGAACAGTCAGGTCCACGGCACCTCCCACCCTGACAATCAACGGCCCAGTCGGGTCCACGCTCACGGTTTCGCCATGACGTTCGTACTCCCAGAGCGGCATCGCGCCACTGGGAAATCTGCCCCGCAGGCATGCGTGTTTCAACAGATCTCGTGGGTGCTCTGGTCGACCTCTGGCATCGAGATAAGCCGGTGATGCGGCCGTCGCGAAGCGTTGAAGTCGTGGGCCGATGGGGACTGCAATCATGTCCTGCTCAAGGCGTTCATCGTAACGAATACCCGCGTCACAACCTGCCGCAAGCATGTCGACGAAGCTCTCCTCGATCGTCACTTCCAGACTGATGTCGGGATAGGTTTGCAGGAAGGGGGTAATGATCGACAGCAGCACAAGTCTTGCGGCGCTGGCAGGAACATTCAGCTTGAGGGGGCCTGAGGGGGCGGTCTCGGAAGTTGTTCACCACATCAAGCACCGACTCGACTTCGCCCAATGCGGGCACGATGCGTTCCATCAGCATTGCGCCAGCTTCAGTCGGAGCCACGCTCCGGGTGGTGCGATTGAGCAGCCTCACACCTAGCCTGGCTTCCAGGCGTCGCACCGCGTCACGGCGCTGGGATAGCGGACAGCGAGTTCAGGACTGATTAGTTGGAGCTTTTACTAAGCAGCCCAGTAAGCGCCAGCGAATGGCTCGCGATCGCCGTGAGACATTACGCTGACTGACGTCTAATCCAGTAAATTGCTCATAGTGCCTATCGGGATTGCGCCATGGTCGGATAGTCCGTGTAACCGCGATCCTCACCTTGGTAGAACGTCGTCGGGTCGGCTTCGTTCAGGGCTCTATTGTGTTTGAATCGCTCTACCAAATCCGGGTTGGCCAGGAACGCGGTGCCAAACGACACCAGATCAGCATCGCCTAAGCTGAGCGCCGTTCCGGCTCGCTCTGCGTCATAGCCACCATTGGCGATGTAGGTGCCACCGAAACGACGCTTTAGTTCTCTGAAATCAAATGGCCCTGCACCGAGTTCAACCACGTGAAGGTAGGCCAACCCATAGCGACTGAGCATCTTCGCCGCGTAGTTGAAAGTTGCTTGGGGATCGCTGTCGCTCATGGAGAAATAATTGAAGATTGGCGACAGGCGAACGCCTACGCGGCTGGCCCCGAAGACCTCGATGACGGACTCGACTACCTCCTTGAGAAATCGAGCGCGATTCTCTACAGATCCGCCGTAGGTATCGGTTCGGGTATTGGTGCCATCGCGTAGGAACTGGTCGATCAAATAACCGTTTGCACCATGGATTTCAACGCCGTCGAATCCAGCACGTTTTGCGTTTTCAGCACCTTGGCGAAAATCAGCGATCACGCCAGGAACCTCATCGAGATCCAGAGCTCGTGGCAATTCGTAAGGCTTCAGTCCCTCAGGCGTATAGATCTCGCCATCAGCCTTGATCGCTGAAGGTGCTACTGGCAGGGCGCTGTTGATCTGCACCAATGGATGTGAGAGCCGTCCGACATGCCAGAGTTGCAGGAATATCCGTCCACCTTCTGCATGAACAGCGTCGGTCACTTGTCTCCAGCCGGCGATTTGTTCGGAGGTGAAGATGCCCGGCGTTCTCATATAGCCTTTGCCTTGTGCCGAGACCTGAGAACCCTCGGTGATGATGAGTCCGGCACCGGCACGTTGCCGGTAATACTCAACCACGGTGGGCGTCGGAGCATCGCCTTCACCGGCGCGGCTTCGCGTCAAAGGCGCCATGACCATGTGGTTTTTCAGAGGGAGGGAGCCGATTTGTGCAGGGGACAAAAGCAGGTCGAGATTGCTCGTGGTCATGATGTATCTCAGTAGGTGAGGATTAATAATTCGGGATTGGTGGGATGTTTAGCGGGGAGTCGTATCGACTGAAGGCGCACCTCAGGGGCTAGCTCAGTCGTCCCTCCTGCCGCAGGCGTTCGCCGATGCGCTGTATCTCAGTTTCGCCCTGTGCCAGAGCTGCCCTGCTCGTGTGTACCGAGTAGTAGCCCGTCACCAGTTCGTGCGGATGCTTCACTGCTGAGCCCAGTACGAATGAGCATTCGCCTTGAGCCACGAAATCGATGTATTGCTCGGACTCCTCGAATACGGCGAGTTCGCCGACATTAATCAGGCTCCCTGTGTCCAGCCGTCCTGCATTAACCGCGAGCCAGGCCACGGTGTGTCCGGACGGCGGGGTATACCGCCAGCGCTCGCCGTCTTTCAAATTCACGGCGAGATAGTTCATGTCACTCGGCGCTTCAATCAGGCTCTGCGCATTACCGTAGCGGCCCAGGAGCACGCGCGCCGGGCCTGATTGCGGAACTTGGGAGGGCGCAAGATAGACACTCAGCGCGGGGGCGTTTTCCAACGACGGTGGTAGTGCCACCCAGAGCTGGAATCCCTGCATTGAGGACTCGTTGGCTAGCGTAGCGTCGTGCCAAACCCCATTGCCGGCGCGCATCCACTCAACACCACCGGCAAGCAACACACCTGTCGCGCCAGTGGTGTCTTCATAGGCGACGTCGCCTTTGGTCATGAAGGTAACCGTCGCGATCCCTGAGTGCGGGTGCATGCCGAAATTGGACTTACCGCGACTGGCGTTCAAACTGAAAATATCAAGGAAAATGAAAGGCTTCAAAAGCTCGCCCAGATCGCCCGGGCTCATAAGCCGCGTGATAGGGCCATGGGTGCTGCCTTTAGTGCGATGGACAATGGCGCGTTGCAGAACAGCGACGGTGGCGGTCATATGTTTTCTCTCGGGGTTTTGAGCGCCTGGGCCCACCAGACAATGTCATCGAGCAGCGCTTTGGCTGTCTGGGAGGTCAAATGCAGCAATGCCTGAAGGATATGCGTCTTCGGATTGCTTTATTAGATGGCATAATTGGATTGAACCAATCCATTTAGCGAAGGGGTGGCGATAAAGTGATTGACCTGAATGACGTCGCCTTGTTTGTACAAGTGGTACGCAACGGCAGCTTTGCCGAAGCGGCGCGGCAGCTTGGAATGCCGCCCAACACCTTAAGCAGACGGGTTCAACAACTCGAGGCGCAGCTCGGCACACGGCTGCTGCAGCGCTCCACGCGCAAGCTCACACTTACCCATTCAGGTCAGGCTTTTCATGACCGCTGCTCTGGCGCGGTAGCAGGCCTGATCGATGCCGGACAGCAATTAATGACGGGAAACCAGGAGCCGAGTGGCATCGTGCGCATTGCGGCGATGGCTGATTTCTTCGACTTCTTCCCGATGGAATGGGTGGCCGATTTTCTAGCCTTGCATCCACGGGTTCAGCTTGACTTCGTGCTAAGTGATGCGCGCGCCGATTTGATCGCTGATCGGATCGACATCGCGTTTCGAGGGGGCACTTTGCAAGATTCGGGATACGTCGGTCGCCAACTCATTGGAGCAGGCAATGAAGGTTTGGTCGCCAGCCCCAAGTACCTCAGTAACCGAGGTGTGCCCGTTACGCTAGAGGATCTGGTCAATCACGACTGTGTGAGTTTCGGTCATCCTAGCGGCGTCACCACGTGGCGTCTTAATGGGCCAAACGGTGTTGAGGAAGACGTGCAGATTACCAGCCGTTTCAATGGAAACACGGCTCAGGCATTGCGTAAGGCCACGGTGGCTGGCTTGGGTATTGCGTTGCTGCCGCCCACGATAGTTGATTTCGATCTTCGGGCTGGCCGCCTTGTGCCTGTGCTACCGCATTACCATCGCACTGGATACGGCCTGCATGTGCTTTATCCTAGTCGGCAACATTTGCCGTTGGCGGTATCAGCCTTTATAGGACTGGTGATGGAGAAGCTAAAAGTGGAAGCATTCCCAGCAAGGGTTTTACCTGAGCAGGTTTGACACGGTATTTGGGCTTATGACTTTCACACAGCGGGACGGGTAGTAATTTCCTCCACTATTAGTCACGTCATCTGTATTTACGGACCGAGATTCGACCGGCCAAATTGCCATCCTCCCTGAGGAACAGGCCGGCATCGTTGGCGGTCAACGACTCGAGTTCTGTGATGGTGATTTTGGCCATGAGATGGGTTTCCCCTACTTTTCCCCCCACAAAAACGTCGGCTCTTGATGGACGTTACTGGACTCTCGTAGAGCAGAACACCGCTGGAGCTCAAGCAAATACTGGCTTGGAAAAATCCAGAGTAAAATTTTGGAAGCTTTCAAGAAGCATGAAAAAGGAGATGGGGTGCTAGGGGGCGAACATCGGGGGAGCCGCTGACAATCGGATTCGTACCGTGCCCTGGAAGCGGACAATTGGTGGGAGCTGTTATTCGGGCAGCAGGTTTGCCACTCATGGGAAATTCCTTTTCAAGGTTTCAAACGGGGTAATGGTTGTCGATGGGCGACTCGGAAAAGCGCCAGAACTCATCCGGAATCTGACGATGCGAACTAGTCCATTAAAGGTAATGAGGTTTTCAGGCCGCTGGGATGAAGCGAGGTATCGAGCGTGCAGGCGCAGGAGATAGGCACATCTATAGGTGAAGAGCGCATCAAATATTACCGTCCATGTAAATTTGCGTCGCGAAGAATGCCCCCGGCAGGAGTCGGGTTCAACAATCTTTGCAGTATTCAGATTAAGGAAAGGATCACGGATTCGAAATCGGGTCGACCAACTCGCCAGCGCTAGATTTAGATCGCATGAAGAGGAGCAGATATTCCCCGTGGCGATGGTATGCACCCTCGCCACAGGGCGCGACGATTACTCCTTCAATTGGACGTGATCCAGTGCCTGGTTCACCGCCAGTTCACCTAGCATGACCACTTGCGCAATGCCCAGCAGGGTCTTGCGATGTGAGGTTTCCAGCAATGCTGCGAAATTGGTGAGCATGAGGGTGGCCGAGCCGAGTGTTTCGCTGGCGTTGGCCAGCAGGGATTCGGTGTTGTACTTCGGGTTGGCGAAGTACATAGGCTCGGGTTCGTTTGTGGAGGCCATGATCTGAGCAGCCGGGTTTAGGTAGTGGTCGAGGGCGCGCTCGGCGGCTTCGTGTAGCTTTTTGGAATCGAGGGATTCGTACGGAGATGTCGGGTCTGTGATCGGCGGATTGGGTGTAGGTTTGAACATAGATGAAACTCCTCATGCCATAAGTAAGGAGCCATCCACCCTCGCTACCAAACGGGGTGGCGGCCATGCGCAGGTTGGTAGACCGGGACATGAGGAGGCCGGCGCACCCGAAGGTGCCCTGTGCATGACCACCATAAAACCGAGACGACAAAACGCCGCGAATGGTGATGCTGTGCAAATCTCATGTACGGGCTACCAAACCCGATCACTGTTTTTCAGTGACCGGGAAACGATAAAACCCGAGCCCAAAGCGCACAAGCCGGCGGATTCTGGCGCAGGCGTAGGCAACGACGCAAGGCGTTGTAGCCTCGATGAAGTAACACCGGGTGTACTTAAACACGCAGCTAAACATCCAGGGTAAGGCGAGCGGATATACAGAGCTACGGCCTGCCTACGCACCAGGCTGGTAATATTCAGCAACTGCCGCCGCATAGGTGGCAACGGGTATCATTAGGCAGAACGGTGTTCCCGGCACATCAGACCACCACATTCCCTTACTACGACGAAAGAGCTAAATCCCCATGAAAATGACTGTTAGCTGCACGTTTCAGATTACTGGCTGGGACGAGAAGCCGTCTCAAGAACTTGAGGGCACTCCGAAACTCTCACACGCCAAAGTCACGCAGTCCTATTCTGGCGCCATCGAGGGAACAAGTAGCGTCGAATACCTCATGTCTTATAGCGTCGACGGCACAGCTAGCTTTGTTGGTTTTGAGCGGATTTGTGGTGTGGTAGCAGGTAAGAGCGGAACATTTGTTGTTCGGCATTCGGGATCATTTTCGGAGGGAAAGGCACGCAGCACTTGGAGTGTCGTGAAGGGGGCAGGCACGGGGGATCTAGTCAATCTTAGCGGTAATGGTAACTACGTTGCTGGTCATGGTGAGCCGGCACAAGTGTCATTTGAATATTCGTTTGAACCTGACAGCTAAAGTGTATTGGCTGGACGCATCCACTCTGGCACAGCGATGCGATTATGGGTGGGGGGTGTCCATCCCATTGCTTACGAAAGATCAGCCTTAAAGTCGTCAGCCTCATAATCACAGAAACCCAGCGAGGCTGGAATTCCAGCCCCGCAGCACCAAGACATTGATCCTATTTTTGGCTGAGCGCCGCTATCGATACTCCCGAAGCGACGAAGGTGAGTCCTGCCCCTACGTTCAGGCCATTTACCAGCCGTGGGCTCTGACGCAAAAATCGGGACAGTACAGTGGCAAATACGCCCATAAGCGCGAATCCCACTGCCGTAAGTACAGCGAACCATATGCCGTACACCAGCATCTGCACGCTCACTGAGCCGCGTTGTGGGTCGACGAACTGCGGGATGAACGCAAGGACGAAAAACCCAGGCTTCGGATTGAGTGCTGCCGAGAGTAATCCCGTGAGGAAAATGCTCGGCAGTGATTGCCGAGTCGCTGGCTGGAAGCTGATCAGGCTACGGGAGCGTAGGACTTTTATGCCAAGCCAAAGCAAATAACCGGCACCGATAAGCTTGACGACCCAGAAGGCAACGGCGGACGTCTGCATCAGCAAAGTCAGTCCTAGCGAAGCGGTTGCCACATGAAAGAGAATTCCCGCCCCGGATGCCATCCCCGACACGATAGCGGCGATCTTGCCCTGGCTGAGTCCTCGGCCTACGGCCAGCAGATTGTCCGGGCCTGGTGCGAGCACCAATAGCAAGCACGCGGCAGTGTAGGCAAGCCAGATATTGATCGGAAACACGGCATTCTCCTTAAGCCTCACCGAGGCATCCATCCTCACGTAGCACCAGAATGTGCCTGTGCCAGACTGCAAAGTCAAAGCCACTGCGTTTGAGAATAACCTCAACCGCCGATTGACTCGTGCGTCTTAATGCAGAGTCGAAATCCTTCGACTTTCTCCAATCCTGATCCGGTCAAGCGCCCGGTTTAGTGCGTCCAAGGCATCAAGGAGGGCCTTCGCCTCAGCTTCCCGGCCATCCCCCCAAAGGCGTTCTGCCATTTTGTTCAGGGCCTGGATGGAGCGCTCAATTTCAGCAGCTGTCGCCGCTTTGCTTTCCGGTTGTTTCTTCGGCATTGAGTAACCTTTCTGCAGGGCAGTACTTGCCTTCAGTTTCTAGCCCAAGAGTATCGGCCACCAGGGACAACTACCCCTCGCCAGATATCACTTCTTCGACGATTTGCTGCTGGCAGGAATATGCAAATAAGACATCACGCTCTCGGTCAGCTCGGTCGCCAGCTTGACCGCTTCTTTATTACGCGCCATCACACCCGCCACCAAACCTTCAATCAAGGCGAGCACGGCGATGTTGGAGCTGGTCATTACCGGATGGTCGGCGGGGGCAAACAGCACGTGTTCGGCAATGCTGGTGAGCGGCGATGCGGGTGAGTCGGTGATCGCCAGCACCGAGGCGCCGCGCTCATTGGCGAAGCGGGCGAGTTGCAGGGTATCGAGGGAATAGCGCGGCAGGGAGATCGCCAGCAACACATCCTGATCGGTGATGGCGGCCAGGCGGTAAGCGGCATTTTCGTTGCCGCCCTCCATGCTGATGGCGGTGGCGTCGGCACAGAAGGGCATCAGGGTCGAGGCGGCGAGGCCGGCGAAGTAGACGCTGTTGCCAAAGCCCAGGATGTAAATTTTGCGCGCTTCGATCAGGCGGGTGACGAAGGCTTCAAAGGTGTCGGCGTGGTTGTTGGTGGCTGCCGTGGCGAGGTTGCTGGTGGCGCTCTGGATTTGCTCATGCAGGCCAAATGCACCGCCAGGACGATGCGCCAGTTCGTTGCGCAGTTTGTCGACCGGCGACACCATCTGCTGCAACGTCGCGACCAGCTCGGCCTTCATGCCGGTGTAGCCACCCAGGTTCAGTGCCTTGGCCAGACGATTGACCGCGGCCGGCGAGGTGGAGGTTTCATGGGCCATTTCTTCGATGGTCAGCGTCGCGGCCCTTAGCGGGTGACGCAGGATAAAATCCGCCACCTTGCGCAGTGAAGGCTGTAGATCGGAAACGATTTCCGCCAGTTTACGCATCACCGGCGCGGCATAGACCGTGGTGTCTTTCGAAGGGGTCGGCATATCCGGCTCTACAGTTCCTGAGGGTTGGAGATGGGGCAGGCGCATAACCTGTAGGAGCGAGGCTTGCCCGCGAAGAACGATAACGCGCAATGCCTGAAAAACCGCGGTGTTCGCTTCGCGGGCAAGCCTCGCTCCTACGGGGTTTTGCGCGGGGGCATAAGTTGGCTGGAGTGTATGATTATTTCAAGCTGCCGGCCAGAAACTGCCGAAGCCGCTCGGACTGTGGATTGACCAGCACTTCACGCGGATTGCCGCGCTCCTCGACCAGGCCCTTGTGCAGGAACACCAGCTGGTTCGAGACCTCGCGGGCAAAGCCCATTTCGTGGGTCACGACTACCATGGTGCGGCCTTCGAGTGCGAGGTCCTGCATGACTTTCAGCACTTCGCCGACCAACTCGGGGTCGAGGGCTGAGGTCGGTTCATCGAACAGCATCACTTCCGGCTCCATGGCCAGCGCCCGGGCAATCGCCACCCGCTGCTGCTCACCACCCGACATGTGCGCCGGCCAGGCGTTCATGCGGTGCGCCACGCCGACTTTGTTCAGGTAATGCTCGGCCTTTTCCCGTGCTTCTTTCTTGTTGATGCCCAGCACATGCACCGGGGCCTCCATGACGTTTTCAAGGGCGCTCATGTGCGACCAGAGGTTGAAATGCTGAAACACCATCGACAGTCGCGAACGCATGCGTTGTAGCTGTTTGGGCTCGGCAGCCTTGAGCCCGCCGAGTTTGTTGGTCACCAGCTTGAGCGGTTCGCCATTGAGCACGATGTTGCCGGCGTTGGGCTGCTCCAGCAGGTTGATGCAACGCAGGAAGGTGCTTTTGCCGGAACCGCTGGAGCCGATGATGCTGATCACGTCACCGGCCTTCGCCTCCAGGGACACGCCCTTGAGCACTTCGTGGGTGCCATAGCTTTTGTGAAGATCCTGAATTTCAAGTTTGTACATGGTTTCAACTCTCTGGAATCAGTCGCTGAGCAAGCGGCCTTGGCGAATAGGGCGAGTACCGGCCACTTTGGCCAGCCACAAACCGGGCTGGGCAAAGCGCAGACGTTCACGGGCATAGAGGATGCCGTCGGTGCTGGCGCGCACGATGCTGTGGCGATCGGTCAGCGGATCAATCACTTCGAACAGCGGGTCGCCGACCCTGACCCGGGCACCCAGCGGTTGCAGATAACTCACCACCCCCGGGTGCGGTGCGTAGGCGTACTGCGCACCGGCGAATGGCGTCGCTTCACACTCGGTCGGTGGCGCGGCGGGCCAGTCACCGCTGATCAGGCCTTGTTCGGCGAGATAGCCGAGAATGGCCTGCGCGCTGTCGATGCAGGGCTCGCGTTCGGTATCGGCCATGCCGCGCAGTTCAATGGTGGTCGCCACACAGGCCAAAGAAATATCGGCTTCAGGAAAGAGTTCGGCCAGACGCAACCAGGGAATCGCGCAGGCTTCATCAAAGGCACTGCCGCCCGCATCCTCGGCCAGCAATGCGGCGCCGGCACCCAGTCGAGCGGCCAATGAGCGCAGGTGCGGCCAGTGTTGCGGCATGGCGTAAAGCAGCATGATCGACTCGAAATCGCAGTGCAGGTCCAGCACCACATCGGCGTCACAGGCATGTGAAAGCAACAGGCGGCGCAGGCCATCGAGTTCCGAGGTCGGCGGTGGCATGTCGGCGAGAACATCGGCCATGGCGCGGCGGATCAGCCCGGTGTTGACGTCGGCGTGGGCGCCCAGTCGACCTTTCACCAGCGCCGCCACAGCTTCGGCCAGCTCTGGAAAATCACGATTGAAGTTCTTCCCGCTGGAGAACTCAAAACGACCTTGATGGGTGGCCTGGAACATCTGGGCGATGCCAATCGGGTTGGCCATCGGCACCAACTCGACGACCCCATTCAGGCGACCTTGTTCTTCCAGCACGCGCAGACGCTGCTTAAGTTCAACCGCCACGCGCATCCCCGGCAGCTCGTCGGCATGCAGGGAGGCCTGGATGTAGGCCTTGCGTGGCCCGCTGCCAAAACGAAACAGCGACAGCCGTCGTTCTGTGCCCGAGGCCCCCCACGGCAACAGGTATTCAATGTGCTCCATAACAACTCCTTAGTGCTTGCGCGGTGCCAGATAGGCCAGCCAGCGGCGCTCGGCCAGCTTGAACAGGCGAACCAGGATGAAGGTCAGGGCCAGGTAGATAAGGCCGGCGGTGATGAACGCCTCGAATGGCAGATAGAACCGCGAACTGACCGTACGAGCGGCTCCGGTGATGTCGACCAGGGTGACGATCGACGCCAGGCTGGTGGTCTGCAGCATCATCAGCACTTCGTTGCTGTATTGCGGCAGTGCCCGGCGCAAGGCTGACGGCAGGAGCACGCGGCGGTACAAGGTAAAGCGCGACATGCCCATGGCCTTGGCGGCTTCGATCTCGCCGTGGGCCGTGGCCTTCAAACTGCCGGCCAGCAGTTCCGCGCTATAGGCACTGGTATTGATCGCGAAGGCCAGGCAGGCACAAAAGGTTGCGCTGGACAGGTAAGGCCAGAGCACGCTTTGGCGTACCGCTTCGAACTGCGCCAAGCCGTAATAGATCAGGAACAATTGCACCAGCATCGGGGTGCCGCGAATCACATAGGTGTAGAGCCAGGCCGGGAAGCTGATCAACGGCGATCGGGAGACGCGCATCAGCGCTAAAGGAATCGCCAGCACCAGGCCAACGGCCAGGGAAATCAGCAGAACTTTGAGGGTCAACAAGGCGCCATTGAGGTACAGCGGCAGGTTTTCCCAGATCAGGTTGTAGTCGAGAATCATGGCTGTGCTCCCCGTCACAGTTCGGCGGCTTTGATGCCGACCGAGTAGTGTTTTTCCAGATAGCGCAGCACCAGCAATGACACGCTGGTCAGCATCAGGTAGAGCGCGGCCACCGCGAGGAAAAACGTGAACGGCTCATGGGTGGCGTCCGCTGCGTTTTTGGCTTTGAACATCATGTCCTGCAACCCGATCACCGAGATCAGCGCGGTGGATTTGGTCAGCACCAACCAGTTGTTGGTGAACCCCGGAATGGCGAAACGAATCATCTGCGGCACCAGAGTCCGCCAGAACACCTGAGCGCCACTCATGCCATAAGCCGCGCCGGCTTCGGCCTGACCTTTAGGGATCGCCATAAAAGCGCCACGAAAGGTTTCAGAGAGATAGGCACCGAAAATGAAGCCCATGGTGCAGACGCCGGCGATAAAGGGGTTGATGTCGATGTAGCGGGTGTAACCGAGCGCGAGGGCCATGCGGTTCACCAGATCCTGGCCGCCATAGAAGATCAACAGGATCAACACCAGGTCGGGAATACCGCGAATCAGGGTGGTATAGCCTTCGCCCAGCATCGCCAGCCATTTGAACGGTGACAAACGAAAGGCGGCGCCGATCAGACCCAGGGCAATCGCCATGGTCATGGAAGTCAGGGCCAGATTAATGGTCAGCCAGGCGCCATCGAGAATGCTCGATCCGTAGCCGTGAAGCATGATGAAGTTCCTCAAGCGAGCGCCGGGAGGCGCGCGAGACAAGCCAGAAGTGGCACCCGCAAACGCCGGCGCCAGGGTTTCGGGTAACGGCTTATTCGCCGTAGATATCGAAGGCGAAGTACTTGGCCATCACTTGCTGGTACTTGCCATTGGCGCGGATGGCGTCAATCGCTGCGCTCAGGCGTGCAACGTTCGCACTGTCGCCTTTACGCACCGCGATCCCGGCGCCTCTGCCGAAGTATTTCGGGTCGTTGATGTCCGGCCCAACCAGAGCGAAACCTTTACCTATGGGGGTTTTGATGAAGCTCTCATCGGTGTTGACGATGTCGGCGAGGGTGGCGTCCAGGCGACCTGATGCCAGATCGAGGAAGGCTTCATTTTGTGAGCCGTAGCGGACCACTTCGACGCCGGCTTGCGCCAGTTGCTCAGTGGCGAAACGGTCGTAGGTCGAGGCGCGTTGCACGCCGACTTTCTTGCCTTTGAGATCGACCAGCGGGTCGTTGATCACACTGCCGGTCTTCATCGCGAACTTGCCCGGCGTGTGGTAGTACTTTTTGCTGAAGTCGACCGACTTCATACGGTCTTCAGTGATCGACATCGACGACAGCACTGCGTCGATCTTGCGCACTTTGAGCGACGGGATCATGCCGTCGAATTCCTGGATGACCCACTCGCATTTGACCTTCATCTCTGCGCACAGCGCGTTGCCGATGTCGTAATCGAAACCACTGACATTGCCCTCCGGCGTCTTGAAGGAGAAGGGCGGGTAGGCGGCTTCGATGCCGATACGCAGGCTGTCCTCGTCGGCGTGTGCCAGCAAGCTTGCGGCGCACAGTGCCAGAGCACCTAGAAGTTCTGTCTTGTTCATATTGTTGACTCCTTGGATGGGGCGTTGGTGATACGGGGCTGCCGTCCGGTCTGGCGAGGTGGACTGTCCTGATGATTTGCGAGGCTATAAATGACATAAAATATTTCACAAATCAATCGTGTGAAAATAAACATATCAACGCGGGGCGACAAGCGGAGTACTCATGGGCAGTAGCCGCAGCCCTGCCAGCGAGCCTTTGAATAAAAAACGGGCGCCGATCAGGGCGCCCGTTTTTTCATTTCGGTATCAAGGTATTTGTTTTGCTCATCCCTCGGCTTTCGTCGATTTGATGAGGTTGTTGCGCAGTTTCACGATCGCGTTCTGCAACTGTGTGAACTCGTCCGGTTCCAGACCCGTTGCGTGGGAAAGGCCCGTTTCGGGGCGGTCTTCGCGTAGCTGTCGACCGCTTTTCGTCAGGCTGATCCGCACCTGCCGCTCGTCCTCGGGATCACGCTGCCTTTGCAGGTAGCCCATCGCTTCCAGTTTCTTCAGGATCGGTGTGAGCGTGTTCGATTCGAGAAACAACTTCTCGCCCAGGCTGCCCACGGTTTGGTGGTCTTCCTCCCATAGCGCAACGATGGTGATGTATTGCGTATAGGTGAGCCCCAAGTGCTCGAGTATCGGCTTGTAGGCCTTGCCGAAGGCCAGGTTCGTGGAATAGACCGCAAAACACAGGAAGTCGGAGAGCTTCAGATCAGCGGGGACGGTCTTGTCAGTGCGTTTCATGTGCTTCCTCATTGGCCAAAGTAGAAGGCTCGCAAAGGCAAAATATACCTCGTATACGATTGTGTCGGAACAGCTCTGATTTGTTGACGGTGGCCGGTCTGACAGCAACGTCTGACCGGCCGCACGTATGGGTTGTTATTCGCATGCGCTTAAAGCGTGTGCGATGTATTTGCAGAAAAAAATGCCAATCGCGGTGCGTTAAACCGTGAGGACGTTCAGGGCCACGTCGATATTGCCGCGCGTCGCCTTCGAGTACGGGCAAATCTGATCGGCGGTGTGCGCCAGTGTCGTCGCAACGTCGTGCGCCAGACCCGGCACGCGGAGCGTCAATCGAGCCTGAAGGAAGTAGGCCGCACCGGTCTGGCCCAGATCGACTTCGATGTCGACCGACAAATCAGACGGCAGCACCACGTTCATGTCATTGGCCACCAGCCCGACAGCGGCGGTGTAGCAGGCCGACCATGCACCGGCGAACAATTGCTCGGCGGTCGGGTGTGGCTGAATGGCGGTGAACACGTGCGCCGGTTTCGCGCTTCCAGGCGACGACAGCGTGATGTCGAGGCTGCCGTTATGGCCACGCGACGTGTTGCCAGCGGCGCTGGCGGTGGTGTGAGTCTTGCCGGTCATCAGGACTTTTTCGATCTTGCTCATGGGGTGGATCCTCAACGTTTCGAATGATGTGATTTGTGTGTCGTATACGTTTGTATCGCATGCGATGTAATAATAATTGCGCAGGCACCCATCGCTGTCAATCAGTCGGGTTGCGTCGCCCGACGAGTGGCCTGTGGATGCCACCCCTGCCTGCCGGCTTACTGTCATGAAATGAAAAGCCATTGTCGTCTGATGAGAAGCGGCTTGTCAGGCGGCGTCCTACAGTCCAGTCAGCGCAAATCGACGCTGCACGCCAACCTTGCAGACTGGAGAATAAGAAAACATGGCCAAAGCCGTACGCTTCTACGAAACCGGTGGTCCCGAAGTCCTTCGTTATGAGGACGTCGAAGTCGGCGAGCCCGGTCCAGGTCAGGTTCGTCTGCGTCATGTGGCGGTGGGTCTGAACTATGCCGATACCTACTTTCGCAATGGCACTTATCCGATCCCGATGCCCAATGGCATGGGGGTCGAAGCCTCCGGCGTGGTCCAGGCGATCGGCGAGGGGGTTACCAACGTGCGCGTGGGGGATCGCGTCACCTACACCGGTTTTCTCAATACATTGGGTGCCTACAGCACCGAACGGTTGATCCCGGCCGCACCGCTGATCAAATTGCCGGAAACGATCAGTTTCGAGACCGCCGCGGCGATGACCATGCGCGGCCTGACGTCGTCGTACCTGATGCGGCGCATTTACGATTTCAAGGCTGGCGACAGCATTCTGCTGCACGCCGCCGCAGGTGGCGTGGGCCTGATCGTGGCGCAGTGGGCCAAGCTGCTCGGCCTGACCGTCATCGGCACCGTGTCCACAGAGGTCAAGGGTGAAATCGCCAAGGCCCATGGCTGCGACCATGTGATCAATTACAGCCATGAAGACGTCGCCCAGCGTGTGCGCGAGTTGACGGACGGCGTTGGTGTCAACGTGGTGTTCGACAGTGTCGGCAAGAACACCTTCATGGGTTCCCTGGATTCGCTCAAGCGTCGTGGCCTGATGGTGTGCGTCGGCACGGCTTCCGGTCCGATCCCGGCCGTCGATCCGGTACTGCTGGCGATGAAAGGCTCGCTGTTCATGACCCGTCCGGCCCTGGCCGACTACATCGCCGACCCGGCGGAAAAAACCGCGTTGGCTAATGAGTTGTTCGACCATGTCGGCAGCGGCCGGATCAGGATCGAGATCAACCAGCACTATGCCTTGCAGGATGCTGTCCAGGCCCATCGCGACCTGGAATCACGCAAGACCACGGGCTCATCGATTTTCGTCATTTAAGGGAGTCGTCTTCCATGAAAGTCGAACAGTTGACTTGCAGCATTGGCGCGGAACTGGTGGGCGTCAACCTCGCCGATGCGGTGCATGACGACGGTCTTTTTGCCGAGATCCGTGCTCAGTTGCTCACGCATCGCGTGGTGTTCCTGCGGGATCAGGAAATCACCCGCGCGGAGCACGTGGCCTTCGCCCGGCGCTTTGGCGAGCTGGAGGATCACCCGGTGGCCGGCAGTGATCCGGATCATCCAGGGCTGGTGCGCATCTACAAGCGCCCGGACCAGCCGATGGACCGTTATGAGAACGCCTGGCACACCGATGCGACCTGGCGCGAAGCGCCGCCAATGGGCTGCGTGTTGCGTTGCGTGGAATGCCCGCCAGTTGGCGGCGACACCATGTGGGCCAACATGGTGGAGGCCTACGCGCGGTTGCCGGATGACGTAAAGGCGAAGATCGCCGACCTGCGTGCGCGCCACAGCATCGAAGCGAGTTTCGGTGCCGCGATGCCGATTGAAAAGCGTCTGGCGCTCAAGGCGATGTACCCGGATGCCGAGCATCCGGTGGTCCGTACCCATCCGGAGACTGGCGAAAAGGTCCTGTTCGTCAACGCCTTTACCACCCACTTGAGCAACTACCACACCCCCGAGCGGGTGCGCTTCGGCCAGGACGCCAACCCGGGTGCCAGTGAGTTGCTGCGCTACCTGATCAGCCAGGCTTACATCCCCGAGTACCAGGTGCGCTGGCGCTGGAAACCCAACAGCATTGCCATCTGGGACAACCGCAGTACCCAGCACTACGCCGTCATGGATTACCCGCCGTGCCATCGCAAGATGGAACGCGCCGGCATCATCGGCGACAAGACTTAACGATCGACCGCAGCTGCATTCGCTCTCACAGACACGTCCGCCCGGCGCGATCCGGGCGTGCGGACAACCATAATAATAGGAGTAACCCATGCAATTCTTCGACGATTCCCTGCACCCGGAAAACATGGAAAAGGTAGTCATCACCGTGGCCCCGTATGGCCCCGAGTGGATGCCGGAAGACTTTCCCGAAGACATCCCGTTGACCATGGATGAGCAGGTGCAGAAAGCGGTCGATTGTTATGAGGCGGGCGCCACCGTATTGCACCTGCACGTGCGCGAACTGGACGGCAAGGGTTCCAAGCGTCTGTCCAAGTTCAACGAATTGATCGCCGGCGTGCGTGAAGCCGTACCGGACATGATCATCCAGGTCGGCGGTTCGATTTCCTTCGCCCCCGAAAGCGACGGTGAAGCGGCCAAGTGGCTGTCTGACGATACGCGCCACATGCTGGCGGAGCTGACGCCAAAACCGGATCAGGTCACGGTGGCTATCAACACCACCCAGATGAACATCATGGAGCTGCTGTATCCGGAATACCTGGAAGGTACGTCCCTGGCCAACCCTGCCTATCAGGCGGCCTACAGTGAAATGACCGTACCGGCAGGCCCGGCCTGGGTCGCCGAACACCTCAAGCGCCTGATGGATAACGGCATCCAGCCGCACTTCCAACTGACTGGCATGCATGCCATGGAAACCCTTGAGCGTCTGGTGCGCAAGGGTGTCTACAAGGGCCCGTTGAACCTGACCTGGATCGGCATCGGCGGCGGTTTCGATGGCCCCAATCCGTTCAACTTCTTCAACTTCATCCATCGCGCGCCGGACGGTTGCACCCTGACCGCCGAATCGCTGCTCAAGAACGTACTGCCGTTCAATACCATGGCGCTGGCGATGGGGCTGCACCCTCGCGTGGGGATTGAAGACACGATCATCGATCAGAAGGGCAAGCGTTTCAGCTCGGTGCAGCAAATCGAGCAAACCGTACGCATCGCCCATGAACTGGGTCGCGAAATCGCCACGGGCAAAGAAGCCCGCGAGATCTATCGTATTGGTGTGCAGTACCAAAGCATCGAAGAAACCCTGTTGGCCAATGGCATGGCCCCCAACCGCAAGGCTGGACAAAAAGGTGTGCCGCAGCGCGGCTGATCGGCAGATGAAGCGGGCGGTCTATGACCTCCCGCTCGCTGCACTGCAACACGCTTGATAACAACAATAAAACGAAGCTTTGAGGAGGCTGCATGGCCTTTCACCCAATCGCCGCAGACGATGACGACGGCAGTGGCGTCGGCGTTGCGCGCAAGTATGCCTGGATCGTCTTTGCACTGACGTTCGGCCTGCTGATTTCCGATTACATGTCGCGTCAGGTACTGAATGCGGTGTTTCCGATGCTCAAGGGCGAGTGGGCCCTGAGCGACGGTCAGCTCGGCCTGCTCAGTGGCATTGTTGCCCTGATGGTCGGCCTGCTCACCTTCCCCTTGTCGCTGGTGGCGGATCGCTTCGGTCGGGTCAAAAGCCTGGCGTTGATGGCGCTGTTGTGGAGCCTGGCCACACTGGGCTGCGCGTTGGCGCAGGACTACCAGCAGATGTTTATCGCCCGCTTCATGGTGGGTGTCGGCGAGGCAGCCTATGGCAGCGTCGGCATCGCGGTGGTGATTTCGGTGTTTCCCAAACACATGCGTGCAACGCTGGCCAGTGCCTTCATGGCGGGCGGCATGTTTGGCTCGGTATTAGGCATGGCGCTGGGCGGTGCCATCGCCGCCAAACTGGGCTGGCGCTGGTCGTTCGCCGGCATGGCGCTGTTCGGCCTGCTGCTGGCGGTGCTTTACCCGATCATCGTCAAGGAAGCACGCATTACTCCGCAGCGTGCCGCGCAGGCGGCGAACAAGGCGGCTGCCGCGGTCAAGCGTCCGTTGCGTACGCTGTTTTCCAGCCGCTCGGTGATCGCTGCCTACATCGGCAGTGGCTTGCAACTGTTCGTCGGCGGCACCGTGATCGTGTGGATGCCCAGCTACCTCAATCGTTATTACGACATGGCCACGGACAAGGCGGGCGGCGTCGCGGCGATCATCGTGCTGTGCAGCGGCGCGGGGATGATCCTGTGCGGCATGCTCAGCGATCGACTGTGTCGCCCTTCGCCGGAGCGCAAAGTCGCTTTGGCCATCGCCTATTGCCTGGGCAGTTGTCTGCTGTTGTCGACGGCCTTCGCCCTGCCGCCAGGGCCTGTGCAATTGGTGCTGATCTGCCTGGGGATGTTGATTGCCGCCGGCACGACCGGTCCTTGCGGAGCCATGGTTGCCAACCTGACCCATTACTCGGTCCATGGCACGGCCTTCGCCACGCTGACCTTGGCCAACAACATGCTGGGGTTGGCGCCTGGGCCGTTCATCACCGGCCGGGTGTCCGACCTCATCGGCTTGCAGGCGGCTTTTCAAATGGTGCCACTGGTCAGTATCGCGGCAGCGGCCGTGTTCTTTTACGCCAAGTGTCATTACCACAAGGACATGGCCCGGCTTCAGGGCGAGCAAGTCCACGATTCGATTGGCAAAGCGGTGTTAGAGGTGAAGTTGTGAGTGGTCGTTTACGTATTGATGTGTTTTTCGATTTCATCTGCCCCTGGTGCCTGATCGGCAAGCGCCAACTGGAGCGCGCGCAAGACCTGCTGCGTGTCCGGCAACCCGGCGTGGAAATCACCACGGTGTGGCACGGGGTGCAATTGCTGCCGCAGCTGCCGGCACAGGGTGAGCCCTTTGTCGATTTTTACCTCAAGCGCCTGGGCAGTCTTAAAGCCGTAGCGATGCGCCTGGCACAGGTGCAGCAGGCTGCGATGGCGGTGGGCGTGCCCATCGATTTGAGCCGCATCGTCCGCATGCCTAATACCGCCGACGCCCATCGCTTGCTGGAGCGTGCGAAGGTGCTGGGCAATAGCGCCCAATGCGATGTTTTGCTTGAGCGTTTGTTCGCTGCTTACTTCCAGCTTCAGGGATCAGAGAGCGGTGAGGATCTGGGCTGCGAGGAGACCTTGCTTGCCATCGCCCGGTCGTGTGGTTTCGACCCTGATGCCATGGCCTCCTGCCTGCAAGGCGACGGCGAACCTTACATCGGCAATGAGGCGGGAGCCGCCAGTGGCGTGCCCAGTTTTCAGTTCGATGGTCGCCTGACAGTGGTGGGCGCTCAGCCTGCCGAGGCGCTATTTGACGCCATGTGCGAAGCCTTGCTCGACAGTCATCGCGAGCGGCAACCGGCATGAGTCTTCGAATCCCCGTGCCCGCTGGAAAACTCCCGCCGGCAGGCGGTCGTGCGCTGTTCGAATGCGATGGCAAAAGCCTGGCGCTATTCAACATCGAAGGGGACCTGTTCGCCATTGACGACAGTTGTCCGCACCAGGGCGCCTCGTTGTGTGGCGGGCGCCTTGAGGGGCGGGTGATCCAGTGCTGCGCCCATGGCCTGCGCTTCGATCTGCGCAGCGGTTACTTGCTCAATTCAACCCAGGTCAAAGTTGCCAACTATCCGGTCGAGACAATAGACGGCCAGGCATTCATCGTCATCGCTTGCGAGGAGCCCGCGCCATGAACGCTATCGCGCTTACCCGTATCCACAGCCGAACGCGCGAATTGGCGCCAGGCTTTATCGTCAGCTTGATCGTGGCGGCCGCCGCGTCCTTTTTGTCCGAGCATTACGGTGCGCCGGTGATGCTGTTTGCCTTGCTGTTGGGCATGGCGCTGAACTTCCTGGCCAGTGATGGTGCCTGCAAGGCCGGCATCGAATTCACCGCACGCACGGTGTTGCGCATTGGCGTGGCCTTGCTGGGTATGCGCATCACCCTCGAACAGATTGCCGCGCTGGGCTGGAAGCCTGTGGCCCTGGTGGTGATTCTGGTGGTGGTGACGATCAGCGTTTCGGTGATCGCGGCCAAGGCGATGGGGTTTCAGCGCTTGTTCGGCATGCTCACCGGCGGGGCCACTGCGATTTGTGGTGCCTCGGCGGCGTTGGCGCTGGCGGCGGCGTTGCCCAATCATCCACAGAAAGAACGCGCGACGTTGTTCACGGTGATCGGGGTGTCGGCGCTGTCGACCCTGGCAATGATCGTGTACCCGATGATTGCCAATTGGCTGTCGTTGTCGCCGCAAGTGGCGGGGGTGTTCCTGGGGGCGACCATCCACGATGTCGCCCAGGTCGTCGGCGCTGGTTACAGCCTGTCGACCGAAACTGGCGATACCGCCACGGTGGTCAAGTTGATGCGGGTGGCGATGCTGCTGCCGGTGATCGTTTGTGCGGCGATGGTCACGCGCATGCAGGGTGCCGATCCGACCGGCAAGCGACCACCGTTGCTACCGTGGTTCGCCGTCGGTTTTCTGCTGCTGGCCTGTATCAACAGCACCGGCTGGGTTGCCCCGGTGGTGCAAGGTTCGGTCAATGAACTGTCGCGTTGGTGCCTGGTGGTGTCCATCAGCGCCCTGGGCATGAAGACTCAGCTCAAGGAACTGGCGGCGGTTGGCATCAAGCCCATTCTGCTGATGGTGGGGGAGACGGTGTTCCTGGTCGTGCTGGTGTTGTTATTGCTGCGCTGGGGACTGTAAGTACACAAAATCCTGTGGCGAGGGAGCTTGCTCCCGTTGGGGGGCGAAGCGCCCCTTTTTTAAGGCCACTGCATTTTTTCAGAAAGTATGCGGCGACCGTTTTGGGGCTGCTTCGCACCCCAGCGGGAGCAAGCTCCCTCGCCACAGGACTCTCGGCCGGTGTCACTGACACCGGTTCTTTTACGGCGACTGTGCCAGCAGTCGCCGTTTTTTTTGCTCAGGGTTTTTGCGGCGCAGCCAGGGTGGTTGGGACAGTCGGTGACTTGACGGTGTGTTTTTGTGCGCTGCGCCAAGCGGCGGGCGGCATGCCGAACTGGGTGATGAACCAGCGTGTGAAGGAACTCGCCATGGAGTAGCCGAGCATGTCGGCGATACGGCCCAGCGAGTAACTCGGATTGTCCAGGTAGCGCAGCACCAGGTCGCGGCGCACGTCGTTGATCAGGTCGTTGAAGGCGCAGCCGTCGTCTTTGAGGCGGCGCTGCAGGGTCCGGACATTCATGCCCTGGGTCTGGGCGATCTGCTCGATGGTGGCACGTCCCATCGGCAGCAGCAGGTAGATGGCTTTGCGCACCTCGAACAGTATCGACGGGCCTTCGTGGTTGAGCAGCGAGTCGAGGTAACTCTGGGCGTAGCGCGCCATGGCCGGGTCGGCATGGGGATTGGTTATGTCGAGGCTGGCGTCGGAGCAGACAATGCCATTGAACTCACTGCCGAACTCCGGATTGCAGCCGAACAGGCGGCGATGCAGTTGCAGGTTGTCCGGGGGCTGGTGCGTGAAGTTGACGCTGTAGGGGTGCCAGTGGGTGCCGAGCAGGGCGGCGCACAGGCGGAACATGACCCCGATGGCCAGCTCGGTGGCCTGGCGGGAGGGCATGGGCGATTCGGTGACCACCTCTTCGCGAATGATCACCATCTTGTCGGCCTCTTCAATGAAGATGGCCAGCGAATCATTCATCAGGTGACGGTAATTCACCACGACCTGCAAGGCATCACGCAGCGTACGTTGGTGGCTGAGGAGCAGGCTGACGACTCCGAAGTCCGAGAGCTGGCGCGACTCGGCCATGCTCAGGCCGAAATTCTGGCAGCCGCTGGCGGCGGCCGAGTCTTCCAGCAGGCGTACGGCGGCATCAATGGGAATGCGGTGTTCGGGCGCTTGCAGCAGGGCTTTGCTCAGGCCGACGCCGGCCAGTACATCGCGCGGGTTGAACCCCAGGTATTGAGTGACCTCCAGGTAGTTGGTCAAGACGGCGGCGCGAACAAGCTTGGGCATGCGAAGGTCTTTCCTGGGCCGGTAGCGATTCAAATGAGCGTGGCGACTATATCCAGCGCATCAACAATTGAACAGTTGCGAGGTTGTCGAGGGCGCTCGCTCGAATCTGTTCAGAATCACCTTCGTTGTAGTGCAGCAATCGACGCTCATCCATTGATTACAGTGACCTGTAGAGAACCTGCGGGGATTTTCGACCGATGGTCGCCGCGTGCCGGTCCCTGAAAATTTGTCATGAAAAGAAAAGTGCCTGACGTCCAATGAAAAGCACCTCGGGTGGGCGCTCTTTAATGTCAGTCCTACAAAAAGCCCCTGGCCAATAGAGCCAGTCGAGTCATCGAGAAAGCGAAGGTGTAGACGTGGACAAACTGCAAACTGCCGCAACCGTTCTGATCGTACCGGGCCTGCGCGAGCACGTTGCCGAGCATTGGCAAACGCTGCTTGAAGCCAGGTTGTGCAAGGTGCGCAGTGTGCCGCCGCAGGCAACCGACAAGCTCGATTGCGCCAAGCGGGTCGAAGCGATTCAACACCAGCTGGAGCAGATCGATGGGCCGGTGATTCTGGTGGCCCACAGCGCGGGCGTGTTGATGGTCGCACACTGGGCTGCGCAACACAGCCGGCCGATCAAGGGCGCGCTGCTGGCCACGCCTCCGGATCTCGATGCTGATTGGCCGCAAGGCTACCCATCCGCTGAAACCCTGCGTACCCAGGGTTGGAACCCTCTGCCAAAAGGCCCACTGCCGTTCCGCAGCCTGGTGGCCGCCAGTACCAACGACCACCTTGCCAGCCTGGCCGCCGTCACTCGGCTGGCTGAAGGCTGGGGCAGTGAACTGCTCTACGTGGGCGATGCAGGTCATCTCAATCCGGCTGCAGGCTTTGGCCACTGGCCGCAAGCCGAAGCACTGATCCTGGAGCTGGATCGCTAGTTCAGGCACCGGTTGGCCCTCAGTCACCCGGCATTTGCCCTCACTCCTGAAAAACGCAAACCCCTGGAACAAGGGGAGGCGCGAGGGCGGCTGCGCTTAAAACAAATACAAAAAGGCGGAGACAACGCAATGCACAACAATAAGAGTCACGGGTTCGCACCCTCGCGATACACCTTGTTGGCCTCGGCCATCCTGGCCGCGGCCGTGCCGGTCGCCCAGGCGGTCGAGCTCGATACGGGTAACCCGGACTGGACCGCGCGCCTGGATAACACCGTCAAGTACAACTACGGCGTGCGCACCGAAAGCGCCGACAAGCGCCTGTTGGCGACGCCGAACAACAACGATGGCGACTACAACTTCCGCAAGGCCGGAACCAACATCACCAACCGCATTGACCTGTTGACCGAAATGGATGTGGTCTACAAGGACCACATGGGCTTTCGCGTCAGCGCCGCCAGTTGGTATGACAAGGCCTACGAGAACACCGGCTCCAATTCCAACCCGTTCGTCAATGGCAATGACGCAAGGTCGGGTCTGGTGGCCAACGATCCGCGCCTGGCCGGAGTCACCGGGGACAATGTCGGCAATGGCAGCCCCCACCTGAGCCACTACGCCGAGCGTTACTACACCGGTCCTTCCGGCGAAATCCTCGATGCCTTCGTGTTCTACAGCACCGAAGTGGGCGAGGAGTCGCTGTTAAGCGTCAAGGCCGGTCAGCACAACGTGTTCTGGGGCGAGACCATCCTCAACCCGGTGCACTCGATCAGCTACGGCCAGTCCGGGCTGGACCTGGCCAAACTGGCCGCCTCGCCGGGAACTGAAGCCAAGGAATTGTTCGTTCCGCGCAACCAGCTGTCGATGTCGTTCACCGTCAATCCCGAGTTGACTGTGGCCGCTCAGTATTTCCTCGATTGGGATGCCGCCCGCCTGCCTGAAGCCGGTACTTACTATGGCGGCTCCGATCTGGTCGGCTTCGGTGCGCAGTCGTTCCTGCTGGGCAACACCAATGGCGTGGTGCCGGGCAGCCCGTTGGGTTGTGGTCTGGCGCCCTGCAACAGTTTGACCAATGTGCGTCGCGGTCATGACCTGACGCCGGACAAGCGCGGCGACTGGGGGGTAATGGCCAAGTGGTCGCCGGCCTGGCTGGATGGCACCCTCGGTGTTTATTACCGCAATACCTCGGAAATCCTGCCGCAAGCCTGGCTGAACGCCACCGGGCTGACGTCGGCCAATCCCAACGGCACCCCGCCTGCCGGCATGGTACCGGCGGTGGTCAACACCCTCAATTCGTTGAGCACCAGCACCTATCAACTGGCCTATGCCGACAACATTCAGATCTTCGGCCTGAGCCTGTCCAAGGATGTGGGCGGTATCAGTGTGGGGTCGGACCTGAACATTCGTCACAACATGCCGTTGGCCAGTATTCCGGCGATTGTCAGCTCGACCGGGCCGCAGGGTTTCGGCGCCGGTCTGGGCCTGCTGCCGGCCCGTACGGCGGCCACCGGTGTGATCTATGACACCCCGCAAAAGGGCGACAGCCTGAGTGCCACCGGTGACACGTTGCACTGGACGCTCAACGGCCTGATGACATTCCCGAAAACACCAGTGTTTGATTCGGCCAGCCTGCTCGCCGAGTTGTACTACAGCAACCTGCTCAAGCTCGATAGCAAGAACGAAGCGCTCTACAAGGGCCAGGACACCTATCGCGGCATCGACCAGCCGACCCGGGACAACTGGGGCATCGCGGTCAACTTCACACCGACCTGGTACCAGGTATTCCCGGGGGTCGATCTCAACGCCCCGATGTCCATCAACGTCGGCCTCGCCGGCGTGTCACCGGTGTCCGGTGGCGGTGCCAAAGACACCGGCAACTATGCCGTGGGCGTGGGAGCCGTTGTGTACAACAAATACTTCATCGACCTGAAGTACGTGGACTCCTTCGGCAAGACCGACAAGTGCGACGTCAGTGGCTTGAGCACCGGCGCGGCCAATGCCGGCAGCGGAGACGGTTCCACACCCAATGCCTTTAGCGGCAATGAAAACTACGCGTGTTACGGCGGTGGCTACTCGGCCTTCTCCGGTGGTGGTGCCACGACTGAGGACCGTGGCGCCGTTTACCTGACGATGAAAACCACTTTTTGATTCACCACTGGCTTACGCAAAGTAAGCAGGAGAATAACAAGATGAAATGTGTGCAAACCGTGTTAGCCGCCTCGTTGGCGATGGTTATTGCCAGCCAGGCACAGGCCGCTGTATCGACTCAGGAAGCCGCCAGGCTCGGCACCAGCCTGACCCTGGTCGGGGCTGAAAAGGCCGGGAATGCCGACGGGTCCATCCCCGCCTATGACGGTGGCCTGACCACGCCGCCGGCCAGCTTCAAATCCGGTGACAGCATGCGCCCGGATCCCTTCGCCAACGAAAAGCCGCTGCTGGTGATCGACGGCAAGAACATCGATCAGTACAAGGGCCTGCTCAGTGCAACCACCGCGGAACTGGCCAAGCGTTTCCCAAGTTTCCACGTCAATGTCTACCCAACTCACCGTACCGTCTCTTTGCCCAAGGCGGTGCTGGACAACGGGGTGAAAAATGCCACCGGCGCCAAGTCCCTTGAAGGCGGGTTGGCCGTCGATAACGTACTGCCCGGCGTGCCGTTCCCGATTCCGCAGACGGGTAACGAGGCGATGTGGAACTTCCTGTTGCGTTTTCAGGGCGTCAGCATCAACTCCAAGTACGACTCCTGGAACGTCGACTCCGCAGGCATTCCGAGCCTGGCGACCACCGGGCAGGCGTTCATTTCCTATCCGATCTACGAGAATCTGGCGCAGCCGATCAGCAGTACCGACGTGTACTACCAGATGAAGCTGTCCTACACCGGCCCTGCGCGTCGGGCCGGTGAAGCGGTAATGCTCAAGGACGCCGCCAACCCGCTGCAGCAACCGCGCCGTGCCTGGCAATACTTGCCTGGCCAGCGTCGGGTCAAGCTGGCACCGAACCTGGCTTACGACACGCCCAACCCCGGCACCGCTGGCGCGGGCACCTACGACGATGTTTTCGTGTTCAACGGTGCACTGGACCGCTACGACTGGAAGCTGGTGGGCAAGCAGGAAATGATCGTGCCCTACAACACCTACAAGCTGACCTACGCCCAGGACCCCAAGTCGCTGACCACCGCCAATCACCTGTCACCGGACTACGTACGCTGGGAAAAACACCGGGTCTGGGTGGTGGAGGGCACACTCAAGTCCGGTGCCCGGCACATCTATCAGAAGCGCCGGTTCTACCTGGATGAAGACAGCTGGACCGCTCTGGCCTCCGACCAGTATGACGCCCGTGGTCAGCTGTACCGTGGCTCCTTCGCGTTCCTCAGCCAGAGCTACGACAAGCAGACCCCGGATTCCACGCCCTTCATGATCTACGACCTGGTGGGTGGTTCCTACAACATCAATGGCGTGGTCGGGCCTTACGGCGGGATCAAGTACATCGAGCCGCTCTCCAAGGCGCAGTGGTCGTCGGAATCCCTGGCAGGTAGCGGGATTCGCTAAGCAAACCGTGACAACGCGTCCGTGCGTTCCGTTGCCCGCAAGGCAAGGGAGCGCACGACGGTCGGCGCATGCCGATCGTTTCGCACGCCCAGGTTGGAACGTCAGGCACACGGACGTGTGTCCCGGCGCGGTTATCCGAAGAGGACGCGGTATGTGTTCGTACAAAAATTATCTGCGGCTGGCGCTCGGCGCACTGCTTGCAATGTTGCAGGGCTTGAGCCAGGCCTCCGGTTATGTCGACGTGTTGGATCTGCCGGCCAGGGTCAGCGCCCTGGCTATCAACAGCCCGCTATCGGGCATGGCCCGCGCCGGCGACCGTCTGATTGCAGTCGGGCAGCGTGGGCACATTCTGTATTCCGATGATGCCGGCAAACACTGGCAGCAGGCCGCCGTGCCGGTCAGTGCCGACCTCAATGCCGTCAGTTTTCCTTCCGCCACCCAAGGCTGGGCAGTGGGCGGCGACGGTGTGGTGTTGCACAGCAGTGACGCGGGTGCGACCTGGCGCAAGCAACTGGATGGCCGCGAGATCGGCGCCTTGCTGGTCAAGCATTACGGCGCGTTGGCCGGTGCAGAACCGGGCAATGAACAATGGGCACTGCTGGTCGCCGAAGGTGAACGCCTGGTGGCGCAGGGCGCCGACAAACCGTTGCTCGATGTCTGGTTCGCTAACGACCGCCTCGGCTATGTGGTCGGGGTGTTCAACCTGATCCTGCGTACCGAAGACGGCGGCCAGAGCTGGACGCCGTTTCAGGATCGCACCGACAACCCGCAGGGATTTCACCTCAACGCCATCGCCTCCACCGGCGATGCGTTGTACATCGCCGGTGAGCAGGGCCTGTTGCTCAAATGGAACAGCGCCAATCAGCGCTTCGCCGCCGTACCGACACCCTATCAGGGCAGTTTTTTCGGCGTGCTTGGCAAACCCGGCGAAGTGATTGCCTACGGCTTGCGCGGCAACGTGTTGCGCAGCACCGACGGCGGTCTCAACTGGATCCCGCTGGACAGCGGCCTGCACGTCAGCATCACCGCTGGCCTCGTCGATAGCCGTGGCAACTACCGCTTGTTCACCCAGGGCGGGCAAATGCTGGTCAGCCAGGGCACAGGCGCGCAATTGCACCTGGTTCAGCGACCGGTGCCGACACCGGTGACCGGCGCCACGCAGTCCGTCGACGGTGCGCTGGTGGTGGTTGGCAGCCGTGGTGCACGGACGCTGTCCGTTGAATAAGTCCTCGAACCCTTAGAGCGAGAACCCAGACATGGGCCATACCAAACAAGAAACCATGCCGGTGATCCGCGATCTGCGGGACTTCGACCGCCATTCCGGCAATCGGCTGGAGCGGCTGGTGTTCAACTATCGTCCGCTGTTCATGCTGCTGATGGCGCTGGTCACCCTGATGCTGGGCTACATGGCCGTGACTCGCCTGGAGCTGCGTCCAAGCTTCGAAAAGATGATTCCGCAGAGCCAGCCGTACATCCAGAACTTCCTGGAAAACCGCCAGTCGCTGCGCGGTTTGGGTAACTCGGTACGGGTAGTGGTGGAGAACACTCAGGGCGATATCTTCGACCCCGGTTACCTGGACGTGCTCAAACAGGTCAACGACCGGTTGTTCCTTGCCGAAGGTGTCGACCGTGCCTGGATGAAGTCGTTGTGGAGCCCGGCGGTGCGCTGGACCGAAGTCACCGAGGAAGGTTTCCAGGGCGGCCCGGTGATGCCCGATACCTACCAGGGCAAGCCGGCAGAAATAGAACAGCTGCGCCAGAACATTTCCCGTGCCGGTATCGTCGGCAGTCTGGTGGCCAGCGACTACAAATCGAGCATGCTGATCGTGCCGCTGCTGGACAAGGCCACAGCCAGCGGTCAGCGCATCGACTACCACGCCTTTTCGCAAATGCTCGAAGAGCAGTTGCGCGACCAGATCGAGTTTGCCGGTGACAGTGCTGCACGCAAGGCCGGAGAGGAGGGCAAGGGCCCGTACAAAGTCCGGGTGATCGGTTTCGCCAAACTGATGGGCGACCTGATCGACGGGTTGATCCAGGTGATGATGTTCTTTGGCCTGGCCGTCGTCACTTCGCTGATCATCATTTACGCCTACACCCGATGCGTGCGCAGCACCTTGCTGGTGGTCGGCTGCTCGCTGATCGCGGTGGTCTGGCAGCTGGGCATCGTCGCCTGGCTCGGCTATGCCATCGACCCTTACTCGGTGCTCGTGCCTTTCCTGATCTTCGCCATCGGCGTGTCCCACGCGGCGCAGAAGATGAACGGCATCATGCAAGACATCGCCCGTGGCACCCACAAACTGATCGCCGCACGCTACACCTTCCGCCGCTTGTTCATCGCCGGCGTCACGGCGCTGCTGGCCGACGCCGTCGGCTTCGCGGTGCTGATGCTGATCGATATTCCGGTGATCCGGGATCTGGCGATCACCGCCAGTATCGGTGTGGCGGTGCTGATTTTCACTTCGCTGTTGCTGATGCCGGTGGCGCTGTCCTATGTCGGCGTGGGCGCCAGGGCTGCCGAGCGTGCGCTGAACATCGACACGCGCGCCGAAGGGCACAAAGGCTTCGGCAAACTGTGGGACTTGCTCGACCGCTTCACCACGGCCAAATGGGCCACGGGGGCGGTGGTGGTCGCGGTACTGATGGGCATCGGCGGTTTCATGATCAGCCAGCAGCTGAAGATCGGCGATCTGGAAAGTGGCGCACCGGAGTTGCGTGCCGACTCTCGCTACAACCGTGACAACGCCTACATCACCAGCCACTACGCGTTGTCCAGCGATCTGTTTGCGGTGATGATCAAGACCGCGCCGGAAGGCTGCCTGAGCTACAAGACGCTGATTCTCGCCGATCGCCTGGCCTGGGAGCTGCAGCAGTATCCGGGCGTACAGGCCACGACTTCGCTGGTTAACGCGGTGCGCCAGATCACCGCCGGCACCTATGAAGGCAACCCCAAGCTCAACAGCATCCAGCGCAATCAGGACGTATTGAATTACGCCGCGCAGCAAGCCTCGGTCAACTCCCCGGAGTTGTTCAACACTGATTGTTCGTTGATGCCGGTGATCACGTTCCTCAAGGACCACAAGGCCGAGACCCTCGATGCCGTGGTGGGCATCGCCGAAAAATTCGCCCGGGACAACAACAGCGACGATCGCCAGTTCCTGCTGGCGGCCGGGTCGGCCGGGATTGAGGCGGCGACCAACATTGTGGTGCGCGAGGCCAATCGCACCATGCTGCTTTACGTCTATGCGGCGGTGACGCTGTTCTGTCTGATCACCTTCCGCAGTTGGCGCGCAACCCTGGTCGCCCTGTTGCCATTGGTCCTGACCTCGATCCTGTGCGAGGCGCTGATGGTGGCCATGGGCATAGGCGTGAAGGTCGCGACCCTGCCGGTGATCGCCTTGGGCGTGGGCATCGGCGTGGACTACGCCTTGTACCTGCTCAGCGTGCAGCTGCATTTTCAGCGTCAGGGTCTGCCGCTGAGTCAGGCCTACCGCAGCGCCGTGTCGTTTACCGGCCGGGTGGTGGGCCTGGTGGGCATCACCCTCGCGGCGGGCGTGGTGTGCTGGGTCTGGTCGCCGATCAAGTTCCAGGCCGACATGGGCATCCTGCTGACCTTCATGTTCCTGTGGAACATGCTCGGCGCGCTGATCCTGATCCCGGCCCTGTCGTACTTCTTGCTGCGTCACCCCGTTGCGCAAGCTGATGTGGCGCAAACCGCTGAAACCGATACAACCCAACGTCAGGCCATGTCGCATGCCCTGACCACTTCTGAGTAAGCCAACTATGTCTGATTACAAAGCTCCCTTGCGCGACATGCGCTTCGTACTCAACGAGGTCTTCGAGGTGTCCCGGCTCTGGGCCAGATTGCCTGGCCTGGCCGAGGTGATCGATGAAGAAACGGCTGCCGCGATCCTTGAAGAGGCCGGCAAGATCAGCGCCGAGGTGGTCGCACCGCTGAACCGCAGCAGCGACGAGCAGGGCTGCACCTGGAGCAATGGCATCGTCATCGCTCCCGAAGGTTTTGTCGCGGCTTATCAAGCGTTCGCCGCAGGCGGTTGGGTGGGCGTCGGCGGTGATCCACAGTTCGGTGGCATGGGCATGCCCAAGGCCATTTCGGCTCAGGTCGAGGAGATGGTCAACTCGGCAAGTCTGTCGTTCGGTCTGTACCCGATGCTGACCGCCGGGGCGTGCCTGTCGATCAATGCCCACGCCAGCCAGGAACTCAAGGAGCGCTATCTGCCGAACATGTATGCCGGCACCTGGACCGGCTCCATGTGCCTGACCGAGGCGCATGCCGGCACCGACCTGGGCCTGATTCGCACCCGAGCCGAGCCTCAGGCCGACGGCAGTTTCAAGATCAGTGGCAGCAAGATTTTCATCACCGGCGGCGAGCACGACCTGACCGAAAACATCATTCACCTGGTGTTGGCCAGACTGCCGGATGCACCCGCCGGCCCCAAGGGCATTTCACTGTTCCTGGTGCCCAAGGTGCTGGTGAATGCCGATGGCTCGCTGGGTGAGCGTAACGCGCTGTCCTGCGGTTCAATCGAACACAAGATGGGCATCAAGGCGTCCGCGACCTGCGTGATGAACTTCGACGGGGCCACTGGCTGGATCGTCGATGCGCCGAACAAGGGGCTGGCGGCGATGTTCACCATGATGAACTACGAACGCCTGGGCGTGGGTATCCAGGGCCTGGCGTTGGGTGAGCGCTCGTACCAGAACGCCGTCGCATACGCCCGTGACCGTCTGCAAAGCCGTTCGCCGACGGGCGCGCAGAGCAAGGACAAGTCTGCCGATCCGATCATTGTGCATCCGGATGTACGGCGGATGCTGTTGACCATGAAGGCCTTGAACGAAGGCGGGCGGGCGTTTTCCAGCTACGTGGCCCTGCAACTGGATACCGCCAGGTACAGCGATGACGCGCCAACCCGCACCCGCGCCCAGGAACTGGTGTCGCTGCTGACCCCTGTGGCCAAGGCGTTCCTCACTGACATGGGGCTGGAAACCACGGTGCACGGCCAGCAGATCTTCGGCGGCCACGGCTACATCCGTGAGTGGGGCCAGGAACAATTGGTTCGCGATGTGCGCATCACTCAGATCTACGAAGGCACCAACGGCATCCAGTCACTGGACCTGGCCGGGCGCAAAGTAGTTGCCAGCGGCGGGGCGCTCTACCGTTTGTTCGCCGCCGAAATTCGCAACTTCACCGCCAACGCCGGCGCGGACCTCGGCGAGTTCTGCAAGCCATTGAACGCCGCCGTGGACACCCTCGACGAACTGACTGCGTGGCTGCTGGATCGGGCCATGAACAACCCCAACGAAATCGGCGCCGCCTCGGTCGAGTACCTGCAGGTGTTCGGCTACACCGCTTATGCCTACATGTGGGCACTGATGGCCGAAGTGGCGATGGGCAAACAGGCGGAGGATGACTTCTACGCCAGCAAGCTGGGCACTGCACGTTTCTACTTCGCCCGCCTGCTGCCGCGCATCCACTCGCTGAGCGCGTCGGCCAAGGCTGGCAGCGAATGCCTCTATCAACTGGACGCGGCGCAATTCTGAGCCCACGTAAATAGGACCGGGAACCCCAACCATGATGGCGACAAAAATAATTCCGCCCGCCGATGGCGCCTATGCCTATCCCTTGCTGATCAAGCAATTACTACTGTCCGGCGTGCGCTACGAACCGGGCCGTGAAATCGTCTACGCCGACAAACTGCGCTACAGCTACCAGACCCTCAACCAGCGGATCCGCAAGCTGGCCAACGCCTTGACCGCTGCCGGCGTCAAGGCCGGGGATACGGTGGCCATGCTCGACTGGGACAGCCATCGCTACCTGGAATGCTTCTTTGCCGTACCCATGATCGGCGCGGTACTGCATACCGTGAACATTCGTCTTTCGCCGGATCAGGTGCTCTTCACCATGAACCATGCCGAGGACGATCTGGTGCTGGTGCATGATGATTTCCTGCCGCTGGTTGAACAGATTCAGGGCCGGCTTGAAACCGTCAAAGGTTACCTGCAGCTCACGGACGACACAGCAAATGATACGTCTCTGCCGATGCTGGGGGAGTATGAAAATCTGTTGGCCGGGGCCGCGGACCAATACGACTTTCCCGATTTCGATGAAAATTCGGTGGCGACCCTTTTCTACACCACGGGCACCACTGGCGACCCTAAAGGCGTGTATTTCACCCACCGCCAATTGGTCCTGCACACCTTGAATGCCGTGGGCACTTTGGGCGTCTATCAAGGCCTGCCGTTACTGCGTTCCGATGATGTGTACATGCCCATCACGCCGATGTTTCACGTGCATGCCTGGGGTGTGCCTTATGTCGCCACCCTGATGGGGCTCAAGCAGGTGTACCCCGGCCGCTACGAACCCAACAGCCTGGTCAGGCTGTATCGTGAGGAAAAGGTCACTTTTTCCCATTGCGTGCCGACCATTTTGCAAATGATCCTGAACTGCGAGGAAGCGGCACAGACCCGTTTCGATGGCTGGAAAATGCTTTTGGGTGGCAGCGCACTGACGCTGGGTATTGCCAGCGAAGCGAGCGCCAAGGGTATTCAGGTGCACAGCGGTTACGGCATGTCGGAAACCTGCCCATTGCTGTGCCTGACGTATCTGCGTGACAAAGACCTTGAACAATCCATGCAAGCCCAACTGGCCAAACGCATCAAGACTGGCACACCGGTGCCGATGGTCGACCTGAAAATCATCGATGCCAATGGCAATGACGTAGCCCATGACGGCGAGTCGCTGGGCGAGATCGTGGTGCGCGCACCCTGGCTGACTCAAGGCTATTTGAAGGAGCCCGAAAAGGGGGCCGGGCTTTGGCACAACGGCTGGATGCACACCGGTGATCTGGCCTCTATCGACGCCTTGGGAGGAGTGGAAATCAAAGATCGAATCAAGGACGTCATCAAGACGGGGGGGGAGTGGATCAGCTCCCTGGAACTGGAAAGCCTGATCAGCGAACACGCGGCGGTGATGTCGGTCGCGGTCGTGGGCATTGCCGATGGGCAATGGGGTGAACGGCCGATGGCGCTGGTGGTGTGCGAGCCTGGACACTATCTCGACAGCAAGATCCTGGAGGCGCACCTGCAAGGGTTTGTCGAGCGTGGCCGCATCAACAGATGGGCGATCCCCAAGCAGTTCAAATTCGTCGCGCAGATTCCCAAAACCAGCGTCGGGAAGATTGATAAGAAGCAGATCCGGCAAAGCGAATTGGGGTGAAAGGCGTGGCGTCCTCTTGCCAACCCTGTGCCAATTTCGTCATCCCTCGCGCCCAAACCCATCAAGCCATGCCTCTGCGGATGGACCACCCTGATCGGTCTGTCCAAGGAGATGAGCATGATCCGACTGAACCTGATCGAAGCCCGTGAACTGGCCGAATCGATCCTGTTGCACAACGGTTTTAACCTGGCCCATGCGCAAGCGGTGGCGGCGACAGTGATCGCCGGCGAGCGTGATGGCTGTGCCTCCCACGGTTTGTACCGGATTCTGGGCTGCGTGAATTCCCTGCGGGCCGGCAAGGTGTCGGCCAACGCCGAGCCACGGGTGATCGACCAGGCACCGTCGATTGTGCGGGTGGATGCTGGCGGTGGTTTTTCGCAGTTGGCATTCCAGGCGGGTCTGCCGCTACTGGCGGAGAAAACCCGGGCCAACGGGATTGCGGCGTTGGCGATCAATCGCTGCGTGCATTTCTCGGCGCTGTGGGTGGAGATCGAGCAGTTGACCGCCGCCGGGCTGGTGGCGCTGGCGTGTAATCCGAGTCATGCCTGGGTAGCGCCGGCCGGGGGACGGGTGCCGGTGTTCGGCACCAATCCCATTGCCTTTGGCTGGCCACGCATGGGGCAGGATCCGTTTGTGTTCGACTTCGCCACCAGTGCAATTGCCCGTGGCGATATCGAGTTGCATCGGCGTGCCGGCAAGGCAATTCCCGAAGGTTGGGGCGTGGACGCGGAGGGGCGACCGAGCACCGATGCCAACGTGGTGCTCGATAGCGGCGCGATGCTGACGTTCGGTGGGCACAAGGGCTCGGCGCTGGCGGCGATGGTGGAGTTGATTGCCGGGCCTTTGATTGGAGACCTGACCAGTGCCGAGTCGCTGGCTTACGACGCGGGCAGCAAGTCATCGCCGTACCATGGCGAGCTGATCATTGCGCTCGACCCTCAGCGTTTTCTGGGGGCGGCCACTGAGGAGCACTTGGCCCGGGCCGAAGTGTTGTTTCAGGGAATTGAAGGGCAGGGAGCGCGCTTGCCGTCGCAACGGCGTTATGCGGCGCGGGCACGCAGTGTGGTGGAAGGCGTGCAGATTCCCGAGGCGCTGTACAATGATCTGAAAGCACTGCTGACTTGAATGCGATGAACATCCTGTAGGAGCGAGGCTTGCCCGCGAAGAACGATGACGCGTAATACCTGAAAATCGCGGTGCATTCTTCGCGGGCAAGCCTCGCTCCTACAGATTGTGTTACAGCGAGGCGTGCTGGATGTTGCCATCAACCAGGCGGGCAATGCCCAGCGGGTTGGCGTTTTTCAGGGCGTCGGGCAGCAAGGCATCCGGGCAGTTCTGGTAGCACACCGGGCGCAGGAAACGCTCGATGGCCAGGCTGCCGACCGACGTGCCACGGGCATCGGAGGTCGCTGGATAAGGGCCGCCATGCACCATCGCATCGCACACTTCAACGCCGGTGGGGTAGCCATTGAACAGTACCCGGCCGACCTTTTGTTCCAGCAGCACCAGCAGATCGGCGTGTTCGTGCAGGTCCTGCGCTTCGCCGATCAGGGTGGTGGTGAGTTGCCCGTGCAGGCTGTGCAGTGCCTGTTGCAGCTGCGCCTTGTCGGCCACTTCGACGACGATAGTGGTCGGGCCGAACACTTCTTCCTGCAACAGCGGATCACCCTTCAGCAGCAGGCTGACGTCGGCCTTGAACAGTTGCGGCCGGGCTTGATTGCCGTGCTGGTCCTGGCCTGCCAGATGGCTTATCCCTGGATGGTCGACTAACGCCTGCACACCTTTTTCGTAGCTGGCGAGGGTGCCGGCGTTGAGCATGGTTTGCGCCGGTTGTTCGGCCATCAAGGCGCTGAGTCGCGCGGTGAATGCGCTGAACTGCGGTGAGCGGATACCGATCACCAACCCCGGATTGGTACAGAACTGACCGCACCCCTGAACCACCGACGCCACCAGTTCACCGGCGATTTTTTCGCCCCGTGCGCGCAGGGCTTCAGGCAATACCAGCACCGGGTTGATGCTGCTCATTTCGGCGAATACCGGAATCGGTTGTGGCCGTGCGGCGGCCATGTCGCAGAGGGCGCGACCGCCTTTGAGCGAGCCGGTGAAACCGACGGCCTGGATCGCCGGATGCTTGACCAGCGTTTCACCGACGCCCGCGCCGTAGATCATGTTGAACACGCCTTCAGGCATGTCGGTTTGCTTGGCGGCGCGGATGATTGCATCGGCCACGCACTCGGCGGTCGCCATGTGTCCGCTGTGGGCCTTGAACACTACCGGGCAACCGGCGGCCAGAGCCGCCGCGGTATCACCGCCAGCGGTAGAAAAGGCCAGCGGGAAGTTACTGGCGCCGAACACGGCCACCGGGCCGACGCCGATCCGGTATTGGCGCAAGTCGACCCGTGGCAGTGGCTGACGTTCGGGCAACGCGCGGTCGATACGCGCCCCATAGAAATCGCCCCGGCGCAGCACCTGGGCGAACAGGCGCATCTGGCCGCTGGTACGGCTGCGTTCGCCCTGGATGCGTCCGGTTGGCAGGGCGGTTTCGCGTGTGACCAAGGCGACGAATTCGTCATCCAGGGCATCCAGTTGCGCGGCGATGGCCTCGAGAAATTCTGCACGGCGCGTCGCCGGCAAGTTACGAAAGGCGGGGTAAGCGGCAGCGGCGGCTTGGGCTGCGGCATGCACTTCCTCGGCGGTGGCTTGCATGAACGAATAAGGCAGCGCTGCGCCGGTGCTGGCGTCATGGCTCTGCATCGCGATGTTGCCAGCGGCGCTGCGGGCACCGCCGATGTAGTTGTGGCCGAGGATCTCGGGCATGGGAAAAACTCCTGTCGAAAAAGGTGGGGCAGGACCCTTGTAGGTCAATCAAGGGTATGGAGTCGTGCGCTGTTTTGTGGCGAGCGAGCTTGCTCGCGTTGGGCTGCGTAGCGGCCCCAAAATAGTGGCAACCATTGCCTATTTTGCGAGTGCTGCGCACTCGAACGGGAGCAAGCTCCCTCGCCACAGGGTTTGCAGGTACAGGGCTCAAGCCAGCGAATCACCCCGGCGCGCAGCGGCCGGCACGGCGTTGTCCAGAGCAGCAATACGCGCAGCGGATTCGGCATCCACCTGGTGCAACGATTTGCCACGGGTTTCCCGGGTCAGGCCGACGGCCACGATGGAGATCAACGCGGCGCCCACCAGGTACCAGGCGATCGGTGTCGAGCTGTGGTACTTGTTAAGCAGGGTGATGGCGATCAGCGGCGCGAGGGATCCGGCGAAGATCGGTGCCACCTGGTAGCACAGCGAAAGGGCGGTGTAGCGCACATGGGTCGGGAACATTTCGGCCATCAGCGCCGAGTAGGGCGCATAGGTCATCGACTCGATGGCCAGGCCAAGGGTGATGGCGCCGATGATCAGCCAGTTGTTGCCGGTGTCCATCATCGGAAAGCCTATGAAGCCCCAGAACGCAGTGAGCACCGCGCCGATCAGGTACACCGGTTTGCGGCCCACGATGTCCGACAGATAGCCCATCAACGGGATCAGGAAAAAGTGCAGCAGGTGTGCGCCGAACATCAGCAACAGAATCTCTGAGGTGTCCTTGTGCACCACCAGTTTCAGGTAGGTGATCGAAAAGGTGACCACGGTGTAATAGAGGATGTTCTCGGCAAACCGCGCGCCGATCCCCACCAGCACCGAGCGCCAGTGATGACGCAGCACTTCTACCACGCCCAGTTGTTGCTGCTTGGTCTGCGCTTGCCGGGCCTGGGCCTCCTTGAAAATCGGCGCGTCATCGACGCTGGTGCGAATCCAGTAGCCGATCAGCACCACCACTGCCGAGAACCAGAACGCCACGCGCCAGCCCCAGGCGAGGAATTGTTGTTCCGACAGGTTTGACGACAACAGCAGCAGGGCGACGGTCGCCACCAGGTTGCCGGCCGGCACCCCGGCTTGCGGCCAACTGGCCCAGAACCCCCGGCGATTGTCCGGGCAGTGTTCGGACACCAGCAGAAT
Organism: Pseudomonas sp. DF5; assembly: GCF_058148225.1. Taxonomy (NCBI): domain Bacteria; kingdom Pseudomonadati; phylum Pseudomonadota; class Gammaproteobacteria; order Pseudomonadales; family Pseudomonadaceae; genus Pseudomonas; species Pseudomonas sp. DF5. The sequence continues at coordinate 70,797 of NZ_JBYVYM010000007.1, forward strand.
CGCGCCACCCCATTCGCCACCGAAGGCAAAGCCCTGGATCAGGCGCAGCAGCACCAACAGCACCGGCGCGGCATAGCCGATGCTGTCGAAGCCGGGCAGGCAACCCATCAGGAACGTGGTGACACCGACCACCACCAGGCTCAGTTGCAGCAGGCGCTTGCGGCCGAATTTGTCACCGTAGTGACCGAACACCAGACCGCCCAACGGACGGGCGAGGAAGCCGACGGCGTACAGGGCGAAGGCGGCGATGATGCCGTCGATCGGACTGTCGGTCTGACGGAAGAACAGCTGGCCGAAGACCAATGCCGAAGCGGTGCCGTAGAGAAAGAATTCATACCACTCGGCGACAGTGCCGGCCATGGCGGCGGCCACCACGCGTTTGAGTCCCGAGGGTGTGGTTGCGCTGGAGGTGCTGTGAGGATTGGACATGCTGACGTTTCCTGTAGAGGCGCGAAAACAGGTAGCCGGGCCGGACCCGCAAGGATCCGCCCGGCAATCACTCAGAGACCGACGTCCGGCAACTCCGGACGATTGGCCATGGCCTTGGCCATGATCTGCTCGACGAACTCCCGATCCGCTTGCGGCAGTGCCAGGCGTGGCGGACGGGTCAGGGCGCTGCCGCGACCGGCGATGGCTTCGCAGAGTTTGATGCACTGCACCAGGTCGGCACGGGCATCGAGGTGCAGGATCGGCATCAGCCATTCGTAGATCGGCATGGCTTCGGCGAAGCGACCGGCCTTGGCCAGGCGGAAGATGGTCTCGCCTTCTTTCGGGAATACGTTCGACATGCCCGAGACCCAGCCTTCGGCACCCACCGCGATGCTTTCCAGCACCACGTCATCGAGACCTGCGAACAGCACGAAACGGTCGCCGACTTCATTGCGCACGTCGATGAAACGACGGGTATCGCCGGAGGAATCCTTGAAGCACACCACGTTGTCGCAGTCGGCCAGGGAAATCAGGATGTCCGGGGTGACGTCGTTTTTGTAGATCGGCGGGTTGTTGTAAACCATCAGCGGTACGTCGGCGTTCTTCGCCACGTAGCGGTAATGCTCGGCGGTCTCGAACGGCTTGGAGCCGTAGACCAGCGCCGGCATCAGCATCACGCCGTCGACACCGACCCTGCGCACCGCGTTGGCCACCTTGGCCGCTTGCACGCTGGTGAATTCAGCCACACCGCAAATCACCGGCACGCGGCCGCGAGAGGCGTCGACCGCAACTTCGGTCACGGCGATTTTTTCTTCGGCGGTCAATGAGGTGTTTTCCCCCACCGAACCACACACCACCAGGCCTGATACGCCATCACGGATCACGTTGGAAATCACCTGGTGGGTTTTTTCCAGGTTGATGGAGAAGTCATCGTTGAATTGAGTGGTCACCGCGGGGAAGACGCCACTCCAGTTAATGCGCTTGCTCATTGTTGCCTCCGGTTCGTTTTTGTATTTCGTATACGATATTTTAAATGCCGATACTCGGCCAGTGGTTTTTTCAATCAATCAGGGTTTTGGGTAGCCGTTGGTCTGGGATGTTTCAGGCACCGGGCCAGGTGTCTGACAGGCGATAGCCCTGTGGCCAGGGATCGCTGGGGTCGAGCAGCAATTGGTGGGTGCCGGTGATCCAGGCCCGGCCGGAAATGCACGGGTAGATCGCCGGGCGGCCGGCCACTTCGGTCATCGAATCGATGCGGCAATGGAACTCGGAACCGAGGATCGAACGGCCGATAAAGCGCTCGCCAACCTGCATCAATCCCTTGGCTTGCAACACTGCCATGCGCGCCGAACAACCAGTGCCGGTGGGCGAGCGGTCGATCTTGCCGGGTTGAATCACCACGGCGTTAGCCCCGGTGGCGATGCCGTTTTCAACCACGATGGGCGCGGCAATCTGGCAGAAGGAAATATGCGACCACTCGGGGTTCAGCGGATGGACGAAGCCCAACTGTTCATTGGCCGCGCGGGTGATTTTCAACCCGACCTCAACCAGCTCGGCCGCCTCGTCAGGGCGGATGGAAAAGCCCAGGCTTTTGGCGTCGGCGATGACAAAACTGTCGCCACCGTACGCGGTGTCGACTTGCAACGAGCCGAGGCCTTCGACTTCGATCCAGGCGTCGAGGCGGTCAGCGAAGGAGGGCACGTTCTTGATTTCCACCCGTTCGACCTTGCCGTCGCGGCAATCGGCCACGGCCTCGATCAAGCCGCCGGGCGCTTCGAGCACCAGCCGGGTTTGCGGTTCGGTCATCGGCAGGATGCCGCTGTCGAGCAGCACCGTGGCGACGCACAGCGAGTTGGAGCCGGACATCGGTGGCGTGTCGGCCGGTTCCATGATGATCCAGGCCATTTGCGCCCGAGGGTCCTTGGCCGGCACCAGCAGGTTGACGTGGCGGAACACGCCGCCGCGAGGTTCGTTGAGGACGAAGTTGCGCAGGGTTTCATCCTTCGCGATCCAGCGCGATTGCTCCCAAACGGTGGCGCCGGGCGGTGGGGCGACACCGCCGACGATCACATCGCCGACTTCGCCTTCGGCGTGGCAGCTGACCACATGAATGACTTTCGATGAACGCATTGCCTGCTCCTTGTTTTGTCTGTTCGGGCCTCATCGCGGGCAAGCCCGCTCCCACAGGTATCTGTGTCGGCCACCAATTTTGTGTACACCACAAACCCTGTGGGAGCGGGCTTGCCCGCGATGAGGCCAGTCGTTATTTCACTGATTTGAGAAACGCCGCTGTTTCCGCATGCACCGGATTGCCAATCACCTGATCCGGCGAGCCAATCTCATGCACCAGCCCATTGCGAAAGAACGCCACGCGGTCGGACACATCGCGGGCAAAGCGGATTTCGTGGGTCACCAGCACCATGGTCATGCCGTCTTCGGCGAGCATGCGCATGGTGTCCAGCACCTCGCCCACCAGTTGCGGGTCGAGGGCCGAGGTGGCTTCGTCGAACAGCATGTAGTCCGGCGACATGGCCAGGGCGCGGGCGATGGCCATGCGTTGCTGCTGGCCTCCGGACAACTTGCCGGGGAAGGTCTTGAGCTTGTCGCCAAGGCCCACGTGGGTCAGTTGCTGCACCGCCAGCTCTTCAGCTTCGGCCTTGCTTTTGCCCAGCACTTTGCGCGGCGCCAGCATCACGTTTTCCAGCACGGTCAGGTGCGGGAAGGCATTCCATTGCTGGAACACGATGCCGATTTTCTGCCGCAGGCGGTTGAGGTCGGTGGCGCTGTGATGAACCTCGACGCCATCGACCCGGATGTTGCCTTTCTGGATCGGCTCCAGGCCGTTGATGCACATCAGCAGGGTCGATTTGCCGGAGCCCGAGCCGCCGATGATCGACACCACTTCGCCCTTGTCCACCGTCAGGCTGACACCCTTGACCACGGCCAGATCGCCGAAGGATTTATGTACGTTGTCGATCTCAATCATTTTCTTGCCACCTTCTTTCCAGACGAGCGCCCAGGCGTGCAACCACCAGGCTCATGACGTAATAGATAAGGCCCGCGACGCACAGCACCAGCAACGGTTCCTGAATGCGGGTGACGATGGTTTGCGAGGCGCGCAGCAGTTCGACGATGCCGATCCACATCACCAGCGCAGTGTCTTTCATCACCCCGAGCACCAGGTTCAGCCAGCCGGGGAAGGCCACGCGGGTGGCCATCGGCAGGACGATCCAGCGCAGGTCCTGCAAAAAGCTCAGGCCCAGCGAACGACTGGCCCGCCGCAAGGTGAACGGCACCGACAGCACGCCGCTGCGCACGATCTCGGTGAAGTACGCGGCGGTGTAGACCCCCAGCACAATGCAGCCGACGCTGAAGGCGCTGAGGTTCAAGCCGACGATGCTTTTGAGCGAGTTGAACAGCACGAACTGGATCAACAGCGGCACGCTGCGAAACACGTCCAGCACCCAGGCCAGGGGCAGGCTGGCGCGGGGCAACAGCGCCCGCAGCAGACCAAACAACAGCCCGGCGACGGAGCCGAGGATGATCGACCAGAACGTCAGTTGCAGGGTGACCCAGGCGCCATCGAGCAGGAACAGCAGGTCATTCCAGGAAAAACTGGTGGAAAACATGGTCAAGCCCTCAATAACGGAACAACCGCCAGGCCATCAGCCGGGCTGACGCGACGATCGCCTTGGCAATCAGGTAATACAGCGCGGCGGCGATGGCGAAGTATTCGAAGGTGCGGAACGTTTTGACGTTGTAGTCCTGGGTCACCCCGGTCAGGTCATTGTTCAGTCCGACAATCACCCCCAGCGACGTCATCAGCACCGCCCAGACCATCTGATTGGTCAGCGGGTAGAAGACGATCCGCAACAGCTGCGGGACGATGATCATGCGGTAGGCCTGGAAGGCACTCATGCCCAGCGAACGCGCGGCGCGCACTTGCGTGTCGGGGACGGCCTTGAGGCCGCCGCGAAAGTTCTCCGCCAGATACCCGGCATTGTTGAAGGTGATCCCGGCGAGCAGGGCGAACCATGAGCTGACGTGCAAGCCCAGCGAGCCGAGGCCGAAGTAGAGGACGTAGATCTGGAACAGCGACGGGGTGTTGCGCGCGATCGATACCCAGCCGTTGCCGATACCACGCAGCAGCGGGGTTTTGCTTTCGCGCATCACCGTCAGGGCCAGGGCGATCAGCACGCCGAAGATCATCGACAACGCGGCGGTCTCGAAAGTGACCCAGGCGCCAGCGAGCATGTCCGGCAGGGCGCGCAGGGTGGCGCGCCATTGGAAGGTGTAATCAAACATGCGCGAGCGTCTCCAGAGGGGGGGCAATGTTCAGCCAGGCCGGCAGACGACCGCTGGCCGTGGCACTGCAAGCGGTATCGACACATTCAGCCAGGCTGGCGAAATGCACCTTGCGACCCACCAGGCCGGGTGCGTAATGGGCGTATTTGCCGGAGTTGGTCATCAAGGTTGTTGCACCCGGCGGGATCACCGGTTCGCCGAGCATGCACCAGCAGGTATCGGTGACCAGGGTCGCGCCGAAGGCTTCGATCACGGCGATATGCCCGGCTTCGCGAGCCTGCTCCAGCACGGCGCGGCCGCAAGTAATGGCGAGGACCACGTCGGGGTGTTTGTGCCGACCGAGGCAAAGTCGCGCCAGGTGAGCGAACTCGCTGAGAGAGAAATGCGGGTTACCCAGCGAGACCACATCCACCTGGCTGTCGCGGGCACTGTTGAGTTCGCGCCAACTGACCAATAGATCCTTCAGGCGGATTGTTTCCACGGGTAGGGCTACATCTCCCTCCAGCACCTGCGCCGGGTCGATAGCTTCCGGGGTGATCCCGGCGATATGGAATAACGGGGCGGCGGAGGTGGTGGCAAACGCCGCGCCGAACGCCTTGAGGTCGTCCAGGCTCGGCTTGCGGTTTTCCAACCCGCGCACCAGTGGAATCCGGCTGCCCGCCAGCGCGCCGATGTGGTAACCGAGCAGCGGGTAGAAGGCATCGTCCAGTTCACCCAGGGCGGGCACTTCGACCTGCAATCGGGCCTTGCGTTGTGCGTCCAGGTGGCAGCCGATCAACGGGGCGCGGCCGGTCAGGGCGATGCAGATATCCAGGTAGTCCGGGTACTTCAGGGTGCGTGCACCCAGCACGCTGTTGGCGTAGACCACCGCGTTGGATTCGGCCCAGACGATCTGCTCGCCCGCCTTGGGTGCGCTGTCGAGCAGGTAGGGCGCGCAGGTGAAACTGAGTTGCGCACCCATCGCCATATAGGCATCGCCCAAGGCACTGGCCGGTTCGCCAAGCGCCGGGTCGATGCCCAATTCACGCCAGCGGCGCTGGTCCACGGAAATCGAATTGAGGGTGGTGGGCACCCGCACGTTGGCGCCCCATTGCACCAGTTGTTCGGCAAAGCGCAGGCTCGCAGGTCCGGTGTAGATGCAGCCGTCGATATGTGCCTGGGTGACATCCACCAGGCGGCGGGCACCTTGCAGCTCGGCCATGCGCAGAACAATCTGCATGGCCACTTGCGCAGCCTTGCCATGCTGGCCGTCGAGCAGCGCCCGATCGTGTTCGGTGAGTTCGATCGGGGCGCTTGGGTCTTGCGTTTGCAATGGGCTGTCGAGTGCCTGCCAGGCATCGCCCGGCAGGTGTTCGAACACGCTTACCGAGGCGCCGTCGACCCGAGCGAAGGTCTTGCCGCGCAACGCGGCGAAGGCCTCCCGGCCGATGCACAGCACCGGCAGGGAACGCTCGAAAATGGTCTGCGCCACCAGCACGCCCAAGGTCAGGATCTCATCGGGTTCGGCCAGCACCAGTGCTGCCGGTGCGTGACCGTTGCTGATCAGTTCCATCAACACGCTACTGCCGGTGCACGAGCCGCGACCGCTGGGAATGGCCAGCACGCGGCCGGCCAGGTATTCGCCGCTGAGCGGATGGTGACGGTCAATGATCTCGCCGCTAAACGGATCGACCCCGCCCCAGAAACTCAACCCGATATCGGCGAACAGCAGGGCGCCCTCGGCGGCGCCCGCGACCAAGCTGCGACCGGTCAGAGAAGTGGGCCTAGGCATGCCGGACACCTCAGTAGTAGACCTGTGGCACGGTCAGGTTGGTCGGCGGGATTTCAGTGCCGACCCATTTGACGAACAGCTCTTTGTAACGACCGGTGCGCACCTGTTGGTTGACGAACAGGTTGAGGTAGTTGAGCAGGCCATACTCGTTACGCTTGGCGCCGAGGGAGACGTAGTCGATCACGTACGGCGCGTTACCGGCGACTTTCAGGTTTTTGTATTTGCCCGATTTGAGGGTGGCGGCGGCCACGGTGTTGGTGACCACGGTGGCGTCGATGTGGCCCTGGGCGACGGCCAGTAGGGTGTCGTTCTGCGACTGATAGGCGCGGAAGGTGCCGGTGCCCCAGTTCTTCACGTCTTTCTCCAGGGCAATGGCTTCATAGGTGCCGCTGGTGTTGCCCACGGGTTTGCCCTTGAGGTCATCGAAGTTGTTGATGCCAGTGTCGTCGCGGGTCAGCACCACCATCTGGAAGGCGAAGTAGGGCACGGTGAGGCCCACGGTTTTGGCCCGTTCGAGGGTGTCGGAAGTGGAGGCGACGATCACATCGGCCCGCCCGGAGACCAGTGCCGGAATGCGGTCCGGGAACGGCGTCTCGACCACTTCGGCCTCGACCCCGAGGATTTTCGCCAGGTCACGGCAGTAGTCCACGTCGAAACCGGCCGGGTTGTTACCGGCATCGCGAAAACCCATGGGCGGGAAGTCCAGGGTCACGGCGCAGCGCAGCTTGCCCGAACCGATGATGTCGTCGAGCTTGTCGGCCTGGGCGGTGGCAATGAAGGAGGTACTGAGAACAGCGCTGAGGGCTACGGCAAATGCGGGGTTTTTCATAGAGGCCTCGTTGATGTGAAGTGCTGTTGGATATCGTATTGGGGATTTCGTATACGATATTAAATATAGCAATCAACGTGCCCGTTTCCAGGCCGGGGCGTGAATTTGTTGGCAGGCCTTGGAGTAGAGGTGTTGCGGTGCGTCAGAGTGACGCCGTGAGGGGCGGGGGCCGCGATGGTGGGTGTTACAGATGGGAGCAATGGTTGTGCGGGGCGCCCCTTTAGGGAACATCGGCGCCCTGCGATCACCCCGTGCTCTGACACACCCATGTGGCGAGGGAGCTTGTCGGATCGCCGCACCGTCCCGCTGGGTTGCGAAGCGACCCCAAATCCTGCGACTGCTTTTTTACAGGCACACCGCATAAGCCGGTTTTGCGACTGCTGCGCAGCCGAGCGGGACGGTGCGGCGATCCGACAAGCTCCCTCGCCACAATAAGTGCTCTCACTACAGACTTTCGTCAGCCCTGCGGATCGAGGTTATCCAGCACTCGATTCACCGCCAGCTCCCCGAGCATGACCACCGATTGAATCCCCAACATGATGTTGCGATGGGGCATGTCCATCAACCCGGCGAACTCACTGAGCATCATGCTGGCTGACGCCAGGGATTCGCAGGCGTTGACCAGCAGGGTTTCGTTATCGACCTTCGCACCCACATGGTAAATGGTGCTGGGTTTGCGCTGGGTGTCTTTGGGGGTGGGCGGTTTGAGGTAATGATCGAGGGCGCGGTCGGCGGCTGCGTGGAGCTTTTTCGAATCGAGGGATTCGTAGGGGGAAACGTCGTCGGTTTCCGGTGGATTTGGCGTTGGTTTGAACATAGATAGAACTCCAGATATTAAAAGTGGAGCCATCACCTTCGCTACCAAACGAAGAGGTGGTGGCCATACGCAGGTTGGTAGACCGGTCATCTGGCAACCCGGCGCGCCCGAGAGCGCCCTACGCATAGCCACCATAAAAACAGGAGACGAAAACAGTCTCTGCATTAGGTCGCGCTATGCGCCAGAAAACCGGGCTACCAAACCCGATCGCTGTTTTTCAGCGACAGGGAAACGATATAGCTCCGGTCACAGGCGCACTAGCCGGCGGATTCTGGCGTAGTCGTAGGCAGAGGCGCAAGAATGTGTAGCCTGAGTGAGTGTCTGGAAGTGTCATTTAAACAGTGCTTGTTTAGCGATCTGACACCGAGCCTTGTGGTGGCTGTACCGGCCTCATCGCGGGCAAGCCCGCTCCCACAGTGATTGGTGTCGTTCACAAATTCCTTGGCCAACGCAGATACCTGTGGGAGCGGGCTGCCCGCGATGAGGCCCGAAAGAACACCCACATTCCCTAACGCTGAGTATCGCGATACTGACTCGGTGATAAACCGGTCAACGCACGAAACTGCCGGCTAAACGCACTGTGGTCGGTGTAACCGCAGCGCAGGGCGATCTCGGTGATCGGCAGGTCGCTGTGCAGCAACAGCCGCGAACCTTCTTCCAGGCGCGCCTTGTTGATCATCTGCCGTGGCGTGAGCTGGAACACCCGCTTGCAGTGACGCTCCAGTTGCGCCACGGAGTAACCGGCGATGGCGGTCAGTTCGGCAAGGCTCACGGGGCGGGCGAAGTGGCTGCGGATGTGCGCGTCCACGGCGGCGAGTTTCTGGAATGCGGGGTGATTGGACTGTGGCGATTGCAGGTCGCGGGAGATCCCGGCCAGGCCCACGATGTGACCCTGTTCATCCTTCAAGGCGAGTTTGTGGGTCAGGCACCAGATCGGCTGGTTGCCGTAATACAGGTGCAGCTCCAGTTGGTCAGCCAGTTCGCGGCCGCTGGACAGCACCCGCCGATCCTGTTCGGTGTACAGCGGGCCGAAGCGTTCCGGGAAGACCATTTCAGCGGTGAGCCCCAGCAGATCCTCGCGATGTTTGAAGCCGCAACGCCGGGCCAGGGTCTGGTTGACGAAGGCGTAGCGGGCTTCGCGATCCTTGATGAAAAACACCACGTCCGCCAGGGTGTCGAGCAGCGGCGCAATCGGCTGCAGGCTGTTCAACAGCGTGGGCAGGTCGCAGGGTTTGAAGGTGCTGAGCGAGGGGTACATGGCGCTGGGGTCTGAGGGCGACCCCGGGATCATAGAGGCTCGACAGCGCGGCTGAAACCCCCGAGGGGGTTTCAGGTTGGCGGGGTGTCGTCCAGGCACATCAAGGTCTCGATTCGTGCCGGGCTGAAGGGCGGGCGGGGGGCCGAGGGTTGCCAGCCAAACAGGTGCTGCACCGCGCCACCACACACCCGGCCCTGACAGGCGCCCATGCCACAGCGACTGGCCAGTTTGGCTTCACGCCAGTCGGTGTGCCCGGTCAATGCGCCGTAGGGCACGTCTTCGCAGCGGCAGACCAGGGTGTCGGGGCGGGCCAGGGATTTGAGTTGCGGGTCGAGGGCGAAGGCCTGATTCAGTGCCTTGGCGAAACCCTGCCAGCGCGCCCGACGTGGCCACAACTGGCGTGCCGCTTCAAGGTCACCGACCGCCGCGTGCCCAGCAATGGCACCTTCGACCAAGGCCAGTTCACTGCCACCAAACCCGGTGCATTCACCCGCCGCATAATGATCGACGCGACTGGCCTGCCAGGCATCCACGGCCAACGCCTGACCCTCGATGGCGTAACCCAGTGCCTGGCCCAATTGAATGTTCGGGATCAAGCCGAAACCACAGGCCAGCCGATCACAGGCCAGTTCGATGATTTTGCCCTGCTGTTGCAGGCGCACACCTTCCAGCCGGTCAGTGCCAAGGGCGGCCAGCACATGCGTCGCGGTGCGGTAATGGCGGTCGAACAGGCTGAACGATTGCAGCCATTTGCCAGGCCAGCGGGGCAGTTGCGCGGCAAAACCAGCGACAGCGGTGCGCGAGGCTTGCTCGGCGATGCGCTGGATCTGCGCGCCGTGTTTTTTCGCGGTGGCGGCACTGGCCAGTAACAACGGGCCGCTGCCGGCGATCACCACGTGCTCACCCTGCACCGGCAGGCCCGCCTTGACCAGCGCCTGCAAGCCACCAGCGCCGGTCACGCCGGGCAACGTCCAGCCGGGGAAGGGCAGCAGCAACTCGCGGGCGCCGGTGCACAGAATCAGTTTGTCGTAACTGATCAGCCAACCGGCATCGTCATTTTCGACCAACAGTTGTTTCGGACCGGGACTGGCGATCACCCGGGTGGCGGCGTGACGGCGGATGTTGCTGCACGCCTGCAAACGTTCACGCAGGCGACGGGCCTGATCGGGCACATTGGCTTGCGGACCATCACGCCAGATTTGCCCGCCCGGCAGCGGATTGTCGTCGAGCATGACGATGCGTGCGCCACTGGGGGCAGCGGCAAGAGCAGCGGCCATGCCAGCGGGGCCGGCGCCGATGATCAGCAGATCGGCGTATTCGTTCATGGGCATGTCTGCACCTGCATGCCGTCACGGCACAGTGTCTGGCAGGCCAGGCGTCGCCGGCCGTCGATGGTCACCCGGCATTCCTGGCAAATGCCCATGCCGCACAGCGGTGCGCGGCGTTGGCCACTGACCGAAGTGCGTGTGCATCCGTCGCTGCCCAGCGCCAAGGCTGCGGCGACGCTGGTGCCCTCGGCCACCTTCAAGGCGCGGCCGTCCAGCAATAATTCAGGCATAGACAGGTTCTCCGAGGAAACGCTGGGGCAGATAGGGTTGCGCGGCCAGTGGCGGGGTTTCGTTGAACAGCTGCGCCACCAGCAAGTCGGCCGTGCCGGGGGCCGTGGTGACGCCCAACCCTTCGTGCCCGACCGCCAGCCACAAGCCCTGCTGCTGTGGGTGCTGGCCAACCAGCGGCAGGCCGTCGGGGCTGGCGGCGCGAAAACCGGTCCAGGCGCGGATGCCGTTGAGCCGGGCCAGCCCTGGCATGTACTCGGCGGCACGCTTGAGCATTTTCGCCAGCATCCAGCCTTCGACCTGCGGGTCGGTGGTGCCGAATTGCCGCGAGGCTCCGATGAACAATTGCCCGGTCGGGCGCGGCTGAATATTGCAGGCGGTCGATGGCCCGGTGGCGTTGTGCGCGCTGGTGACGTAACCCAGCTCCACCAAGGTGTGGGTGACGGTGCCGGGGTAGCGGTCGGTAATCAGCAGGTGACCTTTTTTCGGCTCGATGGGTAACTCCGGGCACAGGTCGCTGGCCTGAATGCCGTTGGCCAACACCACCGCTTCGGCCCGCAACCACTGACCGTCGTCAAGGCAGACGCGATTACCATCGACCGCGCTAACCCGCGCCCGATGCTGACGGATGTTCGGTGTGTCGAGCATCCAGCGGGCCGTCGCCGGCGCATACAGAATGCCGTCGCCATTGATCAGCAAGCCGCCTTCCAGATCCTCCCGCAGTTCCGGTTCACGCTGACGCAAGGCGCTGGCACTGACCAGTTCGCACGCCACGCCCTGGGCTTTCAGGTTCAGGTATTTGCTGTGGGCGACTGCCATTTCCTCGGCGTTGGCTGCCAGCCACAGTGTGCCGTTGTTGCGGTAAGCGCAGCCGTCGGGCAGGTCCGGCGCCAGTTCACGCCAGCGTTGCAGGGAATATTGGCTCAGGGCCAGTTCGGCCGGGTTGTCATCGAGCACCAGCAGGTGGCCCATGCCTGCCGCCGTCGCACCGTGCAGGCCGGCGTCCAGCACCAGCACCTGCAAGCCACGACGGGCCAGCGCCTGGGCGCAGGCGGCGCCGATGATGCCGGCGCCGATCACGATCACATCGGCCACCAGGCCCTCGCTCATGGGCGAATGCCCCAGGCGAACGGGTCATCCTGTTCGATGATCAAACTGGCCTCGGCGCTGATAAAGGCACGGCCACGAATGGTCGGCACGATGCGCTCGCCTTGCCATTCATAAGAGCCTTCGAACTCGCTGCCGATGACACTGGCCTGGCGCCAGATCTGCCCCGGTTGCAACTTGTCGTCGGCCGCCAGGCACGCCAGTTTGGCACTGGTGCCGGTGCCGCACGGTGAGCGGTCATAGGCTTTGCCGGGGCATAGGACAAAGTTGCGGCTGTCGGCTTGATCGTCATCGGCGAACAGTTCGATATGGTCGATCAACCCGCCGTCTTCGCCACGAATGCCCTGGGCTTCCAGCGCTTGTTGCACGGCGTAGGTATAAGCGGTCAGCGCGTCGAGGTTGTCGCCGGCGACCCTCAGGCCATGCTCGGCGATCAGGAAAAACCAGTTGCCGCCCCAGGCAATATCGCCGACCACCTGGCCGATGCCCGGCACCTGCAACGCCAGCGCCTTGCGGTAACGGTAAGCCGGCACATTGCGCACGCTCACCGAATGGTCTTCGTGCAGGGTCGCCTGCACCGTGCCCACCGGCGTCTCGATGCGGTGCACGCCGGGGCCGATTTTGCCCAGGTGCGCCAACGACGCCACCAGACCGATGGTGCCGTGGCCGCACATGCCCAGGTAACCGCTGTTGTTGAAGAAAATCACTCCGGCACAGGCGCTCGGGTCTACCGGTGTGCAGAGCAGGGCACCCACCAGCACGTCGCTGCCTCGTGGTTCCAGCACGCAGGCGGCGCGCCATTGATCGTGATGGTCGGCCAGCAACTTACGCCGTTCAGCCATGCTGCCGGTGCCCAGGTCAGGAAAACCGGCGGTCACCAGGCGGGTCGGTTCGCCGCCGGTGTGGGAGTCGATCACGGTGATGCGTTTCATGGGAGGGCCACGTCCGTTCAGATGAGTGAACGCAAGAGTGGCCTGTGCGGCGGGGTGCCGGCTTGATGGATTTATCCTGTGCCGATGACGAAATCGGCACAGCATCCTGAGCCGTCAGTGGGCGTGGGGCAGGTGTTCGAACAGGGTCTTGCAGACCCCGGCTATGTGCTCGTCCAACAGCTTCACCGCCAGCTCCACATCGCCGGCACGGCAGGCTGCGAGGATTTCGCGATGCTCGTGATCGGCCCGTTCCTTGCCGGCCGACAGGCTCATCTGCATGCGCAGGTAGCGCTCCAGCTTGTCGTTGACCGATCGAATCAGGCTGACCAGAAACGGCCGTTGTGCCGGTTCGTAAAGGCAGGCGTGCAGCTCCCAATTGAGCTCGGCCCAGCGGCCCACGTCGTCCTCGCCGATGAATTCCTGACAGATACGCTCGGCGCGGGCGAAAGTTTCTTCGGTCATGTTGGGAATGGCCAGGCGCAGTATTTTGTCTTCCAGCAACATGCGCACTTCGAACATCTGCGCCAACTCGGCATCGGACACCCGCGTGACCATGGCCCCGCGATTGCGCTGGAACATCACCAACCCTTCGGCTTCCAGCCGCTTGAGGGCCTCGCGCACTGGAATCTTGCTGACGTTGAACTGGCGGGCAATGTCGTCCTGGCGAATCGGCTCATCTTCGGCGAAATGCCCGGCGACGATGGCGTCGCGCAGATGGCGGGTGATGATTTCCGAAGTCGAAGGCGTATTGCCAAGGTCGGGAGCGTTGAGTTTGGGTAGGTTCACGGCGGCGATCGTTTGGAGTGAGATAGCGATAGGGTATACGAAATCCTTTCGCTGATCTTCCCGGGACCGCACGAACGTCAGGACGCTGGTTGTGTTGGTCGAAGATTTGCTGCTTTACCGCATATACGGAAAAACATATATTCGGCAAAACGCATATTAATGAGGCTTGCCTGTGTCGCGAAGCCCGTGTTGCTGTATGAAACCCAAACGCCGAGACCCGAAATGGACTCTCTGACGCCGACTACTGTTTTCAAATGCCTGGCTGACGACAACCGGGTCCGCATGATGCTGCTCATCGCCCGCGAGGGAGAGTTGTGTGTCTGTGAGCTGACCTGTGCGTTGGACGAGAGTCAGCCAAAAGTCTCCAGGCACCTGGCGCAATTGCGCACCAGCGGATTGCTGTCGGACCGTCGACAAGGCCAATGGGTCTACTACCGGTTGCACCCGAACCTTCCTGACTGGGTGCTTCAAATGCTGACTGTCGTGCTGGAAACCAACCAGCATTGGCTAAGCGCGGATGCCAAACGTCTTGAAGACATGGGTGAGCGCCCTGAACGGGCAGCCGCCTGCTGTCCGGTTCGATAATTTCAAAAGCCTATCCCTGACAACAGATACAGAGCACACCAACATGACTATCAAAGTGGGCATCAATGGTTTTGGCCGCATCGGTCGTCTCGCCATGCGCGCCGCCTGGCACTGGCCGGAGTTTGAGTTCGTGCAGATCAACGACCCGGCAGGCGACGCGGCGACGCATGCGCACCTGCTGAACTTCGATTCGGTGCATGGTCGCTGGAATGATCAAGCCAGCGCCGAGGGCAACTGCATTGTCATCGACGGCAAGCGCATCAAGGTTTCTGCCAACAAGGCGATTGCCGATACCGATTGGTCGGGCTGCGATCTGGTGATTGAAGCCAGCGGCAAGATGAAGACTGTCGCGGTGCTTCAGGCGTACCTCGACCAGGGCGTCAAGCGCGTGGTGGTCAGTGCTCCGGTGAAAGAAGAGGGCGCGCTGAACATCGTCATGGGCGTCAACCATCAACTGTTCAATCCGGCGGAACATCGCATCGTTACCGCGGCGTCGTGCACCACCAATTGCCTCGCGCCAGTGGTCAAGGTGATCCATGAAGCGCTAGGCATTCGCCACGGCTCGATCACCACCATTCACGACTTGACCAACACCCAAAGCATTCTTGACCAACCCCACAAGGATCTGCGCCGTGCGCGGGCTTCGGGCATGAGCCTGATCCCGACCAGCACCGGTTCGGCCACCGCCATCGCGGAAATTTTCCCGGAGCTGCGCGGGCGTCTCAATGGTCACGCAGTGCGCGTACCGTTGGCCAATGCTTCGCTGACTGATTGTGTGTTCGAGGTCGATCGCGTCACTACGGTTGACGAAGTGAATCGGTTTCTCAAGGACGCGTCCGAGAACGAACTCAAAGGTATTCTCGGTTTCGAGGAGCGTCCGCTGGTGTCCATCGACTACCGCACCGACCCGCGCTCATCGATCATCGATGCGCTGTCGACCATGGTCATCAACGGCACCCAGGTCAAAATCTATGCCTGGTACGACAACGAATGGGCTTACGCGAACCGCACCGTCGAATTGGCCAGGATGGTCGGTCTGGCCGTTTAAGGAGCGTTGATGAAAGCCTTGTCAGCCCTCGCGCCGTCAGTGCGGCAATACCTGCTTGTTACGGGCAATTACTGGGCTTTTACCCTCACCGACGGTGCCTTGCGCATGTTGGTGGTGCTGCACTTTCACGGGTTGGGCTACAGCCCGTTGCAAATCGCGGCGTTGTTTCTGTTCTACGAACTCTTTGGCGTGATCACCAACCTGCTGGGCGGTTATCTCGGCGCGCGACTGGGGCTGAACCGGACCATGAACATCGGGCTGGGAATGCAGGTTGTGGCGCTGTTGATGCTGACGGTGCCGGTGGCCTGGCTGACGATTCCTTGGGTGATGGGGGCGCAGGCACTGTCGGGGATCGCCAAAGACCTGAACAAGATGAGCGCCAAAAGCTCGATCAAGCTTCTGGTGCCCGACGGGCAACAGGGCACGCTTTATCAATGGATAGCCATCCTCACCGGCTCGAAGAATGCCCTCAAGGGCGTCGGTTTCTTTCTCGGCGGGGCATTGCTCGCCCTGATTGGTTTCAGAGGGGCGCTGCTGGCCATGGCCGGCGTTCTTTCGCTGATCTGGCTCGGCAGCTTGATCCTGTTGAAAAAGGACCTGGGCAAGGCGAAAGCCAAGCCCAGGTTCCGCGACATTCTCTCCAAGAGCCGGGCCATCAACATTCTGTCGGCAGCACGGATGTTTCTGTTCGGTGCCCGGGATGTGTGGTTCGTCGTAGCTTTGCCGGTGTACCTGAGCAGCGTGTTTGGCTGGGACTTCTGGAAGGTCGGTGGATTCCTGGCGGCCTGGGTGATTGGCTACGGCATTGTGCAATCGCTCGCGCCGCGGATCACCGGCAAGCAACGAGGGCATGTCCCGGATGGCCGCGCGGCGTTTCTTTGGGCGCTTGCCTTGGCAGGCCTGCCAGCGGCAATCGCGCTGGGGCTGAACACCGGGTTGTCGCCGCAGTGGGTGCTGTTGGGCGGATTGATGGTCTTTGGTGCGTTGTTCGCGGTGAATTCCTCGCTGCACAGCTACCTGATCGTGTCCTACGCCAAGGAAGACGGCGTATCGCTGGATGTGGGCTTTTACTACATGTCCAACGCCATGGGACGGTTGATCGGCACCGTGCTCTCCGGTTGGGTTTTTCAGGTCTTCGGGCTGGAAGCGTGCCTTTGGATATCCAGCGCATTTGTTATTTTCGCGGCGCTGATTTCTGTTAGGTTGCCGAGGCATTCCAACGTGATCTAAATCGCTCTAAATGTGCTGTTTCACGGGTTTTACGCTTATTAAGCGCAACTTCCAATTTTGTTTATGTTGATGTGGCTGACATTTTTCAGGCGCCAAATATTTGAAGTTCTTTATATGTAACGAAAAGCGATTGTTCTTAGCACAATTCATTCATACACACGCTTGCAACCTAAGCCATACATTACCCACCAGACCAGGCGGCGAGGAAACACTACAACAACCTGATCACTAAAGAACTGACACAACAAAAACTAAAAACCTCCTTATAAGTCGGTGAACATCATGATTAAAATCATGACCTACTTTTTAATAGGAGCTGGTATTGCAGGATGCAACGGTATGGTAAAACCCGACTTGTCGGGACCTGCCAACGATTCATATTTCTCAGTCTTCTCAGGCTTTCCCTTGCCTTATCTGTACACAGCCTCGGCTGTGCAATGGAACGAAGACTATGCCGTCACCACCCGCCACACCCCACTCATCCGCAACGTGAAATACAGCTGCAGCACCGGTTGCGACCTGGTCTTCATCAAGCACAAGGCCGACGGCCACTATCCGTCATGGCGCGCACCGCGCGTGGGTGAGCACATCACTGCCGTGGGGACGAGTCCGTATATGACAACGGTCACCGGGCAAGGCAAGGTGTATCCGGCGCCTTTCATCAACAGCGACGAAGGCAGCGGCGAACGCTATGCCATCCATGATGCCCCGATGATCAAGGGGATGTCGGGTGGGCCTGTCATCGCCAATGATGGCAGCATTGTCGGTATTAATGTCGGCTACTTTTCCACCACACTTCACGATGTGAGTTTTCACCCTGGGTTAAAAGGCGCTGAGCGGATCAGTATCTTTATTCCTTACTCGATCATTCAACGTGAGTGGGGGCTGATGCAGGCACAGCTTAATGATCAGCACAATGCGAAATATGCCCAGAAGTAGTGTTGGGTTGTAATGCAAAGCGGAACTGCACCTGCTGCACGCCTGTGATCTATCACAGACGGATATATCCGATGAGGCGCAGGTGCAGTAACGATGCCAGGCTTGAATAGTAACGTGTGCAAATGTCTACATAAGTCATTCATCGCACTGGCCGACCACTTTGGGCAAAATTTTCGCAGTCACGGAGCCAGCGGATCAGTGAATCGATTCATTGTTAAATGACTCGGAAGGGACGTTTCGGCGACCGTGCCGGGACTTTTTGAGGGCGCGTGCCGAGATATCCTGGAAGGTGTCGCAATCGGTTGCTGCCAAGAGTTTGCCCCCGTCCTTCAAGGTGGCCATGAAGGTCACCTCAGTGTTCTTGCCGGCGAGCAGATAGCCGGCGATGGCTCCGACCGGACCCAGCAACATAGCGCCGGCAAGGCCCAGGCCTATGGCGCTCTTGATGTTTTTATTGCAGTCGGTGTTCTGGACCGTCAGATCTTTAAATTCCGAGACCGAGAAACTCCTCCCCAGTCGTGGTTTAAGGGCGGTTTTTAGCGTGATGGTTCCCGAGTGATATTCCCCGTTGCCCTGAGGGAAATCGCCGGCGAGCACTATGATCTTTGCCATGTGGAGGATTCTCTGGGCGATCATTTTTTGGGGTAGACATTGCGCGCGCCGAACCCCAAAACGTCAACGATCCGACGATGAGTGGCAACCCTGGGCGCCGAGAGGCGCAAGTATCAATCTTCCGGGTCAATTTCTTCTTCGGGCGTCCATCGGGCGATGAGGTCAGCCATCAGCCCGGCAATGGCGTCGGTGTTGCCTTCCAGCACTTTAAGCTGATCGGCTATCCGGTCTGACACGTCAGTCGCACCGCTCTTGGCAATCCAGATACCAATCTCATTAATCGCACCGCCCAGAGCGGTGATGTTCTGATTGACGCGGTCGAACAGGGCGGGGGTAGGATCGTCCGGCATGATTATTCCTCCAGGCATGAAAACAAAGCGTAGCAGGCGTGTGGGGTCGTAGCGGTGGTGGTGGCACTGGTCATGGACGTTTTATAACGTTTGGTTCAAGCAAGCGGGTAATGCGTTTTAATTCTCCGTTGACCCGACAGATGCTCGGAACCAACAACGGACCTTTCAGTCGAGAGGGGCTAACGGGGGATTAATGGACTTCTGGACCACCACACAAGTATCGATTCTAGGGCTGGTTGAAGGACTCACGGAGTTTTTGCCGATCTCCAGTACCGGTCACCAGATTATTGCCGCGGACTTGCTCGACTTTGGCGGTGAGCGAGCGATGGCGTTCAATATCATTATTCAGTTGGGAGCGATTCTGGCGGTCGTCTGGGAGTTCCGTCGCAAGATTCTGGACATCACCACCGGCTTGCCGACCCAGCGTAATGCGCAACGTTTCACTCTGAATTTGTTGATCGGTTTCTTGCCGGCGGTGGTCCTGGGGGTAATGTTCGCCGACAAAATCCATCAGTATCTGTTTAACCCGATCACCGTGGCCGTGGCGCTGGTGATCGGCGGAATCATCATGTTGTGGGCTGAACAACGCGAGCATGTGGTAGTGGTCGATCACGTGGACGAGATGCGCTGGACCGATGCCTTGAAAGTCGGTTGCGCACAATGCCTGGCGATGATTCCCGGCACTTCGCGTTCGGGATCGACGATTATCGGCGGGTTGCTGTTTGGACTGTCACGCAAGACGGCTACCGAGTTTTCGTTCTTCCTGGCGATGCCGACCATGGTGGGCGCCGCGGTGTACTCGGGCTATAAATATCGTGACCTGTTCCAGGCTGCCGACTTACCGGTGTTTGCCCTGGGATTTGTCGCCGCGTTTGTCTTTGCGATGATTGCCGTGCGCGGCTTGCTCAAGTTCATCGCCAACCATAGTTATGCGGTGTTTGCCTGGTACCGGATCGCCTTCGGTTTGCTGATTCTGGCGACCTGGTTTTTGGGTTGGGTCGACTGGAATCACCTCTCGGAAGGGGCGTAGGTTTTCCTGTGCTGATAAAAAACGCCGCTGGTTGGTTGAGCGGCGTTTTTGTGTGAGCAGCTAAAAGAAAAATCTAAAGCTTGTTGACCCGCGCCAGTGGCAGGCTGATTTGCTGTTCACGCTGCAGCAAATTCATCATCAGCAGCACCCGTTCTTCGCCGTCCATGGCCAGGAACACCGCTTCGAGATCGCAGAACGGACCTTCAGTGATGCGCACCGCATCTCCCTGTTTCAACAACGTGGTCACGATCGCCTGGCTGTCCCGTTCCTGGAGTTCGTCGATCAGCGCATCGCGAATCGGCAATGGCTGACCGCCGAACCCGACGACCCGCGAAACGCCGCGCGTCGAGCGCAGCGGCCCCCAACTGTCCTGAAGGCTCAGTTGAATAAACAGATAGCCCGGAAACAGCGACTCGCTGATCACTCGACGCTGCCCGCGCAATAGGCGTTCACGTCTGTAGGTCTTGCGAAAGCAGGCATAGCCCTGGCGCTGCAAATGTTCTTCAGCGCGCTCATCTTGTTTGGGCTTGCACTGGAGCAGATACCAGGCTTTGGTGGCGTGATCCGCAATCGCGTTCATTCAAATGCCCTCCCTGCATCGATCTGCTCCAGCAGTTCGGCGGTTTTGCGCTGCAGGAGCGAGCTGTCGCCGCGACTTTCCACGGTCAGGCACGCTACGCAACCCTTGCCCGAGAGGCGCAAGCTGAAGCGCCAGTCGGCAAAAACCAGGTTCAGCCCATCGCCCTCGTTGAGATCGAGGGCATCGTGGGCGTAACGCTGCTTGATGCTCGTCAGCAGCGCCGGGCCATCCTTGACTTGGCGGCAGATTTCCCCGGAGGAGGGAAACGCACCGATGCGTTCCACCAGTAGTACCGGTGGTTTTCGCACGCGGGGGAAAATCAGTTCCGACGCATAGGCGCGCACGATACGGTACGCGAGATTGTGCTTAAGGTCCGCGCTATACGGGTGGCGACTGTCATCTGCCTTGAAACCGCTCAACGTATTCATAGAGGCTTCGTCCATAAGGTAATAAAGACCATATCGGGGGACAGCAACATCACAGGGCGTTCTGGTGCAGGTTCTCGAAGCAGAAGTTGGTGGCTTCGATATAACCTTCGGCACCGCCACAATCGAAGCGTCGGCCCTTGAACTGGTAAGCCAGTACGCAGCCGTTCTGGGCCTGTTTCATCAGCGCATCGGTGATCTGGATTTCACCGCCCTTGCCAGGTTCGGTGTCGGCGATCAGGTCAAAGATATCGGGAGTCAGAATGTAACGACCGATGATCGCCAGGTTGGACGGTGCGTCTTCCGGACGGGGCTTTTCGACCATGCTGTTGACCCGATAAATACCCTCGCGAATCAACTCGCCGGCAATCACGCCGTACTTCTGAGTCTGCTCGCGGGGGACTTCCTGAATCGCCACGATCGAACAGCGGAACTGCTCATAAAGCTTGAGCATTTGCGCCAGAACTCCATCACCCTCCAGGTTCAGGCACAGGTCGTCGGCCAGCACCACGGCGAATGGCTCATCACCGATCAACGAGCGGCCGCTGAGAATGGCGTGCCCCAGGCCCTTCATCTCTACCTGACGGGTATAGGAAAAACTGCAGGTGTCGATCAGCTCGCGCGTGCCGTGCAGGAACTTTTCCTTATCGGTGCCACGAATCTGGTGCTCCAGCTCGTAGCTGGTATCGAAATGATCTTCCAGCGCGCGCTTGCCGCGGCCGGTGACGATGGCCATGTGTTGCAGGCCGGCATCACGTGCCTCCTCGACGGCGTACTGGATCAGCGGCTTACTGACGATCGGCAGCATCTCCTTCGGCATGGCCTTGGTGGCGGGTAAAAAGCGGGTCCCATAACCGGCGGCGGGGAACAGGCATTTACGAATCATGGAAACGTCCTTGAAAGTAGACTGATGGAGTGGCTAATGGCAGGAGGAAAGATGGCGGAGCCGGTCACGCTGGGAGTGCAGGCTCGAAACGGCCCGGTCACTCGAGAAACATGTTATGGCGGCGAGCATGCCGGTTGCCTCACGGCATGTTCCTGACGTAACCCGCGGTAACTAAAGTTATTGCCCAAGGTATCTCTTACCCAACTGCTAACCGAATGTTCGACACCCTGGCAATGCATTAGCGGAACGGCTATACATTAGCCATTCGCTATTTCGGTGTAATTTAGATTGAACGATCACCGGAAAACGGTAACTGTTAGAAAATGTCTGGATAAATTCGCGGGTTGTTATTTTCAGATTTCGAAACGTGAAGTGTTATTTTTTGTCTGGAGAAAAAGTTGGGGGCTGTTCAAACGTCATGGTAATAAATACGCACTGATTGTTTGAAAGTTTCAGCTGCAGTTACCGGTCATTATAAGTGTCCGGGCTTATTCGTAGTTTAAAGCTCTTATGTTCGGCAAGTGCTATGTCACCGCCAATGTTGACAAGACGGGGAAGGTTATCTTGCTTAAAAGGGTTTTGATCGTCTGCGTCGGCAATATTTGCCGCAGCCCCACCGCGGAGCATTTGCTGCGCGGGGCGCTTGTTCATTCCGATATCCAGGTCAGCTCGGCTGGCCTGGCTGCCTTGACAGGCAAACCCATCGAGCCCACGGCACATGCTGTACTCAAGGAGCATGGTCATCTACCCCATGAGCACCAGGCCGTTCAACTGACGTCTCAAGCCGTCAGCGAGGCGGACCTGATTCTGGTGATGGAGCGGCGGCATGTCCACGGGGTGCTCGACATTGCCCCCGAGGCGCGAGGCAAAGTGCTGCTCCTGGGCAAGTGGCAGGACGATCGCGAAATCAGCGACCCCTACCGTCAAGGCAAACCTGCTTTTGTGCACGCTTATGCGTTGATCGAAGAAGCCGTACACGCATGGGCACAGCGTCTCGCACGCTGATGGCCACTCCTTTTTGAATTGTAATCAAGGCAAAGAATCCGACTTATGCAGCAAGCACCGGTAGTCAACGTGCGGGACGACGACAATGACGAGATTGATCTTCTCGGCCTGTTTGGAACACTCATCGACCATAAATGGCTGATTGCCGCGATTACGGGCGCCTTCATGGTGGCCGGGGCCGCGTATGCGGTGCTGGCGACACCGGTATACCAGGCGAATGCGTTGTTGCAGGTTGAAGCGAAGAAGAATGATTTGCTGGGTTTCTCCGATATCGGCAGCATGCTGGGCAAGGAGTCTCCTTCGGCGACCGAGATCGAGTTGATCCAGTCCCGCTCCGTGATTGGTAAAACTGTCGACAACTTGAAACTTGATATTGTCATACAGCCGAAGTACTTCCCGGTGGTCGGTGAGTTCCTGGCGCGTCGATTCCAGAATAAAAATCCCGGTGAAATAGCCGACCCCTTGTTGGGATTGAACAGTTTCGCCTGGGGAGGAGAGTCGCTGAAGATATTCAAGCTGGATCTCCCTGACTCGCAACTGGGCAAGAAATTGACCCTGACCGCGGGTGAAAATGGTCATTTCACGTTGGTGGATGAAGATGACAATCTCTTGGCGTCTAGCCGGGCCGGAGAGCTTTTCGAGCAAAATGGCGTAACGTTTCAAATAGAGGAAATGCACGCCAATCCTGGAACCCGCTTCCGCATTATCCGTAACTCCCGCCTGACCAGTATCCTCGACTATCAAGAGTCCCTGGATGTGGCCGAGCGTGGAAAAGAGTCGGGCATGATCGGTCTGGCACTGGAAAGCACAGACCCGGACCAGGCAATTAAAATACTCAATGAAATTGCCGCTATATATGTTCGGCAAAACGTGGAGCGTACTTCAGCAGAGGCTGCGCAGAGCCTGGCGTTTCTCAAAGAGCAACTTCCTGAGGTCAAGAAGGACCTGGAAAAAGCCGGAAATGCGTTGAATGAATACCAGACGCGCAGCAAGTCCGTGGACATCACGCTCGAAACCAAAGCCATACTCGATCAGATAGTCGGGCTCGATACCAGCATTTCCGAATTGAAGCTGCAGCAAGCCGAGATGGACCGCAAGTTCACCCGCCAACATCCTGCCTATCGCGCATTGCTGACCCAGATCGGGGAGTTGAGCAGTAAGCAGAAAAGTCTGGCGTCCAAAGTGGAGAGCCTTCCCTCAACCCAACAAGAACTGCTGAGCCTTACCCGGGATGTAGAGGTCGGTACGGCCATTTACACCCAGCTGCTGAACAAATCTCAGGAACTGGATGTGATGCGCGCGGGTACTGTCGGTAACGTACGCCTGATCGACACTGCGGACGTCAATTACCTCAAACCGGTCAAGCCGAAAAAAATCCTGATTGTATTGATCGCCACAATGCTTGGCGGCTTCCTGGCGGTGGCGCTGGTGTTGCTGCGCAAGGCGCTGAACCGGGGGCTCGAAAGTCCGGAAGCTATCGAGCAACTTGGGTTGTCGGTTTACGCATCGATTCCCTACAGCATTCTGCAGAAAGCCGAAGAAGATAAAGCCTCCCGCGGACGAGGACGTTCCGGTGGTACTTCATTGCTGGCCGTCAGTCATCCCACCGATCTGGCCGTCGAGGCGTTGCGCAGTTTGCGTACCAGTCTGCACTTCGCCATGCATGAAGCCGACAATAACCGCCTGATGATTTCCGGGCCCAGCCCTCAGGTGGGTAAAACATTTGTGTCGGTCAACCTTGCGGTGGTGATAGCGCAAACCGGGCTGCGGGTATTGCTGATCGATGTCGACATGCGCAAAGGTTATTTGCACAAAGTGTTAGGTGTTTCCTCAGACAATGGGCTCTCCGATATTCTGGCCCGGCGCTGTGATGTGGCCACCGCTGTCCATAAGACTGAAGTTGAAAACTTCGACTTTATCAGTCGAGGTCAGATCCCACCCAATCCTTCCGAGTTACTGATGCACGCCAATTTCAGCGCGCTATTGGAGCAGGCGAGCGAGCTCTACGATCTGGTGATTCTCGATACGCCGCCACTACTGGCGGTGACAGATGCGGCGATCGTCGGACGCCTGTCCGGAACCAATCTGATCGTGACGCGCTATGGCCTGAACCCGGCGAAAGAAATCGAGTTGACGGTCCGTCGATTCTCCCAGAATGGCGTGGTCATTAAAGGTGCCATTTTCAATGGCGTGGAGAAAAAGGCCTCCAATAAGTATGGCTACAGTGATTATGGTTACTACCACTATGCCTATGCCTCCGACAAAAACTGATGGGTATTGATCAGGTCGCATCATAAGTTCAGATGTTCGATAGCGCTGTTGTCGTGCTTGAGTTTTTATCGTTATTGCTGCACCGGATCATTAGCCAATGGGCATGATCAAACCGATATTTCATGGAAACACTACGTCCTGAGGAAGATGACGAAAAATCCTGGGGCGGTAGCGTGTCAAATGACAACATCAGCATAAAGAATATCAAACTATGTTTTACCTATTGTCTCTTATGGCTTTGTCGGCGGGTTTGCTTGCAGTAAAAAACCCAAAATACTCGATTGTATTTTTTGGTGTAATGCTGTCTGTAGTTCCTACCGGAAATTCCTACAGCGAAATAATATCCTTAAAAGGCATCTATTTTTTCGACTTCTATATAGCGGGCGGGTTGGGGGCGCTGTTGATAAGGCAGGTCGTGACACAAAAAACTCAATTGACAACGCCTGCCGGCCTTCTTTTTGGATGTGGGCTTTATGTGGTGTTGCTCGCCTGTGGCTTAATAGGATCCCCGAGTAAATACCTATTAAAAGACACCCGGCCATTTATAATGATCCTGTCATTTATTGTGCTCACGAATATTGCCACGCTGGCAGCGAAAACGTTGACACTACAAACAATACTGAAACTATTGATTGCGATGACCGCGTTCAATATATTGGACATCGCTTGGCTGCGATTGGGGTTGTACAGCTTTCAGGACGTCTACTATGAAGAAAATGCCTACAGGTACCTTGACGGCGGTACATACGCAGCGGTTGCATATCTAATCTATTATTTTATAGATCCTCGGTTGTTTGAAGATAAGAAAAAACTGGCGAGGATCTGTTTGGTGACCTCGTTTCTCTGCCTGTTCATCGCCAATTCGAGATTCATCTTCGTTTCTGTTTTTGCAGCCATCATCATTCACCAATATACAAAACCTGCCCGAATGATGGGCGTCATACTGTTAGGTTCGGTAGTGCTATTGGCCTTTATTGAAGTCAGTAACATGATCGGTGCTGATCGAATCAATGATGCTTTGTCATCTGAAGGCTTGGCAGTTCAGCTAACCACTCGTTTCAGCCCTGCGCTGGACTTGATAAGAAATATGAACCCCATGCACTACTTTGTCGGGCTAGGGGCCGGAACCCCTTTCGAAATTCCCTGGTTTGAATACCGTGGTCTCGATGACAAAAACTCGAATATCGACAGTGCCTATTTAACGTACTTTGTCAAATACGGGATCATCGGTTTTTACTTACTATTCGTATTCACGACGTCCATGACTCATCACTTGAAAACCCGGGTAGCGGTATCAATAGCCACCTTTCTGGCGCTGATGTTCATCGTGTCGGCCACACCTTATCAGCCGTACGCTATCGGAATCGCTTATAGCGCAATCATTTTACGCGTCTTTTCGGAACACACTGCCAGGCAACGTAAAAAGGTAATGACACTTCATCAACCGCTGATAACTCCACCTTTACAGGTTGAAGCCAGATGAACAATATGCTGTTGAGAAAATTTGTGTCCCGCACTGCGTGGAGTTTCATATCAGCAGTGGCTACGAAAGTCTCGGTTGTCATTACGGGCATACTGGTCGCCAGAGTACTGGGTGCACAATCATTTGGAGAATATGGCCTGATACAAAGCGCCATTGTCATGCTCGCCAATGTGGCCGCGCAAGCCACAACGACGGCGACGGCTAAACATATTGGTCAATTTAAAGAGACCTCCCCGGAAAAAACGGGCAGGGGTATCGCTTTAACGCTGATTTTTTCCTTATCCTTTAGTTTAATGATCATTGGCGTCGCCCTGTTTTTTCCGCTTTTCTTCTCCACCATCATTCTTGGCTCCGACAATCTGAAATATGTGTCGCTGATTGTATTGAGCACCATCACCTTCATCATTTTGTCTGGATGGACCCAAGGGTGTTTAACCGGCTGGGGGCAATATCGGTCTATTGCGACGATCAATGGAATTATCGCCATCGTCGGGATTCCGGCAACTTACTTCCTGACGACAAAATTCAGACTCAATGGTGCGCTGCTGGGGTTGGCGTGCTCTCAACTGTTAATCGTGTTCTTTAGCGCGCTTGCATGCTGGAAAACATTGAAGGCAAAGAATACGGCGCTCAGCTTCAAAGGTGCAATGACTGAAAAGCATACTGTTCTTTCGGTCGGACTCCCGGTCTTGCTGACAGGGCTGATGGTCGCTCCAATGAATTGGTTCGCGAATAAATTGCTGGCGGAAACAAGTAACGGGTTCGCCGCGTTAGGCATGTATGCAGCCGCCATGCAATGGAATGCAATATTCTCACATGTCTCCGTGGTATTAGGCTCCGTACTTGTCCCGATGCTGGCTGCAACGCTAGGAGGTAAAAGCCGGAAATTAGACGCCTTGAATTTTTTGTCCGGCTGGCTAATCGTATTGATCATTATACAGCCAGTCATCATGTTCCCCGAACTGCTGGCAAAACTCTATGGCAATAGCTTTCTCGGTCGGGATTTTGAAATAACGTTGATTCTGGTCATTCTGGGCTCGCTGCTAAGTGCATTTAAATCCGGCGTTTCAAGAAAAATGATCGTGATGGATTTAGCGTGGTACAGCGTCATGAGTAATATTTTATGGGGCGTATTGTTCATATCCGGGGCCCTGCTCCTGAGGGAGGAAGGCGCCGTCGGAATTGCCAAAGCATTCATTGGCTCGCAATTGATACACTTCCTGCTAGGCTTACCGTATTTCATATACAAAAAAATATTGCCCTTGGAGTTGCTTGTCACCCCGAGAATATTGATTTTGTGGACATTGCCTTTTGTCAGTTTCATCTCAAGTGCTTACGTTGAAAGTGTCCTGTACCGATTGATGATAGTGGTCGTGATTTTCATCTACATTCTAGCGACGACATTGACCTTGAATACTATGTTTAATGAACCCGTAGAGATTGGAAGCCCAGCATGAATTCCAGTAAAGTTTATATCCGTGGTGCTTACGGCCCAGGCAATCTAGGTGATGACATATTGATGCTGTGTGTCATCAATATTCTGAAAAAAAGATACAAAGAGTCGGACATTGCCGTGGGGGTGGATCATCCAGCTGTCGCCAAAAATTTTAACCCGCGCATAAAATGGTTGCATATCAAGGAGCCCGTCAAAGCAGACTTGGTGGTTTTAGGCGGGGGCGGTCAGTTTTTCTCGTTCATTCCTCCCGCCAGGAAGGCGTCCTCAATTCAACTTAAAGTGTCAAAACTCTACAAAAGCATAAAAGCCCAAACGGATTTGAAATCCACTCTTTTACGTTTGTATGTAGGGATGCGCGGCGGGGTAGACAAAATATTCTTCCATCGTCGTCTTGCTGCATTCTGTATCGGTTTAGGCCCGTTTGATGGTGGCGGCAAGCCGCTGAATCGCGCAGTCAATGTCATTAATCGTTGTGACTATATTTCTGTCAGGGATGGTACAAGCCAAAAGCATTGCAATGCTTTTGGGAAATCGGATGTCGACGTGTACACCGATCCGACCTTGCTTTCTGACCTATGGATCTCTAATACCGATCTGAAGATAAACAGCGTAAATAAGAATAAATACCTGTCATTTATCCTGCGGGATTGGCCGCATGATGCGAATGGGCAAAAATTCATCGAGGCTATGGTTCAGGCCGCTCATGAACTGTCCAAGCGTGGAGAGCATGTACGTCTGGTGTCACTGTATAAAGAGCGCGACCAGCATCTTATCGATAAGCACCACACGTTTGAGTGGTTGTGCTGGGATGCCGCCGTGGATACGCCAGAGACGTTCATGGCGAAATTGATAGTTGAATCCGACGTCATTATCAGCGCCAGGGCGCATGGCGTACTTTTGCCTGCTTCCTTAGGCTATCCAACCATCGCAGTTGAAATCGAAAACAAGCTAAAAAAAGTACATGAGATGCTCCCTCGCGGCACCAAACTGGTCAGCGCCCCTGACCATAACCTGATCATGGCAACCATTGGCGAGTTCAGACAAACCAGAGAGCACATGGCAGAGCACCTCAAACAAGAGATTTCGCAGAGGTCATCCATCGCGCAAAATGCTGTTGATGATTTTCTGGCATGGGTCGATAAGAAATAAAATCAGAGGGGCAACTGACGTGAAAAAAAAAGCCGCGACGTTAATCACTTTGGCCTTCTCTCTGCATGTGGCTACGAGCAGTGCATCCGATATAAATGACCGCTGTGAACAAAATGTTGAAAACATCTATCCAACACTTCCAGATGTTTCACAGGTGTTCAACAGCCGTCATCGAAACAGTCGCGCACAGGACAATATAAAAGGCAGCGCTAATTTAACAAACAAAACCTACAGTCATGAAATAAAAGACATTACGGTGCATTATCCCGCCGGGTCGTACGATCCAGGCTCGATGGTCCGGTTGGGATTGCCCTATGGGGGGATTGAGTTCAAATCTGGCCTCAAGCAGCCGGGAAGGGAATGCCTGATTCTTACGTATGAATTGAAATTCGATAAGAATTTTAATTTTGTAAAAGGTGGAAAACTTCCAGGGCTCTACGGCGGCACAGGCAATACAGGTGGGAAAATACCTAATGGCCATGATGGTTTTTCCACTCGCTACATATGGAAAGAAAACGGTGTCGGCGCAATCTATGCTTATTTACCCACCAGTAAAACATGGGGGACAGCGATCGGCCTGGGTTCCTGGACGTTTAGTGTCGGCCAGTGGCATACATTAGAACAACTCGTAAAGTTGAATACGCCGGGTCGCGCCGACGGTGTGATTTCTATTTGGTACGATAAAAAACTGGTGCACTCCGAAACCGGGTTGACGTTCAGAGACACTAAGAGCCTGACGATCGATGGATTGCTATTTTCTACGTTCTTCGGTGGAAACAATGCATCCTTCGCCACACCTGCCAGTACCAATATACAGTTCAGAAATTTCGTAATGAGTTCACATCGCATCGCTAATACATCAGGGCAGAGTGCAGGAAACTAGATGAAGAACGTGAAGCTCAATATCAAGAAGGTCGCCGTGGCCTTGTTTAATACGGCACTTAACCTGGTTTTCTTTTTCAGTTTGAGACGCTCACTGCTAAGGGCAGCGGGATGCCGTATTGGCGTTAAAACCACTGTTCATAGGAAAGTCGTTTTTTTTTCATTCGGTAAGTTCTCAGTAGGAAAAAACTGCACCATAAATTACAACTGTTATATGGATAATAGAGCTGGAATTCGCATCGGCGACAATGTCAATATTTCTCATGGCACGAAGATTTATACACTGGGGCACGATATCGACGACCCCATGAGTCACACGGTCGGGAAGCCGGTTGTCATTGAAGATAACGTCTGGATCTTTCCCAGTGTGATGATTATGCCGGGCGTCAAAGTAGGAAAAGGTGCAGTCATTTATCCTGGTAGCGTCGTCACACGTAATATTGAAGAGTATTCGATTGTGGGAGGGAATCCGGCTAAACATATTCGCTTCAGAAATAAACGCATTCAGTACAGTGCGGACTTTCCTATTTGGTTTGCATTGTAGTGCCCAGTTTTTCTTTACTATTCTTACGCAGGATTCAGAAGTGAAATCATTAATGATCGCATGGGTCGGCTATCAACGACGCGCCGACACAATGAAAAAATATTGGGCGTATGACATTCTGCATCTACCTAATAAATTCAAAAAAAAATATGCACGTCCATTGGATTATTTGATTAAGGCTTTTAAAACCATTAAATCACTTTTTGTCGGTGCGCCGGAAGTTCTTTGGGTCCAGTTGCCACCGAGCCCTGTGTTGCATATAGCACTGGTCTACAAATTTTTTATTAATAGGCGCCTCAAGATTATCGCTGATGTGCATAATAGTTTGTTACGCAAGCAATGGATAACCTTTCCGGGCACAGTGTCCTTGCTCAATAAGATCGATGCCGTTGTGGTTCATAACTTCAAAGTCAAAGAGGAGTTGTCCCGCTCAGGCGTTAATGTGGAAAACATTTTCATCCTGGAGGATTTGCCGTGTGATTTTAATACTCCTCCTGCCAGTGATCATCAGACACCCTACGTGCTTTTTCCCTGTTCTTTCGATGTCGACGAGCCGATAGAAATCGTTATCAAGGCAGCCAGAGAAATGCCGAATGTAGACTTTTATATCACTGGGAGGTACGGAGGAAAGTTGTCCGGAGCTCTCATCGCGTCAATGCCAGACAATATAAAGCTTACGGGTTTTCTGAGTAAATTGACTTTCGAACAACTGCTGTGCAACGCAAACGTCGTTCTCGGCCTGACAACGCGCGACAATGTCCAGTTGAGTGTGGCAAACGAAGCGGTTAGCGCCGGCAGGCCGATGGCACTTTCGAACACACCAGTGCTGCGATCATTGTTTTCGGACGCCGCTGTGTTTGTTGATACGTTAGACCCCCTGTCAATAAAGTT
The DNA here is from genome assembly GCF_058148225.1 of Pseudomonas sp. DF5. Taxonomy (NCBI): domain Bacteria; kingdom Pseudomonadati; phylum Pseudomonadota; class Gammaproteobacteria; order Pseudomonadales; family Pseudomonadaceae; genus Pseudomonas; species Pseudomonas sp. DF5. The sequence goes on from NZ_JBYVYM010000007.1 coordinate 101,953, forward strand.
TGGGCTTTCTCAACTCCTCGAAAATGAAGAGTTGTATAAAGAAAAGTCAGCGTTGTTGAAAGCCAAGCGAATAACACGTTGGGAGGGGCAGGCGGAGTTATTGAAAGCAGCTGTTGTTATCTAATGATGTCTATTAATCCTGACAGAAAGGGATCCGTCATGAATCAATCGTATGATGTTTTACTGATTTGTTCTGGAGGTGGGCACTGGGTACAAATGAGCAAACTGCTTCCAGCGTTTGATGGCCAAAAAGTCAACATTGCCACTGTTGATACAAGCGTTCACTCACAGTACCCACTTCACCATTTTGTTAAAGTCCCCGATTTTAATAGAAGTGAGCCCTTCAAGATAATTAAGGGGTTCTGTAATATTTTCAATATCGTTTACCAAAGCAAAGCGAAATATGTCATCTCTACGGGGGCTGCACCGGGTCTGCTGGGTTTGATCACAGCAAAGATCATGGGAAAAAAAACGCTCTGGATTGATAGTATCGCGAACCCTAAAAAAATTTCTCTGTCCGGCAGAATCGCTTCCTACTTTGTAGATGAATTACTCACGCAGTGGCCCACTCTTTCGGAAAACGGCAGGGCTCAGTATAAAGGGAGGGTTGTATAAATGATATTCTGCAGCGTTGGCACTCAAGCACCCTTTGAGAGAATGCTCAGTTATTTAAGTGAATGGAGTCATGCAAATCCTGATGTCCCTATTGTTGCCCAGGTCGGCAATGATGAAAGGGATTTGGGTCGCATTAACGCATTCAAGACAATAGCCGAACCTTTATTCTCCGAAAATTTCAACGCCTCAACAGTCGTCGTCTCTCATGCCGGCATGGGTAATATCATTCGTTCGCTTGAATTGGGAAAGCCAATAGTTGTGGTTCCCCGGGATAGCGGTCGCGGTGAGCACATTAATAACCATCAGTACGACACTGTCGAGAATTTTTCGGGGTTTCCCTCTGTTTTCATTGCCCATGATAAAGACCAGTTTTTTTCAGCTATCGATTCGGCACTCAATTACAGCAACACTGAAATCCCTTTGGATTTCACAGAAAGAGATCGTTTGATCAGTTATATAAAGTCTTTCACGTCTTGAGACTTCGCTGTTTGTCGGCACTCTCTTATTACTTTTAATTATTGAGTAATCGCTATGATTCCAGTTATTTTGTCCGGTGGCTCAGGCACACGTCTGTGGCCGCTTTCAAGAGCACTCAAGCCCAAGCAATTTATGTCGATACACGGTGATTTGAGTTTGTTTCAAACTACGTTGGATAGAATAAAAAATCTATCCGCAGAAGGGGATAGCTTAAGTTCTCCGATAATAGTTTGTAACGAAGAGCATCGCTTTATCGTGGCTGAGCAAAGCAGGTCACTGGATATAAAACCACAAAAAATCCTATTGGAACCCTCTGCGCGAAATACCGCGCCCGCCATAGCGGCTGCGACACTGGCAGCCTTGGAGGGCGGAGATGATCCTGTCTTGTTGGTTTTGGCTGCAGACCATGTAATAGCCGACGTTGATGCTTTTAAGGCTTCCTTGGCGTTGGCTAAGTTGGAAGTCAATAAAGGTAGAATTGTTACTTTCGGGGTTGTACCCACTAAACCAGAGACCGGTTACGGCTATATTCGTACTCAAATGGGTACTGCCGACGGTACTGCGCACGTCGATGCTTTTATAGAAAAGCCCGATCTGGAAACAGCGCAAAGCTACCTTGCGCAAGGAAACTATTTCTGGAACAGCGGAATGTTTATGTTCCGGGCTTCCGTCATGAAGTCCGAACTGGAGCGCTTGAGTCCTGACATCATTGTTGCAGCAGAACTTTCTCTTGCTAACGCAACGCATGATCAGGACTTCACAAGGCTCAGTCAGGTGGACTTCGTGAATGCACCCAACGTGTCCATTGATTATGCGGTCATGGAAAAAACCGACATCGCTTCAGTCGTTACCCTTCACTCCAGTTGGAGCGATCTTGGTGCATGGGATTCGGTATGGGAGGCGGGAGCGAAGGATGAAAATGAAAACTGCACACAAGGGGATGTGTTGCTGCATGGCGTGACCAACAGTTATGTGCACTCCAGTCATCGTCTAGTCACTGTTCTAGGTATCAGTGATGTCGTTGTCGTCGAGACGTCGGACGCGATATTGGTGACGACCAAGGACCGTTCTCAAGACGTCAAGAAAATAGTGTCTGAGCTCACCAAAAACAATCGAGTCGAGGGTGCTAGTCATCGTGAAGTCTATCGGCCCTGGGGGAAATATGACTCAGTGGACCAAGGTCATAGATACCAAGTGAAACGAATCACCGTCAAACCGGGGCATAAACTTTCCGTTCAGCTTCACCATCATCGGGCAGAACACTGGATCGTGGTCTCAGGAACCGCAAATGTGCAAATCGCTGACAAACAGGTGTTGTTGACCGAAAATCAATCTACTTTCATACCCATCGGGGTTGTGCACTCCCTTGAAAACCCGGGGAGAATTCCTCTTGAATTGATAGAAGTTCAATCAGGTTCCTACCTGGGTGAAGATGACATCGTTCGCTTTGAAGATCGCTATGGTCGCCTCGAGCTCGTTTAAAGGATTATTAAAATGAATGTTACGGTTTTTGGAATAGGTTATGTGGGTCTCGTGCAGGCGGCTGTACTTGCTGACGCAGGTCATGACGTATGTTGCGTAGACGTTGACGCTATTAAAGTCGAAAATCTGAAGAATGGAATTATTCCTATCTACGAGCCTGGGTTAAGTGCCCTTGTAGAAAAATGCCATGAGGCAGGACGTTTACATTTCACAACGGATGCAGCACAAGGCGTGCGTCATGGGGAAATCCAATTTATTGCGGTGGGTACGCCTCCAGACGACGATGGCAGTGCTGACTTGAAATACGTGCTGTCCGTGGCCGCGACCATCGCACTCAATATGACCGAGGCTAAAATTATTGTTAACAAGTCTACTGTGCCTGTTGGGACAGCAGATAAAGTAAGAACGAAAATTTCCGAAGTGTTGAAATCTCGGGATCTAGAGGTGGAGTTTCACGTTATCTCCAATCCCGAGTTCCTGAAGGAAGGTTCTGCGGTAGCCGACTGTACTCGTCCCGATAGAATCATCATAGGCAGTGACAGCAGTTACGCTGTGGACCGTATGAGGCAGCTCTATGAGCCTTTCAACAGAAATCATGAAAAAATTATCACAATGGACATCAGAAGTGCCGAACTGACGAAATATGCTGCCAACTGCCTATTGGCAACAAAAATTTCATTCATGAATGAAATGGCCAATTTCGCCGAACGATTAGGCGCCGACATTGAGGCCGTTCGTAAAGGCATTGGCTCTGATCCAAGGATTGGCTACGATTTTATCTACCCCGGCTGCGGCTACGGCGGCTCCTGTTTCCCGAAAGATGTACAAGCCCTGGAACGTACCGCGTCCTCGATCGGCTATAAAGCAACGCTGTTGTCTGCCGTAGAGGAAGTCAACAAGCGACAAAAGGAACATCTCTTCGAGCATATTCAACATCACTTCGATGGGCATCTGGAGGGAAAAACATTCGCGATTTGGGGCTTGGCTTTCAAGCCCAATACAGACGATATGCGAGAAGCATCCAGTCGCGTCCTGATTGAACAGTTGCGTAGCGTTGGCGCCAGAGTACAAGCCTTCGACCCCGAAGCGATGGCTGAAACACAACGAATTTACGGGATGAATGAAGACTTGCTTTTAATGGGGACCAAAGAAGCCGCGCTTCAGGGTGCTGATGCCTTGATCATTGTTACGGAATGGCGCGAATTCAAAGCTCCCGACATGGATCTTATAAAGGAAAAATTGAGCGCTCCTGTCATATTTGACGGTCGTAACATATTTGATCCTCACCGCATGAAAGCCAATGGATTCGACTACTATGGTATCGGTCGCGGTCTATCGGTAAGGCCTGTCATTTAATTTTGCCCTGATCACAAACACCATAAAGGCGCTTCCCTACTTGTCCGTGTGCTGACGCGGACAAGTCCGGTAGTCAGAAACTTGGATAATGCTGACCATTAATAACAGTGCTTCAGCGCGCCGGGAGATTTTTGTACAAAAATCTGCAGTGAAAAATAGTAAAGCTTCGGTTAATTTCGTAGAAAATCAGCAGAAATCGCGTCCCGGTCCCTCGTTAGCGAGCAGTCTATGTCAGCCTTTCGAGGAGTGTTGGCCACTGGTTTACGTTACCAACGAGTGAGATGATTCCCAGGAGGCGACGTGCGTGATCTGACAAGATCTTTGTGAAGTGATCATTGCCTCTTCATCTCCGTTCCATTCCTGCTCCCTTATTATGAAGTTATATAAGGGTTTAATATCGAGAAGGAGTCTGATATGAAGAAACTACTTACCGCCAGCTTGCTGGCTGTCATGAGCACCGCAGCATTGGCAGCGGATGAACCGGCGGTCGAACCGGCGGCTGAAACGGCTAGCGAGCCACTGTCCCTGAGCACTCCGCTGGTTGGGGGAGTGACGGTTGCCGATACCATGTTGGTCGGTGCAGCTATTATTGGCGCTGCAGCAGCTGCTTCAAATTCTGGTGGCAATTCCAATGGCGGTACCTCTGGAACAGGTGGCACAACCGGTACAGGTGGTACGACCGGTACCAACTAAATCCCGCGAAGTATGTTGTTCAAGATCACTCAGAACTTTCTGGGTGATCTTGTTTTAGATTTGCCCTCGACTAGCGTAGTGCCATTATGATCCGTAGATTATCTGTTGTTATGCTGGCAAGTATCAGCTTGCACGGCTGTATGTTTTCGCCTGGTCAACACATGGACACCAGTCAAATGGTCAGTGACGGCTCTGCGGAAAGTAGCCGGGTGGAACTTATTCCCATCACACCTAAATTGATTGCCATGGATGCCGCCACGCAAGTTCGCGAATCCGTTCCCCCGGCGCTGTTGTCCTATGTTCCAGGCGGTTATCGCGTAGGGGCCAACGACCTGTTGTTCATTACGGTCTGGGACCACCCCGAGTTGACGGCACCTTCGGGACCGCAACAGCAACTCGATGCCAACGGTCGTCTGGTGCGTCCGGACGGTACTTTGTTTTATCCCTACATCGGTAATGTTCCGGCCGCCGGTAAAACCATCGAAGAGTTGCGGGCCTTTATTGCCGAGCGGTTGTCGCAATTTGTCGAAAGCCCTCAGGTTGACGTCAGCGTATTGCGCTTCGCCAGTCAGACGGTGGTGATTTCCGGTGCGGTGCTCAAAGCCGGGCAGCAACCGATCACCACCAACCCGCTGAGCGTGGTGGAAGCCATTGGCGCGGCGGGTGTGGACCCCACGAACGCAGACCTGTCAGGCCTGACGCTGACCCGGGACGGGCGCGAATACAAGCTCGATCTGGACACCCTCAATCGCCAGGACTCTCAGCTGCAAGGCATCTACCTCAAGGGCGGCGACCGGTTGTACTTGCCCTACAACGACCAAAAGCGGATTTACGTCATGGGTGAGGTCAACCAGCCTCGTGCGTTGAGCTTCAAGAGCAAGTCGATCAACCTGACCGATGCGCTGGGCACTGTGGGGGGCTTGAACCAGACCACCTCCAACGGCAATGCGGTGTACGTAATTCGCGGCGCGGACCACCTGGAAACCGAACCGGCCAAGGTGTTCCAGCTCGATGCCGAATCCCCGTCGGCCCTGGTACTGGCTACCCGTTTTGACTTGCAGCCGCAAGACATCGTCTATGTCGGCCCGGCCGGTGTGACGCGCTGGAACCGTCTGATCAGTCAGCTTCTGCCTACGGCCTCCATCCTGGGGACCGGTGCCCGCTCACTTAACGATCTCAGCGAAGCCAACAGCAGATAAGGCTCAATCCCGCCGTGAAAAAATTGCCTACCAGCGCCACTCTGACGATGGCGCTCTTGCTGTGCGGGTGTAATCCGTTGATGCAGGCTTCCATGGACACTCTCGAAGCGTCTGTCGCGGGGCCTGCCTCCATCAACGTGACCCGGGCTCAAGTCGACGCCGTGCCATACCCGCAGATCCTGGTCACCACCACCTCCAGTGAGGGGGTGATGGCCATGGCTCGTCGACGGGGCGACCTGCAGTTCTGGGTCGCTTCCGGCAAGCAAGTGCTGATGATGCGCGATGGTCTTGTGGTGCGCACTGTCGGGCTGGGCGTTTCCCTGGATGGCACTCGCTTCAATGAAGAGTCGCCCTTCAAGCGCGGCCTTCAGCATTTGCCCGACGGTTATACCAGCACACGCTGGATCGACATTTACGCCGGCAACCGGATCGGTATCGCGGTCAACAGCCGTTTCAGCCCCCACGGTATCGAGACCATCAGCATTCTGGACAAGGATTACGCCTTGCTGCGCATCGACGAGCAGGTGGATGCACCCACCCTGAATTTCCGCGCCACCAACCGCTATTGGGTCGACCCCAAGGACGGTTTCATCCTGCGCAGCGAGCAACACCTGACGCCGCGGCTGTTTCTGAAAATCGTGCAACTGCGCCCCGACAGGGGAGCTGCCCGGTGAAGTGTTCAAACCTTTTCTTGCTTGGCCTGCTGTTGATCGGCCCGGGTGTGGGGCAGGCGGCCGTCACGGTCAGCGGTGACGTGCGCAGCCCAGGCCAATTCGATATCAAACCCGGTGCACGCTTGCTCGATGTCATTCACAAATCCCAACCCAATGCCGAAAGTTACTGGCTGGGCGCAGCGTGGCTGCACCGTTCATTGGTGGATAAGCAGGCGCGTTTGAAAGCGGGTGTCTTGTTCGATCTGAAGTTGCTGCAGCGGGGTGCCTTGCTCGATGGCAAAAACACACGAGCAGAGTTGAGTGCGCGTCTGTATGAACAGGTCGAAAAACTGCCAGTCACCGGACGCCAGGTCGCGGTGCTCGACCCGATCGCCGTGGAAACAGGGTTCGCCCGCAACGCGCTGCTGGATGATGGCGATCATCTGATTTACCCCCCGCGGCCGTCCACCGTGGAAGTTCTGGGGGCGGTCGCGCAACCCTGTCAGGTGCCTTACCGCGCTCTTCAGGAGGTGCGGGCCTATGCCCGTGACTGCGCCATTGTTGGCGACGCTGAAGGCGATTATCTGTGGCTGATCCAGCCCGACGGCCAGGTCCGGCGCGTGGGCGTGGCGGCGTGGAATCGTGAGGATGGCGTCGTGGCGGCGCCCGGCAGCAGGATTCTGGTGCCGATCAGGAGCGACGATCTCGAGACGCCGACCCCTGAGCTCAATCAACAACTGGCCGAGTTTCTTGCCACTCAACCGCTGGCTGAGGTGGCCCCTTGAAGTGCCCGTTGAAGTTACATTTTGCTGCTGTATTGCTCCTGCCCTGCGGATTGGTTCATGGTGAACCGCGCTACACCCAGAGTGATTTTGGTGGCGTCGGTCTGTTACAGACCCCCACCGCGCGCATGGCCCCGGCGGGGGAGTTGAGCGTCACGGCCAGTCGTACCGACCCTTATTCGCGCTACAGTTTTTCCTTGCAGCCACTTGATTGGCTGGAGGGCTCGTTTCGTTACACCGCAATCTCCAACCGCAGGTACGGCACCGAAGAATTGAGCGGTGATCAGAGCTTCAAAGACAAGGCTATCGACGTCAAGGCGCGGCTTTGGGAAGAAAGTCACTGGGCACCGCAGGTCGCCATCGGTGCGCGGGACATCGGTGGTACCGGGCTGTTTTCCAGCGAGTATTTCGTCGCCAACAAACGTTATGGCGACCTCGATTTCAGCCTGGGCGTTGCCTGGGGCTATCTGGGTAATCGAGGGGATTTCAGTAACCCGCTTTCGGTTTTCGGCAGCCAGTTCAACGACCGCCCGCAGAGCTCCGCAGTTGTTGCCAGGGCAGGGGACGTGAATACCAATGCTTACTTCAGGGGGCGCCCTTCGTTATTTGGCGGGATTGCCTATCAAACGCCGTGGGATCCGCTGAGCCTGAAGATCGAGTACGAGGGCAACGACTACAAGAACGAGCCACTGAACAACCCGCTCAAGCAAGACCTGCCGATCAACGTCGGCGTGGTCTACAAACTTGCCGATAGCGTCGACTTGAGCGCCGGCTGGGAACGCGGCAATACGGCAATGTTCGGGATCACCCTGCACACCAACTTTGTCAGCCGCAAGGCACCGGTCAAGACCTATGACCCTCCCGCCGAGCGGCTGCCGGCGCAGGCACCCTCGACCCCGCCCGATCAAGTGAACTGGGCCGATGTCTCCAACCGGCTGCAGCAAAATGCCGGGTACAAGGTCAAGCGAATCACTCAACGCGGTTCGGAGTTGATGGTATATGGCGAGCAGTCCCGCTATTTTTATCCGTCCAAAGCCGTCGGGCGGGCCAGCCGGATTCTCGATAACAGCGTCAATCAGGACATCGACTGGTTCACCCTGGTCAATCAGCGTTATGACATGTCTATCGAAGAAACCAGCGTGCCGCGAGAAACCTTCCGTGCGGTGGTGAATAACGACCAGCCGCTGAAGGATCTGCACCGTACGACCGAGGTCAATCCGGCGACTGCACACCGGGAAACCACGCTCTACACCCAGGCGCTGGAGCCATTCACCTATGGCTTGGGCCTGGGCTACAAACAGAACATCGGCGGCCCCGACGGACTGCTCTATCAGTTCACCGCCGATGCCGACGCGGAGTACCGTTTCACCCGCAATACCTGGTGGAGCGGCCTGCTCAGTGCCAACCTGCTGAACAACTACGACAAGTTCACCTACGATGCACCGAGCGGTTTGCCGCGAGTGCGCACCGATTTGCGTCAATACCTGACCACCTCCGATGTGATGATGCCGACATTCCAGTTCAACCATGCGGCGCAGCTGGATCGGGACTGGTATGGCATGGTCTATGGCGGCTATCTGGAATCCATGTATGCCGGGGTCGGCAGCGAAGTGCTGTATCGACCGAACGGGAAACGCTGGTCGGTGGGTGCCGATCTGAATTTCGTGCGTCAACGGGATTTTGACCAGGGCTTCGGCCTGCGCGATTACCAGACCATAACGGGTCATGTCACCAGCTATACTGAATTGCCCAATGACATGCTTGCAGCGGTCAGCGTCGGGCGTTATCTGGCACGGGACTGGGGCACTACCATCGACTTGTCGCGGGAGTTCAAGAACGGCGTGAAGTTTGGCGCCTGGGTGACTCTGACCACTGCGTCGAAGGCGGAATATGGCGAGGGCAGCTTCGACAAGGGGATCTATGTTTCCATCCCGTTCGACGAGTTGATGAGTACCTCGACCATGCGCCGTGCCAATATCGTCTGGGCGCCACTGACCCGTGATGGCGGTGCACGCCTGAACCGTTCCTACTCGTTGCAGACCATGACCGACGGGCGCAACAGCGACCTGTTCTACAACAACTTCGAGAAAATCACCGAATGATCACACGGCTCAAAGGCTTGGTCGAGTTGCCATTCTGGCTCCGGAGCCTGGCCTTTGCCGCTGTGACGGTGATCCTGTTGTACGCAGGTTTGCGCCCTCAGCCGATCCCTGAGCTGTTCGTCGAAGAGGACAAGCTGCATCACTGGATCGGCTTTCTGGTATTTGCATGCAGTTGCCGTTTGGCTTTCCCCAATGTGAAGTTTACCTGGACAGCCTTGGGGTGTTTGCTCGCAGGCGTACTCATTGAGCTCGCGCAAGGTATGATGCCGCTGCGTACGGCCTCGCCCTACGACATGCTGGCAAATAGTATCGGCGTGTTAATGGGGTTATTGATTTCAAGGTACTGGGTACGTTGAAAAGGCGTTAGGCACCTTGCAGTTTGTCGGCATGTTGTAACCGTTGACCCTCGCTATATCCCCCCCCCTCCAGCAACACCTCTCTTGCCACTCCATCCGGCATATGTTCCGTAATGCAATCTGTAGCAGCTGCCGAGCCTGCGAGGCTGCGTTCGGCTGCGCAGCAGTCGTCAAACCAGAACTTGCGGTGCATCAGGCAAACCACGTCAGCCGGATTCACGACTGCTGCGCAGCCGAACGCAGCCTCGCAGGCTCGACAGCTGCTACGGGCGAACGCAGCCGTTGGCAGCTGCTACAAAACAGAGGGCGAATGGGGTGAGGCGGGGGAGAGAGGCTCGGGCAGTCAGAGATCTGACTGCCCGGATTGTGGCGTTGTTAGCCACAAGCTGAAGAAAAGGCGGGGGGTGAATCGCAGCGGTTAATAAATGTCCTTGGAAAAGAGCGTGAAGGGAGTCTTGATCAGGATCTTGATGTCGAGCCACAACGACCAGTTGTTGATGTAGTTGAGGTCGATCTCCACGCGCTTTTGCATTTTGTCCAGTGTCTCGGTTTCGCCACGGCAGCCACTGATCTGGGCCAGCCCGGTGATGCCCGGTTTGATTCGATGACGGGCCATGTAAGCCTGGATCTTGCCGGTGTAGTAGTCGTTATGGGCAATCGCATGTGGCCGCGGGCCGACCAGTGCCATATGGCCTTGCAGCACGTTGAAGAACTGCGGCAGTTCATCGATGGAGGTGCGTCGAATGAAACGGCCGACCGGAGTAATGCGCGGATCTTCACGGCCGGCCTGACGGACCTGGTGGTCGTCGTGCAGGCGCATGGAGCGGAATTTCCATACCTTGATGATCTTGCCGTTCCAGCCGTGCCGTTCCTGTTTGAAGATGATCGGGCCGGGGGAGGAGATCTTCACCGCGACGGCGATCACCAGCAGCAGTGGACTGAAGCCGATCAGCGCGAGGGCGGCGAGGCCTCTGTCTAACAAGGTCTTGCTCAGCGCCGCCGTCGGATAACTGGTCAGCGGGCTTTCGTTGAGGTGAATGGCAGGCAGGCCATCCAGTTCGCTGACGGAGTGATTGAGCAACGTCATGCTGCCCAGGTCGGGGACCCAGACCACATCCACATTCGAATCGAGGAGGTCGATGTACAGCGCCTCGACCTGTTTGGCTTCGCTCAAGGGTAGCGCGATGTACAACCGCCGGACATCGTGCACCCGGATCAGCTCGCGCAGCTCCTGCAACTGGCCCACGATCCGGTGGGTATTGACGTTGGTCGACAGCTCGTTGGGTTTAGAGCTGATCAGGCCCACCAGCGGCGGAAACTCGGTTTTGGCCAGCTTGTCCGCCAGATTCACTGCCAGTTGGTCGGTGCCAATGATCAGGGTGTTGTATTGGCTGTGCAGTTGCCGATGGTAGTGCCTGGAAAAACTGTGCAAAGGCAGGTACAGCAGAGCCTGCACGCAATAACCGGCCACCGCCCAGACCAGGATGATTTCCCGGGAGAACAATTCGCTGGTCTTGCTGAGAAAGCCGATGCTGGTCAGGCCGGCCAGTGTCAGCAGCCACCCCAGCAGCAGTCGACCCAGTCCGGAGAGGTAACCATGTTGCTTGTGATAGACCAGCAGCAGGGAGTAAGAAGGGACCGAGCCCAGGAAAGTCAGCACTGCAAGTACGCGATAATGAGCTTCGATTTCTCCTGTCTGGTACAGCGCCAGAGCAAATAACAACGCATTGACTGAAGTGATGGCAATTATCCATTGCCCCCAGAAGGTCAGTCCTTTGGATATGCTGTTTCGATTAATACGATTATGTACCATCGCGGTGTCCCTCGGGCGTGCGCCACGTTGTGTATCAGTCGACGGTTAATAAATGGCAGCCACGCGCAAAGGCTGAGCGAGCGCAGTTCGGTCAGAAATTGTTTTTATTATTGGAAGGGAATAACGCGGGCTATGGCTGGCCATCCGAATGTTGTTTTCTAGTCAGCTGATACGGTTGTCTCAGTGTCCGGTTTTTATACTAGTACCTTAATCTTTGTGGGTGTCAGACGAATTATAACGGACGCCATTTCCAGGGCTCTTGTTATAAAAGGTCGTGCTCTTTTATTAGGAGGGCATCGCTAAATCGTCTATATAATTGCAGCATTCCGATAAGCGTTTGCCCGCCATGGAAGGAAACCCGGCAGGAACTATGGATAGAAGGACGTGTGAAGGACAGGCGGCGGGAAGTACAAGGTGAGGGGGGCAGGCAGTCAGCGGTATCGAGTGGTGTGAGAAGTCGCATTTATTGTTATTGTTTTTGCGATCTCACTCAGTATGCGATTCTTATCCTTTGTGCCAGGCAATAACCACGGTTTCTGACCGAACGGATCAGGCGCTCCCCGTTGGCGGCGGTTTTGAATTTTTTCTGTAACCGGCTCAAGCACATTTCAAGGCCGCTGTAATTCTCCGGGTCTTTATCGATGCGTAGAATAAGATCATTCTTGCTGAGTACCCGTCGATCACTGATGATCAGTTGGGTGAGCATTAACGATTCGGTGCCAGTCAATGGGATGGTTATATCTTCCTTGATTAATGTTCTGTCGTCGGCATTAAACCACCAGATGTCGGGATTACCCCGTGACTCTTTAACCCGGCTGACTGCTGAGATGAACTCTGCGTCTGCCACCGGTTTCTTGAGAAAGCCATCAACCCCGAAGTGCGAGAAGTGATGGAGTTCTGAATGTTCCGAGTTGGGAGTTATGAGTATGATTTCCGCATCTTTTTGATTCTTGCGGATAAAGCTGACATCGCTCAGCGAGATATCGGCCTGGTCGAGCAGGATGTGCGTGAATCGACTCTTGCGGATGCGTTCGCTGCTGAGTTTTGCAGATTCGATTTCAAAAGATAAATACAGGCGTTGTGCGAGAAGCGATTCTATGGCTTGTCGTGCCAGTTGATCTCGGGTGAAAATTAGAAAGCTGTTGTTAGGTGTATTCACAATAAGGCTCCTTCCTAGTTTGGTGAAATTTTTAAAGCTTAAATAACCTCAGTCGGAGAGTAGTATCTCCCCTGGAAAAAATCGAAAGGCATGCTACGGGCTAGTGTGTGCAGTGCTTTGTGCTCGACCCGGTCCGCGATGAACTTGACCTTGCTGTCATGGATCATGCCGCTCAGGCAGTCGTAAGACCTGTTGAAGAAGTCCTGACTGTTATCGACCATGATGTCGAAATTGGATCGGGTCAAGTCCACTTTTATGTAGTCGAACAGCTTCGGGCTGACTAGTTTTTCCGCGCTGTCATCGCTTAAGTCATAGCCGTCGAAAGCGATCTCGATCCCGTTGTCCTTCAATAAATGAATGTGATTGATAATGGTTCTTTTTTCTTTGAGGTTGAAAGAAAGAGCCGAACTGCCGTTAATGCTGGGGATTAACTGTTGCCCATGATTCTTGAGTGTCGTTTGAGCGTCGTTCAGTTCCTTGATGAACGCTTTATCCAACAACGCGGATTGGTTCATGGTCACGAACAGTTTATTGGGTGTCTGTACGGGGGGGATGGCCTCGATCTGTGAAAGGGCATTTAATTGGATCCGCATCAGTACTTCACGATAAACCGCCAACGGGTGATCGGGATGCAATGGCTGATACCCCTTGTTCAGGGGTGTCTGCTGTTTGGTTGCCTTGGCATAAATCTCACTGCCGAACAGTTCATCGTTTCGTTTAAGAATCGATTGCCTGAAGAAAACCAATTCAAAGTTATCTTGCACTGTATATTGCCTGCCGGGCTCCATCATGTAGTCCCTTTAAGAGTGAAAATTTGTTTGTTTTACTGATACAACGCCTCGAAGCAATCGATAGCCATAACCGCGAACGCTGTGAATAATGTTAATACCAAAATGCTTTTTGATTTTATTTCGCAGTCGGCTAATGGACTTTTCAAGAACGCGTGAATCATAAAGCTTTATATTCAAACCCATGGATTCGGCCATGGAGTCATGGTGCAGGATATTGCCTTCTGCGTTAATAAGCGCATCCAAAGCTTTCATTTCCTGATAGGCCAGATCCAGTTTGAACTCATTGTTGTATAAGTGCAGGCATGTCTGGTCCAGGGTCAACTTGATGGCGGGCTGCCATTCAGGTGTTTCGAGCAGTTCCGAAATTAACCTGGCTTTTTCATCTTGGTCGTTCGGTACATTGATACAGTGATCGGCGCCGGCCAGGTAACATTCAATTTTGGTTTGCGGAGCGCGAAAATTGATTGCAACGATAATGGCCAGTTCCGATGGAGTTGTCCGTAACTTTTTAATGAGTGCCAGGCAGTCATCAAGGATGGAAGGACTTTCAATGTCGATCAATACCGCGTCGTGCGGATGCACTCCGTTATCAAGGTTTGGCAGGTTTGGGTAATCTAATGTATAAACATGTGTGAGATTGGGTACAAATAACTGCCGAAGTTTCTCTGTCGAGCGCCAAGTGTGCCCAATAGCGAGAATACCCTTCTGGCTATTTTCGATTTTGCTCTCAGTACTCATCATGCAAATTACTCATATGTGCTGGCGTTGCAATCTTAATACACAAAATACTGAAGTTATCTGACTTTTTATAACATTTCAGCCTTGTGAACAGACCTCATTCCATCGTCAATAGTTTCAGCTGATTCAATGGCATAGCCAACTGTGGAGGCTTTAGCCAATTTGATTTTCTGATACCCGGCTTAGTTGGTGAGCCGCTTGGCGCCGGACTAGGCCGGCTGGGTTGACTTTTCTATGACCAACACTGAAGCGTGGCTGATCCGCGGATCAGGCTACAGAACGAGGCATCACTGAGAAGTCTTGCGTATAAATTGTGCGAAAGTCCGCATTTTTGATATCTGGATTTGATTTATAAGGATATTCCACGGTGTTCTATGGCAGTTTGGGTGCGCGCTCGAAAGGCGCCAGTTCAACTGTCGCCTCTTTTTAGGGCAAATGAGAGTGGGTATATTAATTGACTCATTTTGCATTATATTCGTAATATTTTGTATCAAAATTTGATTTTGTGAACGAGGTAGTTATTTCGTCTGGTTATTGAATAAAAAAAGCCAAAGTTGATATTAAAGAGCCATTAGACTTATGGACTAACCGGGGGGGCAGACCCGCTCATTGATCCTTTTCGCAATTAATCATCCATGACACGCCAAACCGATCGACCAGCATCCCGAAACGGGCGGCCCAGAATGTTGTCTCTAGTGGCATTTGAATATTGCCGTCTTCCGCCAGTGCTGCGAACACTCGCTCCGCCTCAGCCACACTGTCGACATTCAACGAAACCGAACATCCGCTCATACCTGCGCTGGGGCGATCAGGTGTGGTATCCGACCCCATGATTGCCTGGTCGCCTACCAGCAGGCGAGTATGAATGATCAGGCTGTGGCAGTCTGTCGACACCTGCTCGCGAGCCGGGGTTTCGCCGAAGGTCATCATGACTTCGATCTGGCCTGGCAGGCTTTTGGCGTAGAAGTTGAAGGCGTCCTGGCAGTTGCCGTTAAAGATCAGGTAAGGGTTGATTTTCATGTTCTGCTCCCGTTCATTGAGTGGGGCACATCGGTTGGACGATCAGGTTCGTCTTGCAATCCAGATGGGCATTGACTCCTCATAGCAAAGCGCTAAAACGTGGTGAGCGGCAGTGCTTTTTTAGATGTTTTTCCTATGGACGAGGCGAGGCTTATCGCCTCATATCCACGTAAGTGGGCGTTGCTCATTCCGCATACCGTATGACCTGCCGCGCCCCTCTACATCCGCCACCGAGCCCATTGCCCTATGCCTGTCCTTACCCGTTTCGCCTCTTTGCTCGACCAAGCGAGGCGTGCCTTGCTGCTGGTCTGGGGAACATCACGCGGGCTGTTCCTGGGGTTGGTGCTGGCGACACTGATTGCCGGGGTGCTGCCCGCATTGGCGGCCTGGTTGGGGCAGCGGATTGTCGACGCGGTCGTTACCGCCATGCAGTTGCACGCGCAACAGGGCAGCGCGCCGTTGTGGCCGGTCGTGCGCTATGTGCTGTTTGAAGCGGGCGTGCTTGCGTTGCTGTCCGGGACGCAGCGCGCGTTGTCGGTGCAGCAGTCGTTGTTGCGGGTGCAGTTGGGGCAGAAGGTTAACACGATGATTCTGGAGAAGGCCCAGACGTTATCGTTGGTGCAATTCGAGAATTCCGAGTTCTACGACAAGCTGGTTCGGGTTCGGCGCGAAGCATCGACCCGGCCGTTGGCGCTGGTGATGAAGTCGCTGGGGCTGATCCAGAACCTCATCGTGTTGATCAGCTTCGGTGTGTTGCTGGTGCATTTTTCGCCTTGGGCGCTGGTGCTGCTGGTGGTCGGGGCGTTGCCGGTGTTCTTTGCCGAAGCGCACTTTTCCGGAGATGCCTTTCGGTTGTTCACGCGCCGGGCACCGGAGAGTCGGCAGCAGAACTACATCGAGACACTGCTCTCCCATGAGGGCTACATCAAAGAGGTGAAACTGTTCGGCTTCGCGCCGCTGTTGTTGCAGCGTTATCGGGATACGTTTGCTCGTCTCTACGCCGAAGACCGGCGCCTGACATTGCGTCGCGATGGCTGGGGATTTGTACTGGGGCTGCTGGGCACCGCGGCGTTTTATCTGGCCTATGCGTGGGTCGTGGTCGATACCGTTCACGGCAGCATCAGCCTCGGGCAAATGACCATGTACCTGGTGCTGTTCAAGCAGGGGCAGACGGCGGTGAGCAGCAGCTTGAGCGCGATCAGCGGTCTCTATGAAGATGGCCTTTACCTGTCGAGCCTCTATGAGTATTTGGCTGAGCCGGTGGTGGCCGATGCCGGAAGCCTTACCGTGGGTGCGGTGCCTGGCGATGGGTTGCGTTTCGAGAGTGTCGGTTTCCGTTATCCGGGGGCGAGCCGCGCTGCTTTGCAGGGCATCGATCTGCACCTGTTGCCCGGACACAGTGTTGCGCTGGTGGGGGAAAACGGCTCGGGCAAAACCACGCTGATCAAGTTGCTGACGCGGCTGTATCGCCCTGATCAGGGCCGCATTCTGTTGGATGGCAGTGATTTGCAGGCCTGGGAAGAAGAGGCGCTGAGACGGCGCATCGGCGTGATCTTCCAGGACTACATTCGCTACCAGTTCTCCGTCGGCGAGAACATTGGTGTCGGCGATACCCTGGCGTTCAACGATGAAACCCGTTGGCAGCAAGCGGCCGCCGAGGGTATGGCTGCGCCCTTCATCGAGCGTCTGGATCGTGGTTATGCCACGCAGTTGGGGCGATGGTTTGCCGGTGGGCAAGAGCTGTCCGGTGGGCAATGGCAAAAGATTGCCTTGTCTCGCGCTTACATGCGCCGCGACGCCGATATCCTGATTCTGGATGAACCGACCTCAGCCCTGGACCCGGCGGCGGAGGCTGCGGTGTTCGAGCATTTCAGCCAACACACTGAAGGGCGCATGACGTTGCTGATATCTCACCGCTTCTCCAGCGTACGCAATGCCGACCACATCATCGTGCTGGACCAGGGGGCGATCCTTGAGCGGGGTGATCACGACAGCCTGGTCGCGGCGGGTGGGCGTTATGCGCAGTTGTTCAACGTGCAGGCGCGTGGTTATCGATAGCCGCAAACTTGTGTTGCGCGATCATGAACAACTCATCGGCATCATCCGGTCCCTTAGCTTCAACAAGCGCAAGGCCTGTTCCAGCAAGAGCGCGACGACGATGGCCCCGGCCGCGATGACGAACAGTAACCCGTGATGACCGCCGCTGACGTTGAACAGCGCCGAGTAGGCAAAACCGGCAATGGCCTGAAAGGTTGCGAATGAAACCGTGGCGCGGCTCCAGGCCACTTGCTGTTGATGGTGTTGCGGTACCAGCTCATGCACCCGGGCCAGCGCCAGCGGCACGATGCCCGGCGGGAAGGAACCGAGGATGACTGCCAGCAGGGCCAGGGCGGTGAACGAACTCGATATAGCCAGCAGGCCGACGGCAATCGCCTGCACCACCAGCACCAGGCGGATGCTCAGCTTCGCCCCCAATTGATCGGCCAGAAAGCCATAACTCACCGGACCGACAATCGCGCCGAGGCCGTACATCACCCAGATCAGTGCACCGACATGGGGCCCGGCACCGAGACCGCGGGCCACGTAATCCACCAGAAACACCATGGCTGGCACCAGCCCGGCAGCCATGAACGCGTACTGTGCAAACAGTAGATAAAGGTTGGGATCAATCGGCGATTTGGTGTGCTGAGCGTGCGGTGCAGCTGTTTCATTGGCAACGGATGACGGCCAGCCAAACCAGCTGGCGGCGGTCAGAATCAAGGCCAAGGCGCCGAGCCCAAGCCAAGTGTTCTGTAAGCCAAGGCTCAGCAGTGGCGGAACGAGGGTGCCTGAGCCGGCGATGCCCAAGCCGATGCCCAGGAAAATCGCACCGCTGGCCAGGCCTCGGCGCGAGGCGGGCACATGGGGCAACACGGTCGCCGCCACCAGCACCATGATCGCGCCACCGGCAATCCCCGATAGCAATCGCCAACCGAAGAACCAGCTCACCGATAACGGAAAGGCACAGGCAAAAAATGCCAGTGTCACCGCCAGCATCATCAGCCGCAAAGCGGCTTTGTTGGACGTGCGACGGGCCAGCGGATGGCCGATCAGTGCGCCGATCAGGTAACCCACCAGGTTGGCGGCGCCGAGGTACACCACGTCGCTGGCGGAAAACCACTGGGCCTGAATCAATGACGGAATCAACGGCGTGTAGGCAAAACGCGCCAGGCCAATGCTGACCAGGCTGGCGCAAAGGCCCGCGAAGATCGGCAGCCAGATCGCGCTGCGCCCAGTGTCGAGGGAGGTGCTGTGCATGGGAGCGGTCCTGTGAATTTGTGCTTGGCCTCAAGCATATCGAGGAACGCCGGTGCAATATTGCAGCGATTTCGCGCTACGATGATGCGTATATGCATCACTACAGGAAACACTATGAATTGGGATGATGCGCGAGTGTTTTTGGCGGTATGTCGAGAATCGACCTTACGCGGCGCAGCGCGGGTGCTGAAGGTCGATCAGGCAACCGTCGGCCGGCGTATCGCCGCGCTGGAAAAATCGTTGAATGCGACTTTGTTTCTGCGCACCTCCGAGGGCTATGCGCTCACTGCGGTCGGTGAAGCGGCGTTGCAATCGGTGGAAAAGATGGAGCATTCGGCATTTGAGCTGGAGCGGCAGATTCAGGGCCTCGACGAGCGACTGATCGGCAATGTGCGCGTCAGCACCACCGATTCTCTGGCCATCGATTTTCTGATCCCGGCCATCGCTCGTTTGCATGCAGTGCACCCCGACGTGCGAGTGCAGTTGGACGCCTCCACGCAAATCCTCAGCCTGGCCAAGCGTGAAGCCGACATCGCCGTGCGCAACACCCGGCCGGACAATCCCGACCTGATCGCCCGGCGCATCGCACGCTGGCCGGTGGGGCTGTTCGCCTCGCGAAGTTATGTCGAGGCCAACGGCATGCCGCAACCGGGCTCGGCCTTCGAGGGGCATGATCTGGTGGTGTATCAGCCGTACTTGCAGGGCAACAAGAACATGACCCTGGTCTCGGAACCCCTGAGCCGCGGGCGGATTGTCGCCAGCCTGAGTTCCAGCCTGCTGGTGCGTCGTTCGATTGCCGCAGGTCTCGGGGTGGGGGAGGTTCCGGTGTACATGGGCGAGCGCGATGGGCTGGTCAGGCTCTGGCCGGAACGCACGCGCCCGCTGCCGTATGAAGTGTGGCTGGTGACCCATGCGGACCTGCGTCACACCGCACGGGTGCGAGCGGTGATCGAGCAGATTGTCGAGGCGTTTGCGCTGGAGAATGAATAAATCGGGCTGTTTGTATCGGTGCCCATTCAGTCAAAACAAATCACCCATCCTGCCGGCCCCCGACCATTCGCAGCCCTCCAGCGTCAGCAACCGCTCTTTGGCCTCAAGCCCCCCGGCAAACCCCGTCAATTTCCCCGACGCCCCGATCACCCGATGACACGGCGCGACAATCGATATCGGATTTTTGCCGTTGGCCGCGCCCACCGCCCGAACCGCGCTGGGATTGCCGATCTGCCGGGCGATATCGCTGTAGCTGCGCGTCTCGCCAAACGGAATCGTCAGCAATGCCTGCCACACCTGTTTCTGAAAGTCCGTCCCGGCAAAGTCCAGCTCCAGTTCGAAGTGATTGCGCGTGCCGGCAAAGTATTCCTGCAACTGCTGCGTGGCGCGTATCAGGATCGGGTTGTCCAGCGCTTCACTCATCGGCCCCAGTCTTACCCGGCCGGGTTTGTCGTTTTCCCAGAGGATGGCTACCAGCCGCGAGCCTTTCGCGACCAGTTTCAACTCGCCGACCGGCGACGCCAGGGTGGTGAAGGTGTAGGTCATGCCGGCGGACTCCGCACACGTGCTGAACAGGCGCCCAGCATACTGCCTCGTCGGGGAGGCGCAATACGTAATAGCAGCCATACTTGCCAACTGCTTTTGAACCGTTCCCTCTGTTTTTCCACAGAGCCTAAAAACAAAAAAGAGACCGACCCATGAAGTTTGAACCTTTTGCCAAATCGCTCATGGCGACCTCATTGGCGCTGAGCTGTCTGATGGCTCATGCGGCTTCCGTTGCACCGGTCGCGGCCGAAAATGGCATGGTCGTCACCGCCCAGCATCTGGCCAGTCACGTCGGCGTCGATGTCCTCAAGAATGGCGGCAACGCCGTCGATGCAGCCGTTGCTGTGGGGTATGCGTTGGCGGTGGTGTACCCCGCGGCAGGTAACCTGGGCGGCGGCGGTTTCATGACGATTCAATTGGCGGACGGGCGCAAGACCTTCCTCGACTTCCGTGAAAAAGCACCGCTGGCCGCCACGGCCGACATGTACCTCGACAAGCAGGGCAACGTCATCCCTGATCTCAGTACCCGTGGCCACTTGGCCGTTGGCGTGCCGGGCACTGTGTCTGGCATGGAGTTGGCGCTGAAGAAATACGGCACCAAGCCCCGCAAGGAGGTGATCGCCCCGGCGATCAAGCTTGCCGAAGACGGGTTTGTGCTGGAGCAGGGTGATGTCGATTTGCTGGAGTACGCCACAGACGTCTTCAAGAAAGACATGCGCGACTCGGGTTCGATCTTCCTGAGCAATGGCGAGCCGATGCAGGTCGGCCAGAAACTCGTACAAAAAGACTTGAGCAAAACCCTGCGGGAAATTTCCGAGAAGGGCGCCGACGGTTTCTATAAAGGTTGGGTGGCCGACGCCATTGTCACCTCCAGCCAGGCCAACAAGGGCATCATCACCCAGGCTGACCTCGATAAATACCAGACCCGCGAACTGGCACCCATCGAGTGCGACTACCGCGGTTATCACGTGGTCTCGGCACCGCCGCCAAGCTCCGGCGGGGTGGTGATCTGCGAGATCATGAACATCCTCGACGGCTACCCGATGAAAGACCTCGGCTACCGCTCGGCTCAGGCCATGCACTACCAGATCGAAGCGATGCGCCACGCGTATGTAGACCGCAACAGCTACCTCGGCGACCCGGACTTCGTGAAAAATCCGATCGCCCATTTGCTGGATAAAAACTACGCGACCAAAATCCGCGCCGCCATCGATCCGCAAAAGGCCGGCGTGTCCCGCGAGCTCAAACCCGGCGTGGCACCCCACGAAGGCAGCAACACCACCCATTACTCGATCGTCGACAAGTGGGGCAACGCGGTGTCGGTGACCTACACCCTCAATGACTGGTTCGGCGCCGGCGTGATGGCGAGCAAAACCGGGGTCATCCTCAACGATGAAATGGACGACTTCACCTCGAAAATCGGCGTGCCGAACATGTACGGCCTGGTGCAGGGCGAAGCCAATGCAATTGCCCCTGGCAAGGCACCGCTGTCGTCCATGAGCCCGACCATTGTCACCAAGGATGGCAAAGTCGTCATGGTCGTCGGCACGCCCGGTGGCAGTCGCATCATCACCGCAACCCTGCTGACCATCCTCAATGTGATCGACTACGGCATGAACATCCAGGAAGCGGTGGATGCGCCGCGTTTCCATCAGCAATGGCTGCCGGAAGCAACCAACCTGGAAAACTTTGCCACCAGCCCGGACACCAAGAAGATGCTCGAAAGTTGGGGCCACAAGTTTGCCGGGCCACAGGACCCCAACCATATTGCAGCTATTCTGGTAGGTGCGCCTTCGCTGGAAGGCAAGCCCGTGGGCAAGAACCGCTTCTATGGGGCGAATGACCCTCGGCGTAATACCGGGTTGTCACTCGGTTACTGATACAGGCGATCATCGGCCACCCCGACTCCCTGGGTGGCCTCGATCCCCGACCCTTGAACGTATCCTCGCAAAACGTAGCCTCGCAAGTGGCTACAGGCTAGAAGGGAGTTGAAATCCATCGTTCCAGCGACCTGTCTAAGGAAGGAAGCCATGAGCACCGCACTCCTGATCATCGATGTCCAACGCGCGCTGTGCGCCGGCGAGTATGAATGCTTCAACATCCAGCGCGTCGTCGACACCATCAACGGCCTCAGCAGCAAAGCCCGAACCGCCAATATTCCGGTCATCCTGATCCAGCACGAAGAAGAGGGCAATCTGCTGCAATACGGCGCCGAAGGCTGGCAACTGGCCGAAGGCCTGAAGACGTCACCCCAAGACCTGCGCGTGCGCAAAACCACCCCGGATTCGTTCTACCAGACCCACCTGCATGAATATCTGCAAGAGCTGGACGTCGACCGCCTGATCATCTGCGGCCTGCAAACCGACTGCTGCGTCAACGCCACCGTCCGCGAGGCATTATCGCGAGGCTACGACGTGGTGCTGGCCGCCGACGGCCATTCCACGATCGACAATGGCACGATGAGCGCCGATGACATCATCGCCGAACACAACAAGGATCTGGCGCATCTGACCGGTTCCGTGGCGCGGATCGATGTGGTGCCGGCCAGTGAAATCAAAATCTGAAAACACCCGTGATTCCCGGATGAGATGTCCCCCTCGCTTCAAATAAAACGGGCGCCGATCATGGCGCCCGTTATCGTTCAATCCGTCTGCAACCGCCGCACCACCGCCTGAAAACGCTCCGACGCAATCCAGTCCGGATCCGCGTCCTCCACCAGCAGCATGATCCCCAGGTAGTGTTCCAGATGCAGCGTAATCGTCTGCCCCTCGACGGCCAGGTCCCAATAACGCTGGTCCAGCCCATTGATCTGTGCCGTCCAGGTCCCGCCCAGCCCTCGTGCCAATTCACTGGCGATGCGATTGAACAAATCCCGGTCGGATGTCTGCGAGAGATAAATTTCCCGTGGTGGCGGGGGCGACGGATGAGCCATGTTTTGCTCCTTGAGAATGAGCGTGACTTTACGCTGCCTGTGAGATTTGTGGCGAGTGAGCCATACCAAAACAAGCGCCTTTTCACGTTTGTCTCGGCATACTGGCGCGCTCAAAGAATGGAATCTGCCCATGCACCCGACCTTGTTCTGCTCTGACGCTCGCCGCGCTTTACTGCTGGGGGTTCTCGCATTCTCTGCCGCAGCCCATGCCAGTAGCTTCGATTGCACCAGCGCCGCCAGCTCCAGTGAAAAAGCCATTTGCGCCGATGCTTACACGTCGAAGCTGGACCAAAAAATGGGAGCGGTCTGGCGCTCTACGCTGGAAAAAGTCACCGACCCTAAAGCGTTAAAGGCAGACCAACGTCAGTGGTTGAAACAACGTAACCGCTGCGCAGACCAAATCGATTGCCTGCGCCAACAGTACCTGATGCGCATCACTGAACTCGAACGCGCGGCCATTCCGTTTACCTGGGACGCCACTTGGCAACGCATTCCCTGGGGCGTTTCGACGGGAGCTGAGCTGAAGACAAAGCGCCGGGATTCGACTCATCTCGTGTTCGAAGTTTCTGCCGCGAGCGGCGCCAACTCTGGCGACCTGGATGGCGTCGCCAAACTGGATGGCACTCAGGCGCATTACGTCGAAGGTGAATGCGCGTTGACCTTCCAAGCCATCAACGGCGTGCTTGATGTCACCCAGGACGGCGCCGATGCCGATTGTGGTGCGGGCATGGGCGTGTTCTATGCGGGGCGTTATGTCGCATCGGAACAGCCCTTGGCTCTGGAAAACGATCTGCTGAGTCTGGGGTTGGCGCGTACGCAGCAAGAAGACGATGCGTTGCGGCAATTGCTCAAGGACGATTACCAGGCGCTGGTGGACAGCAGCAGTTCCAGGCTGATCGGCGACGAGTCGAACGACCTACCGGGCGCCGAAGTGACTGAAATGTGGGTACGCGGCCTGGGCAATACCAACGCCGCCATCTTCATGCGTACAGCAGACGTCCGATTTTGGCTAGTGCTGCTGGTGTTCGATGAGCAGAACAATTCCCGAGCCCGTTACTACACCAATGTGTCAGGCTGGAAAGGACGCTTACCCGATGTTCTGCAGCGTTGGTATGACGAGCGAACAAAAGGGCAGGTGATGCCGTTGGATCTGATGCCTTAATGCCGTTGCGTTGGCGACCCAGATTAGTACGGTTAAGCGAAATCCCTGCGGGAGCGGCGGTGCGGTGATCCGTCTTGCCCGCGAAGAGGGAGTGTCAGTCGACATCAATGTTGCCGGGTACACCGCCTTCGCGAGCAAGCCCGCTCCCACAGGTTTAACACCGACTCACCGGTATTAGCGTCTACCCCATAAGAAGAGAACAAAAAAATGACCAAGATCAGCGATACCCAGCAGCGAAGTCCCCTGATCGAGACACGTTCGATCGATTACATCCCGGAAACCGAGCGCCATGGCAGCCTCTACAGCCAGTTCACCCTGTGGCTCGGCGCCAATCTGCAGATCACGGCGATTGTGACCGGCGCATTGGCCGTGGTGCTGGGTGGCGATGTGTTCTGGTCACTCATTGGTTTGCTGATCGGCCAGTTGCTCGGCGGCGCGGTGGTGGCGCTGCACGCTGCACAAGGACCCAAGCTCGGGCTGCCGCAGATGATCTCCAGTCGTGTGCAATTCGGGGTCTATGGGGCGGCGATTCCGATTGTGCTGGTGTGCCTGATGTACCTTGGCTTCAGCGCCACCGGCGCGGTACTGTCGGGGCAGGCGATTGCCCAGTTGGTCCATGTCAGCGACAGCGCCGGCATCCTGATTTTCGCCTCCTGCATCGCGTTTCTGACCCTCTTCGGTTATCGGGTCATCCACCTGGTGGGCAGGGTGGCCAGCGTGCTGGGGATCATCGCCTTCGTGTATCTGTTTACCCGGCTGATGACGCTCAATGACATCGGTCTGTTACTGGAAAACCGCCATTTCGGCTGGAGTACTTTCCTGCTGGCGGTGTCTCTTTCCGCATCCTGGCAGATCGCATTCGGCCCTTATGTGGCCGACTACTCACGCTACCTGCCGAGCAAGACCTCGTCCTGGAAGACGTTCACCGCCGTAGGCCTGGGAACGGTGCTGGGTGCCCAGGCTTCCATGGTGCTGGGGGTGTTCGCCGCTGCGTTGGCGGGCGCGAATTTTCGCGGGCATGAAGTCGCCACCATCGTCGGGTTGGGCAGTACCGGGGTGATGGCCTCCCTGCTGTACTTGAGCGTGGTGTTCGGCAAGGTCACGGTGTCGACTCTCAACGCTTATGGCAGCTTCATGTGCGTGGCCACCATCATCAGCGGCTTTCGTCGTGGCTTCGAAATATCCGCCGGCAAACGCATGCTGTTTGTGCTGGCGATTGTCGGCGCGTCCACCACGCTGGCGCTGTTGGGGCAGTACTCGTTCCTGAGTACGTTCAAGTACTTCATCCTCTTTCTGCTGACGTTCTTCACGCCGTGGAGCGCGATCAACCTGGTGGATTATTACTTCATCAACAAGGAACGCTATGACATCCCGGCGTTGTCCGACCCGGCGGGGCGTTATGGCCGCTGGAATGTGTTGGGGATCAGCGTGTATGTGCTCGGGGTGTTGGTCCAACTGCCTTTTGTCGACACTCACTTCTACTCCGGACCAATGGTCGCGCAGCTCGGCGGTGTCGATATTTCCTGGATCGTCGGGCTGGTGGCGCCGGGCATGCTCTATTACTGGCTGGCCAGGACATCAGCGCTTGCGGTGTCGGTCGAGCGCAGTTCAGAGGCGTGAATGCCCGGTCATCAAAGGGGGCAGGGCGGGCGCGCGGCTAACTACCGGGTCCTCAAGCGTCTCCTATACTGATCCGCGTTGACGGTTCAACGCAGACACCGAATGCCGCCGGAACAGCAGCCAGCATTCCGGCGACTTCCCTACGACTCAACAGTAAGGAGAACGAACATGGCAATCCGTATTGGTGACGAAGCACCGGATTTTACCGCTGAAAGCACTGAAGGCCCGTTGCATTTCCATGAGTGGATCGGTGACAAGTGGGCGATTCTGTTCTCGCACCCCAAGGATTTCACCCCGGTGTGCACCACTGAACTTGGCTATATGGCGGGGCTCAAGCCAGAGTTCGATAAGCGCAACACCAAAATCGTCGGGCTCAGTGTCGACCCTGTCAGTAACCATAAGACCTGGGCCAAAGACATCGAAGAGACCCAGGGGCATGCGGTCAACTACCCCATGATCGGCGACGAGAACCTGGTGGTGGCGAAGCTCTACGACATGATTCATCCGAATGCCAGTGGCGGCGCACGGACTGCCGTGGACAATGCCACGGTGCGTTCGGTGTTCATTATCGGCCCGGACAAAAAGGTCAAGGCGATGCTGATCTACCCGATGAGTGCCGGGCGCAACTTCGATGAAGTGCTGCGTCTGCTCGATTCTCTGCAACTGAACGCCAAGCACACCGTTGCCACGCCGGTGAACTGGCGTCCGGGCGAGGACGTCATCATTCCCACTTCGGTCTCCGATGAGGACGCCAGGAAGAAATACCCGGATGGCTTCAAGACGCTGAAACCTTATTTGCGCACCGTGGCGCAACCGAAGTAACTCATCTGTTCGGAGACCACCCACATGGCCGTCCAGGTCCTGCGCGTTGATGCAACCCACATCGATAAAGTCGCCAGCCTCTTCGACGCCTATCGAGGCTTTTACGGCCAGCCCTCGAACCTGATGCAGTCTCGCGCTTTCATCGCAGAGCGCATCGCCAGGGACGAATCGGTGATTTTCTTCGCCGAGGACTCCACGGGCGAAGCGCTCGGCTTTGTCCAGTTGTACCCGACGTTCTCCTCTATCGACGCCCACCGCACCTGGCTGCTCAACGACCTCTTCACCACACCTGCCGCCCGCGGCAGAGGGGTAGGGACGTTGCTGATGAACACCGCCCGAGCCTTTGCGCTGTTGACCGGCGCCAAGGGCATGGTGCTGGAAACGGCCACGGACAATCACCTCGCGCAACGGTTGTATGAGTCATTGGGCTATGTGCGCGATACGGGTTACTACACCTACTGTCTCGATTTGAAGTAGGCGCAAACTTGTGCGAACGAGCCTGTGTGGTGTTCAAGCCCTGACTGACTGACCCCAGTCCCAGCGCCAGCCATTTTCTATGGACGGTTCGAAACCCTCACTCAAGGCGCGCCAAACAGCATCGTCCAATAAACCCCTTTGTTGCTGCGCGAATCGCTGGCATACGCCGCGCCGACCTGGGTAAACATCGGGTTCATCAGGTTGGCGCAATGCCCGGGGCTGGCCAGCCAGCCGGACATCGCCTGGCTGGGCGAGCCTTGCCCGGCGGCGATGTTCTCGCCGATCTGCCGGCCGCGGTAACCGGCGGCTCTGGCGCGATCCGCCGGCATATCGCCGTCGGGGTCCTGGTGGGCGAAGTAGTTGCCGTAGGCCATTGCCTTGCTGTGGCCTTGCGCGGCGGCGCCCAGGGCGGCGTTCCAGGTTAATGGGCGCGCGGCGGCAAAGCGTTGGCGCCCACACATGCGTGGTCTGGCTCGTGCTGCGTTGACCTGCGCCAGCAACGTCTTGCCTGCGGCGCGTGAATCGCCGATACGCCCATCGAGCACCGGTTGTGCCAGTACCACTCGCCATTCGCTGCGGGCACGAGTGACGCCGATGTCGGCGTATTGGGTATCGAGCAGCGCCCCACAGTAATCGCTCTGAAGCATGTCGAACGCCTCATCGGCGTCTTGCGCGCCGACCAGACGGATGGTCCGCACCGTCACCGCCTGATAGCCGTTAGCCTTCAACCCCTCCCGTAAGCCACCGCCATAGCCGATCGGCAAGGACAAGTCCGATTTCAGCGCCAGCGGCCGTAACGGCCTGACCGCACGCCCCGCGCAGCGGTCGGGATCGGCGCGGTAATCGTTGATGACTTCCACCAATTGCCGTTCCCCGCTGGCATGTGCGGGGCTGGCGAACAGCGGAAACAAAGGCATCAGGCACAGCGAAATAAAGCGGCAGCAGCGGACAGTCGGGCGCATGAACAGACAGCTCTGATGAGTTGACGACGATAAGGGTGGGATAAATATGAGCAATAACCGCATGAGCGCTTCTTTGGGCGAGCGTCTTTTACGGCACGGCTATGACTGCGGGTCTCAAAACTGGTTCACGAGGGGAACAGACAAATTTTACGGCTACGCTGAGAGGCCCGATCCAGGTGGGTCACGAGCCTGGGACAGCAGACGCTCGCACTGGTAACGTACTGACATCATTCGAGTGGTACAGGGACATGACTAAGACCAAGGGCAACAAGGATTGGGTCAAGCGCTCGGCGCAGCCGTTGAAGATGGAGCGCATCGAAGCCTTTTTTGGCGGCCATGGCTTTACGCCGCATCGCCACGATACTTACGCCATCGGGCGAACGCTGTCGGGTGTGCAAAGTTTCCAGTACCGCAAATCCCAACGCCACAGCCTGCCCGGTAAAACCATCGTCTTGCACCCGGACGAGGTGCATGACGGTGAGGCCGGTACCGAAGCGGGTTTTCATTACCGGATGATCTACATCGAACCGGCCTTGATTCAGAAGGTACTGGGCGGCAAGCCGTTGCCATTTATCGAGGGCGGCTTATCGAGCGACCCACGGCTGGGTGCCGCAACCCAGGTGCTGCTGCAAAACCTCGACGCTTGCATCGAGCCCCTGGAAGAAGACGATGCTATTTATGATCTCGCGCAGGTGCTGGACACGCTCTCTGGCCAGCGTGGGCGGCGCAAGTCGTTTGATTTTGCAGCGGCCGAGCGCGCGCGTGCGCTGATTCATGACTCGCTGGATCGGGTCATTACCCTGGATGAGTTATCGCAAGCGAGTGGCCGGGATCGCTGGAGCCTGAGCCGCGACTTTCGTGCGCTGTACGGTACGAGCCCCTATCGGTACATGACCCAACGCCGGCTCGACCTGGCAAGAGCATTGATGATTGGGGGCCATTCGATGGCAGAGGCGGCCGTATGGGCAGGTTTTTTCGACCAAAGCCACATGACGCGTCAATTCGTCCAGACCTATGGCGTTTCACCCGGCCGATGGCTGAAGAGGTTGGGCCTTGCTTGAGAATGGCCCCGGTCGACTTGCACAATCGTGCAATACGCAGCGTCAGGTCATCCCTAAAGTCAGGGCTCGATATCTTGTCCAGTGAGGGTGACTTAAATGAATTCCCAGGTCTGTACCGCGATTAACTTTGCCGAAAAATATGCCCTGTTCAGCGAGCAATGGGCGCCCAAGGTGATTGCCGAAATGAACGACTATCAGTTCAAGGTGGTGAAAATCGAAGGCGACTTTGTCTGGCATTCCCATGCCGATACCGATGAAGCCTTCATCGTCCTTGAAGGCGAGCTTCGCATCGATTTTCGAGAGGGGGCGGTCGTGGTCGGGCAGGGAGAAATGTACGTCGTTCCCAAGGGTATCGAACACAAGCCTTACGCTGAACGCGAGGTGAAGTTGTTGCTGATCGAACCGCGTGGTGTGCTGAACACCGGTGATCAGGCCGGGAAAAGAACCGCAATCAATGATGTGTGGATTTAGCCATTTTGGTGGTTTCTGTCGGCATTTTCCTTGAAACGATTCAATGGAGGCTGGCGAAATGCCTCTCGTCGGGAGACAAGGCAGCTATTGCGCGCTTTTCAGCTATTCTTCCGGCATCTGGATGGTAGCCATTACGTAGTGGCACACGATGCGCAGGGAAGGGAAAGACAAATGGATGATGTGCATTGCGTGCAAGTTATCGCTGTGACCGGCGGCAAGGGTGGTGTGGGCAAGACCACGGTGGCGGTTAACCTCTCGTTGGCGTTGGCGAAAATGGGGCGGCGCGTCGTACTGCTGGACGCCGACCTTGGCCTGGCGAATATCGATATTCTGCTGGGGCTGACCCCGCGCTACACACTGGCCGATGTTCTCGAAGGGCGTTGCGAGCTGTCCGAAGCACTGATGCCAGGGCCTGGCGGCATTCGTGTGGCCCCGGCCTCTTCTGGTTTGCAGGCCATGACTCATCTGGAGCCTGCGCAATACCGTGCGCTGATCCAGGCCTTTAGCGATATCGGCGACAAACTGGATGTGCTGATCATCGATACAGCCGCCGGTATCGGTGGCTCAGTGATCAATTTCATCCGCGCGTCTCAGGAAGTGATGGTGGTGGTATGCGATGAACCCACCTCGATCAGCGGCGCCTACGGGCTGATCAAATTGCTCAATCTGAACTACGGTCTGCACCGTTTTCGCGTGCTGGCCAACATGACGGGCAGTCCGGCGGAAGGTCGCAATCTGTTTGCCAAGCTGGAAAAGATTACCGATATGTTCCTCGATGTCTCGCTGCAATACGTCGGCGCGGTGCCGAACGACGACAGTGCGCACAAAGCCGTGCAGAAGGGACGTGCAGTGTTTGAAGCCTTCCCGCGCTCCAGGTGCGCTCAAGCTTTCCAGGCCCTTGCGCACAACGTCGACAGCTGGCCATTGCCAACTCATCCGCGAGGGCATGTGGAATTCTTCATTGAGCAACTTGTGCAGAATTCCGGCAGGTGAGGCTGTCGACGGCGGCAGCCCATCGTTAGCTCAGCAGCGAAACGTGTTTCACAGCTTGTAGCCAATCTGCCGCAACAAATTCTTGCGCCACAGGATGTCTTCGTCGCCTTCAATGCCCTTGGCACAGAAGCCATCCACGACGCCCAGGATCGCGCGTCCCTGTTCCGTCTCGGCAAGAATCACTTCGGTTGGATTGGCTGTTGCACAAAAAATGCGGCACACCTCTGGCACCATTTTGACGGCGTTCAACACGTTCAGCGGATAGAAACCGTCGCCGAGGAAAATGATGAAGCTATGGCCGGCGGCAATGGCTTGCGCGTTTTTCTGCGCAAGCTCGATCATGGCGGTATTGGTGCCAGACCATCGCACCAGGCATTTGCCGGAGGCTTCACAAAAAGCCACGCCAAACTGGATACCTGGTACGGCGTTTATCAACGCTTCGTGGAGGTCTTCAACGGACTTGATGAAGTGCGTCTGACCAAAAATGAAATTCGTCGCTTCCGGTTTGTCGATTTTCAACGTGATGAGTTGCATCTCAAACGCCTCCTGTCACGATGTCGCGGACCGGCATCGGGCCTGTATTCAAGCCGGGACGATCTCCTGCTCCTCTGGCTGCGTCTCCGGGTGGATGCGAACATCCCCCAGTTTCCTTATGGTTGACTTGGGCAGGGTCGGGGCATCCAGCAGAATCGAATCAATGCGCTTGCGGATGTCCAGCACGATTGGCCCCAGGATAGCCTCGTCCTTGCCGCTGGCGATTTCGTCCTGAATCTCGCGAGACATCGCACCGAGCTTCTCGGAGGTGTCTTTGTGCCCGGCAGCCCGGGTATCAAAGTTCAGGAAGGTCTGCACTGAACTCAGCACCAGGGTCAGCAGTGAAAGGATGCCGGCTGCATATTGGAGCCATGCTGGCGATGAGTCACTGATTGAACCAAAGACGCTGGCGCTGACTATCGCCGACAACACCACGCAAGGGATGCCCAGTTTCCAGCTGAACTTCTCGAAATCCCGGGCACTGATTTCGTGCTCGATCTGCAACCGCACGATCATGCGATTCCATTTGGTCAGTAACTCGAGCCGGCTCATGATTGCGGTCCTTTGCAGGGGAATACAGCTGAATATTAGCTTTTATTTGACCACCAGCCAGGGCGCCGGGAATCAGTCTGGGGACTGTCGTCGTGCCTTAACGCGGACTCATTCGATAGGCCGTCGCGCTCCAGTACCGATTACCATTGCTGGTATGGCGAATCCATCCGGTAGCCTCCAGGTGCTTGGCAATCATTCGATTCATTATTCCATGACCGAGCAGTAAAACGGGCCCTTCGTCGGCAAGGGATTGAAGCCGTTGAGCTGCCGTATTGGCGCGCATTCTGGCCTTACTGGCAGACTCGACCTTCCCCGAGAAACCGCACAACCATAAAACACGAAGAATGAATGCCCACGTAAATGGTGAAAGGCGCGGCAGTGTCCATCGTCCATGGGGGAGCTGCGCTTCGCAGAACATATCATCGACAAGGCTGGCTTGAAGGCCTAGCGCTCGAACAGACGTCAGCGCCCGGGGCGCACTGCTCGACACGATCATTCTGGCGGTACGCGCCAGCGCCACACTCGATTGCGGGGCGGGTTGGTCGATGATTTCTGACAGGTCGTATTGCTCGATCCAGCGTTTCATATCGCGCGCTGAAACTTTGTCTTGCACAACCAGATTGGGCTGGCCATGACGCATCAGGATGATTTCCTTTTCCACTGTTGTTACGTCCTTGTTTTGCTATTCCGTGAGTGCACAAGTTGCACCCATCGGAGATTTGAAGGCAAACGACCCGTTGTGGGTCAAACTGCAACGCCTGGGTTGTAGTCCTGTCAGCGATACTCAAGAGGCAGGCGAGCGACAATCATTATGAAGAGGGATAGCCACTATGAGCAAGGAGACGGCTGGATCTAAGGACACTGAGGGGCAGGGCTCTGCCTCTGCGCTGATCGAGGCGAAAATCAAGGCACTGGATGATTGGCGGGGCGAGACGCTCGCTCGGGTTCGAGCGCTCATCAAGCAAGCCGACCCCGAAGTGGTCGAGGAGTTGAAGTGGCGGGGCGTTCCGGTGTGGTCGCACGCCGGCATTATCTGCACCGGCGAGACGTACAAGAATGCCGTGAAGATGACGTTTGCCAAGGGCGCCTCGCTGGAAGACCCTTCAGGACTGTTCAACGCCAGCCTCGATGGCAACACCCGACGTGCCATCGATATTCATGAGGGCGACCGGATTGATGAAACAGCCTTGAAGGCACTGATTCGCGCCGCCGTGGCGCTCAATCTTTCGTAGTGTTGTTCAGTCGAGTACAGATTCCGGTTCATCCAGGTGATCGATGTGCTTGAAACGCTCGACCAGAAAATCGATCAGGCTGCGCACTCGCGCCGACAGGTGTAACTGTTGCGGGTAGATGGCATAGACATCGGCGCGGGTCGGTGTCTGGTCCTCCAGCACCAGGCGCAAGCGGCCACTGCGCACGTAGCGGGCGATGTCCCATTCGGCCCGCAGCAGAATCCCATGACCTTCCAGCGCCCAATTGAGGGCCACTTCACCGTCGTTGCAGCCTAACGCGCCACGCACTTTGACGTTTTGCGTGCGCCCACCGTTGGTAAAGCTCCATACGCCGTAGGGCGTTTCGTTTTGCCGCAGGAAGATGCAGTTGTGTTGCTGTAAATCCGCCAGGCGTTGCGGCACGCCATGCTTTTCCAGGTACAGCGGCGAGGCGCAGAGCAGACGGCGATTGGAGGCAATCTTGCGCGCATGAAAGGCCGCATCCGGCAGCGTGCCAAAACGAATGCCCAGGTCAAACCCGTGAGTCGCCAGATCGAGTGGGTGATCGCTGATTTCCAGCTGTATTTCCACCTCCGGGTATTGCGCGAAGAACGCGCCCAATGCCGGGCCGATGTAG
This sequence comes from Pseudomonas sp. DF5, assembly GCF_058148225.1. Classification (NCBI taxonomy): domain Bacteria; kingdom Pseudomonadati; phylum Pseudomonadota; class Gammaproteobacteria; order Pseudomonadales; family Pseudomonadaceae; genus Pseudomonas; species Pseudomonas sp. DF5. Next base: position 135,456 of record NZ_JBYVYM010000007.1, read on the forward strand.
CGACGACCGAAACCCAAAGACGCGTTGACGCGAATCAGGCCTTTCGGCGTTGCACGACTGCTGCTGATGAGCTGCTCGACCTCATCGATCTGCGTCAGGATGCGCGCGGCATGGGAAAAATACAGTTCACCTTCCGAGGTCAGGCTCATGGAGCGCGTGGTGCGGTTGACCAGGCGGATGCCCAGCCGTGCTTCCAGCGCGCTCAAGCGTTTGCTCACCGCCGGCGGGGTCACGCCCAGCTCTCGCGCCGTCGCGGCGAGGCTGCCTTTGTTGGCCAGCAGGTAGAAAAAAGACAAATCCAGGGTCTGGCTCATTGGTAACTCAAATTCATCTATGTAGTGATTTGGAGTAACTCACGCTCATTTGCTCACTACATATACTCCGCTCACACCCTGATTGAACACCCCCGTTCGACAGGCACAACAAGAACGTAACGAGAGTGGAGTTGATGATGAGCGCATACAAAATTGCTGCGGTTCCAGGTGATGGCATCGGCGTGGAAGTGATCGCTGCGGGCGTCGAGGTGCTGCAAGCCTTGTCGAAAAAGTCCGGCTTCGAACTGGCCTTCAAACACTTCGACTGGAACTCGGATAACTACCTGAAAAACGGCTACTACATCCCGGAAGGTGGCCTGGAAGAACTGAAAACGTTCGATGCGATTTTCTTCGGCGCAGTCGGTGCGCTCAATGTGCCGGATCACATTTCCCTGTGGGGCCTGCGCCTGCCGATCTGCCAGGGCTTCGACCAGTACGCCAACGTGCGTCCGGCCCGCGTGCTGCCAGGGGTGAAAAGCCCGCTGCATAACGGTGATCAGATCGACTGGGTGGTGGTGCGTGAAAACTCCGAGGGCGAATACTCCGGCAATGGCGGTCGCGTGCACCGGGGCCTGCCTGAAGAAGTCGCCACCGAAGTGTCGGTGTTCACCCGTGCCGGGGTCGAGCGCATTCACCGTTTTGCTTTCGAACTGGCGCGCAGCCGTCCGCGCAAGCACCTGACCATGGTCACCAAATCCAACGCTCAGCGTCACGGCATGGTGTTGTGGGACGAGATCTTCTACGAAGTCGCCAAGGACTTTCCGGACGTGAAGATCGACAAGGAACTGGTCGACGCCGTAACCACGCGCATGGTGCTCAAACCGTCGACGCTGGACGTGATCGTCGCCACAAATCTGCACGCCGACATCTTGTCCGATCTGGCCGCCGCGTTGTCCGGCAGCCTGGGTATCGCGCCGACTGCCAACCTCAACCCGTCACGCAAATTTCCCTCGATGTTCGAACCGATCCACGGCTCGGCCTTCGACATCACCGGCAAAGGCGTGGCCAACCCGATCGCCACATTCTGGACCGCGGCAATGATGCTCGAGCACCTGGGCGAAGCGGCCGCGGCGAAACAGCTGATGTCGGCCATCGAAGCCGTGACCGAAAGCGGTTTGCATACCCCGGATCTGGGCGGCACGGCCACCACCCGGCAGATCACCGATGCTGTCATTGCGTTGATCAACCGCTGATATTTCCCACCGACTCAAAGTAGTACTGCGGCACAGCGCCAAGGGGCAGATCGCTGAATCCGGTCCCTTGGCATTTCCTGACAACAATAAAAAATCAGGGCCCTGTCATGAAAAGAATATTTGGCAAACTCTACGTACAAGTGCTCATCGCGGTCATCCTCGGTGCCATTGTCGGGGTGTTCATTCCCGAGACTGGAGCCGCGCTCAAACCCTTGGGTGACGCGTTCATCAAACTGATCAAAATGCTGCTTGCCCCGGTGATTTTCCTCACGGTGGTGACGGGCATTGCGCGCATGGAGAACATGAAAGAGTTGGGGCGTGTCGGCTTCCGGGCGCTGCTCTATTTCGAAGTGGTCTCCACACTGGCGCTGGTGGTCGGCCTGGTCGTGGTCGATGTGTTCAAACCCGGCGCGGGCATGAACATCGATGTCGCCTCGCTGGATACGTCCAGCCTCGCGACCTACACCACGGCGGTGAAACATGCGTCGTTCATGGACTTTGTGATGAACATCATCCCCGACACCATCGTGGATGCATTCGCCAAAGGCAACGTCCTGCAAATCTTGCTGTTCTCCATTCTGCTGGGTGTTGCCCTGGCGCATGTCGGGCCGCGCGCAAAAGTGTTCGTCGACACGCTGGATAGCCTGATGCAAGGGATGTTTCGCATCGTCAACATGGTCATGCGTCTGGCCCCCATCGGTGCCTTCGGGGCGATTGCCTTTACCATCGGCAAATACGGCTTCGGTTCGCTGTTCTCCCTCGGCAAATTGATGGCGTGCGTATACCTGACCTGCGCGGTGTTCGTGATTTTCGTGCTCGGGCCGATCTGCCGCTACAGCGGTTTCAGCCTGTGGAAGTTTCTGAAGTTCATCAAGGAAGAACTGTTCACGGTACTGGGCACCAGCTCTTCGGAATCGGTGCTGCCGCAGATGATTTCCAAGATGGAAAAGGCCGGCGTTTCCAAACCCGTCGCCGGGATGATCATTCCCTCGGGCTTGACCTTTAACCCGGACGGCCAGGCGATCTACTACACCATCGCCGCGATCTTCATTGCCCAGGCGACCAACACGCCGCTGACCCTCATGGACCAGTTGATCGTGCTGGCGGTGCTGATGTTCACCTCCAAAGGCTCGGCGGGGGTGACCGGTTCGGGGTTCATCATCCTGGCGGCGACGCTGTCCTCCCTCGGCACCATCCCGGTGGCGGGCATGGTGCTGTTGTTGGGCGTCGATCGGTTCATGTCGGAAGCACGCGCGATCACCAACACCATCGGCAACGGCGTCGGCACCATGGCCATTGCCAAGTGGGTCGGCGCGTTGGACACGGTAAAGATGAACAAGGCGCTGAACGGGGAGGGCGCGGAGGAAAAGCCTGAGATAGCTCAGGCGGACGTTATTGCTGCTCCTTCATCGATGACAGCAGGGCGGTTGAGCAACTAGCTTCTTCCCCTCGCAGCTGACGGCTCATGTCGTCGCAGCTTTGCGACCAGGCCGTCAGCCACATCGACATCTCGGGTGACTGTTCGGCCAACCCCAGCTCGCGGACGAACTCGACCGGTGTAACTGTGCCTTTGGCCGAGCGGAACAGACCCCGCATGATGACGACGCCAATCACCCGTCCTTTGCTCACGAAACGGTGTTCCATAAAGCTCCATTTATCGTCCCAGCCGAGTATGCGGGTATGAATCTCGAACGATTCGAACAGCTTCAGCTCGCGCCGAAACTTGCCCCAGGTATCGCCAACGATCGGCACGGCCTTGTTGCGCAAGGCTACTCGAAAGGCGCCGCTGCGCAGCACGAAATCCATGCGGCCTACGTCGGCCAGGGTGAAATAGCGGCCATTGGTGACGTGGCGGTTGAGGTCGAGGTCGAGCGGCCAGACGCGCAGGCGGATAACGGTGGTGGCCAGGCCGTCGACCGGTTTGCGCCATGGACGACGGAACAGCATGAGGATAAGTCGGAACCAGAGATTCATAAGTACGCCGAGGATTGAATGACCGGTGAACTTTAGGGGGCGGAAATCGGATAAGGTAGGTGCACAAATGACTTTTTTCATGCGAAAAGCGCAATCTGGATGATTCATGCACGTCACCCTGCTACTGGCTGATCAATGTTCCGCCGCCAGCGCCACCCTTGCGCTGGAGGTGCTCAGTGCCGCCAACCTGTTCGCCGATACCGCCAGTGCGCCGTTTGAGGTGGTTGCCGCCTCGCTGGATGGCGCCGATGTCGCCGCATGGGGAGGGCAAACGCTGCGCGTGGACCGATCCATCGCCGACATTTCCCGAACCGATCTGGTGCTGATCCCGGGGTTTCTCTTCACCCTGAAGGACGCCTTGCCGGCATTTCCCGGCTATGGGCCGTGGCTGCGTCAACAGCACGCGCAAGGTGCCGTCATGGCTTCCATGTGTACGGCGGCGTTCATGCTCGCCGAAGCGGGAATGCTGGACGGCATTCGTACCACCACACACTGGGCCTTCGCCGATTTTTTTCGTCGCCGGTATTCAGGGGCCTGTCTGGAAGAGGCGCGGATCCTCTGTGAAGACAATCGCGTGATCACCAGCGGTGGCGCGACGGCCGCCATGGACCTTTTGCTGCATCTGATCCGCCGCTTCGCATCACTGGAGCTGGCGCAGAAGTGCGGCAAATACCTGCTGGCCGACAACGTACGCAGCGAGCAATCGGCTTATGTCATGTGGTCGATGCCGAAGAACCATGGGGATGGCGAAATCCTGCGGGTTCAGGCGTGGCTGGAAGATCACTTCCATCAGCCGCTGCTGATCAATGACATGGCCGAGCGATTCGGATTCGGCGTCAGGAACTTCAAAAGGCGTTTCAAGGAAGCCACCGGTTACACGCCGCTGACCTACCTGCAAACGCTGCGTCTGGAAAAGGCAAAGCAGTTGCTCGAATCCACACGAATGACCCTGGACAGCATCACGTACAAAGTGGGCTACGAAGATGGCAACTCGTTTCGCCGGCTTTTTCGGCAGCGTGTGGGCCTGCTACCGGCGGCTTACCGGAAGAAGTTTCAAGCGTGTGGGAGTTGAGTGACACGCCCGGTCCAGATCAGTATTTCGGTGTAGCAGCCAGACATGATGAAATAGCCGCCCGCTTTTGCTGTCAGCCGCACCTGATTTGGAGCCGAACATGAAAAACGCCGCCGTACTCACCTTGGCCTTGATGCTCAATATGGGGTTGTTCAGCACGCAAGCAGTAGCGGCTGGCGATGCTGAGGCGGGCGAGAAACTGTTCAAGCGAATCTGCGGCGGCTGCCACCAAGTGGGGAGTTCAGCGCGAGGTTTTTTTGGTCCGCAACTCAATGCCATTTTCGGCCGCCCCGCAGGCAGCACGGCGGACTACCAGTATTCAGATGCGATGAAATCATCAGGCGTCGTCTGGACCCGTGAAACACTCACCGCCTACATCGAAGCGCCGAAGGCAGTGGTCCCCGGCACCCGCATGATTTTCTGGGGCCTCAGCGATCCTGAAAAGATCGAAAACCTGTTGGCCTACCTTCAGACATTTCAGCCGCAATGATCGGTCTCTCATCGATCAGTTTTTTCAGTGCTGTGTGATATCAATGAGCCACTTCTTCCGTTAGAGTATGCGCCGCCCGAGAGATGGATCCCGGGTATTTCTAATGGAGTGACACAGTGAATTACCTCAGCAAAGTGGTTGCCGTAGCCTTGTTTGGCCTGGTTCTGGCGGGTTGCACCGGCACCCCGATGAAGACCCAGCAATACGACAGCAGCCAGTACACCGTTGTCGGCCACAGTGAAGCGACCGCCACTGGCCTGCTGCTGTTCGGCGTCATCCCGATCCAGCAGAACAACCGCTTCATCCGCGCTCAGAACGCGGCGATCCAGGCCAAGGGTGGCGACGCGATGATCAACACCCAAGTGCAGGAAAACTGGTTCTGGGCCTGGGTCCTGACCGGTTACACCACCAAAATCTCCGGTGATGTGGTTAAGCTGAAAACCGTTCAGTAAGCGTCAGTGCTTCGCCTTTGTGGTGAACGCGCTTCGACATGAACGAGCCGGATTTAGTCGGCTACCTTGTGGCGAGCGAGCTTGCTCGCGCTGGGCTGCGTAGCGGCCCCAAAAAATCTGGCAACCATTGCCGATTCTTGTGAGTGCTACGCACTCAAGCGGGAGCAAGCTCCCTCGCCACAGGTTTCTCACTCATTGATCATTGCCTCACGCCCACGCTTTTCCAAGTTCCTCCAGACCCGCGTTTTGCAGGTCCTGCGGGTTCATGACCACACGGAATTTGCAGTTGGCCTGGAAGTTAAGGAAGAAGGGTTCCGCATATCCGGGTATTTCGGAGGAATCCACGACATCGATCAGAAAAATCCCACCTCGCATGCCATCTTGCTCAGTGAAATAAGCCGCCTCGGGCTTAATGGTGTCCAGGATACGGTTCATGATTTCGCCGACCTTCCCCGACCTGACAAACGCGTTGAAAGGCTCATGGGGAAACTCGACTATCAGTAGCATTTTCATATTTGATACTCAGTTTGAAGTGGCGTGCTCCTTACCTGGATCCTTACTCCTGATTTTGATGCCGCAAGCCGTGCCCGCGGTGTGTGTGGTTAAGAATAGCGAAGGGGGAGAGGCCGTCGGGGCGGGGTTACGGACGGTCGTTGTTGATGATTCAGCGCGGGCGCCAAATCGCTGAAACCCGCGTCTATGCTGCTTCGGGCAAACATCGATGCAGTCGGGCATTAAAAAAAGGCATGAAAAAACCCGGCTGATGAGGCCGGGTCCTTTGGTCGAGTGTTGCTGTAAAGCCATTCATTCATGCCGCACGGTTTTCGATCAGACGATCCGAGCCACCTTCAGCGACGCGGTTTTCGATCAGACGATCCGAACCACCTTCAGCGACGCGGTTTTCGATCAGACGATCCGAGCCACCTTCAGCGACGCGGTTTTCGATCAGACGATCCGAGCCACCTTCAGCGACGCGGTTTTCGATCAGACGATCCGAACCACCTTCAGCGACGCGGTTTTCGATCAGACGATCCGAACCACCTTCAGCGACGCGGTTTTCGATCAGACGATCCGAGCCGCCTTCAGCAACGCGATTCTCGATCAGACGATCCGAACCACCTTCAGCCACACGGCTTTCAATCAGGCGATCCGAGCCGCCTTCAGCGACGACCGGGTGAGTAGAGGAAGCGGCGAAAGCGTTTACTGCAAAAACCGAGAAAGCGATGCTGAGAAGGGTTTGGCGTTTCATGATGGTGTGCTCCGGGGTGTTATTGGCTGGGTATGGAGCGGATGTTACGCCGAGGATTTTTTATGAGAACTTCATTGACGTGATGGTGACTATCGACGCCAGCAATGGTTGAAACCGCATCGCCCCAGGCAATAGCGATCTGCTCAGGCCTGGCTGATATCCAGCAACCGAGGCTTGGCAATCGCCAGATAATCCTGCGTATCGAGCACCATCGACGCATCAAGCCGACCGGCGTTGAAGGCGATTTCGCTGTAGCCAGTGGTCAGGGCCGGATCGACGATCAATTGAATCCGCTCATCGAAGACAAAAGGGGGGATGGCGCCGATTCGGCACCCGGTCAATTCCATGGCGGTTTCGGCTTTCACCAGTTCGGCTTTTTTTCCGCCCAGCGCCACTCCGACCTTCTTCATGTCGAGTTTCTGGTCCCCCGGCAGTATCACCAGGGCATAGGCTTCAGCCTGACCCTTGAGCGAGCAGAGCATGGCTTTCGCACCCTGGCCGGGCTCAGTGCCACGGATTTCGGCGACCCGCGCTGACTGACCCTCGGCATCGTGCAGCAATACCCGGTAGGAGGCTGCACGGGCATCGAGTAACGCCACCAGTCGATCGAACATTGCATGCATGGGGTTCTCCTCAGGTTTACAGGAACAGATCGTAGGACAGTTTGCTGATCAGAATTACCAACAACACCAGGAACAGCGCCCGGACAAAGGGCACGCCTTTATGAACCGCCAGCCAGGTGCCGGTCAGCGCACCAAGGATGTTGAATGCCGCCATGGGGATGGCGATCAGGTAGAGCACGTTACCTGTGGGAATGAAGAATATCAGCGCCGCTACGTTAGTCGCGATGTTCACCAGCTTGGCCGACGCCGAGGCATGCAGGAAGTCGAAGGCGAAACAGCGGATAAACAGGAAGATCAGGAAACTGCCTGTGCCGGGGCCGAACAGTCCGTCGTAGAAGCCGATGGCACCGCCGATGACGATCGCCAGCAGTTTCTCCTTGGTCCCGATGTGCATGGGCTTGTGCAGGGCACCGAAGTCCTTTTTCCAGAAGGTGTAGATCGCCATCAGCACGATCAACAGCAGCACCGCCGGCCGGATCACCGACTGGGGCACGAACGACACTGTGGCCGCACCGAAGAAGGACATGACAAACGCCGCACAGGCGGCGGGGATCACCAGGCTCCAGTTGATCACCACCTTGCGCACGAAAGACCGGGCCGCGAATGCGGTGCCGCAGGCTGCCGCAACCTTGTTGGTTCCCAGCAGCGCCGCCGCTTGTGCCGTGGGCAGCACGTTGAACAGCGCGGGTATCTGGATCAGTCCGCCACCGCCCACCGCCGCATCGATCAGGCCGGCAGAGAAGGCGAACACGCAAAGGATGACAATATCGACCATGAAATCAGGCTCTGACGATGAAAGGTTGGTGAGGGGTCAGCGGCACCACGCGTGCCGGGTCGTTGACCCCGAAGACGCGCAGCATCCAGCGGTCACGGCCGTCGTAGCGGGGAGTAAAACCGTCCCGGGCATGCAGGGTTTGCTGGTTCTTGAAGATCAGCATGTCGCCCGGTTGCAGCAGTATGTGGTGCACGACATCGGGATGATTGGCGGCGGCGGCGAACAGTTGCAGGGCAAGCTGCGCGTTGGCGCAAGTCGCCTCTACACTTGCCTGGTTGTAGCGGCAATACAGGCCACCGGCTGCGTTTCTGTACAACAGGGGGACGTTTTCCAGCACATTGCCCTGCTTGCCAAAGGAGGCCGGTCGGCGAACGGTGAAATGCGGTTGTGACAACTCTTCTTCGACGTCGGTCGGCAGCATGGCCAGCACGTCGTCAATGGCGACGATGCGAGTCGGCACGCCGAGCTCGCAACGAAGGCCGGTCAGGGTCAAATACTCCGGGCAGGCCGACAATTGCGATACGGGTTCGCAGGTCAAGGGCAGGTGAGGATTGTCGACATGCATGTCCAGGTCCATGCGCGAGCCATAGGAGCTCTTTTCGGTCTCTCGCTTGTGCTTGGGCGATACGTGGCGGAACACGGTGTCGTCGCTTTCACCCTCGTACGCCAGAGGATGGGTTTGCAGGGTTTGCAGCACGGACAGGATAGCCCCGGCCAGAACCGACAGGTTCTCGATACCCGGCTCTTTGTCGTAGGGCGTGGCGGGCAGTTGCGGGTCCAGCGGCAGGCCCCTGACGATCATCGCCACCTCACGGGCCTGGGGAAAATTACGCAACTGCTGGATTTTCTCGGCGCACAGGGCGCTCTCCAACAACTCGCCCAAGGCCGGCATATGACGGATGCCCGAGGCGCTATCGGTCACGGCCAGCGATGCCAGGCCGGCCTCAAGTGTGCGCTGTTCTTCGAACGACAGATGGATGTGCGGTATTTCCTGTCGGGTCGAAGTCGCTGATTTTTTTTGCGGCCATTCATGAACTTCACCGATACCGGCTGCGGATTTCCCGAGTATTTCATCCAGCTTCGACACGTCCTTCTACTCCCGTTTGCCTACATCCCTGTGGGAGAGCGAGGTTAACGGAAGCGCTTTTTTTGTGTTGCAATGTAACATTGTGAAAAGTGCAACGAGGTGGCGCATGGCATTGGATATGTTGGGGGAGCTTGAAGCATTCGCCGCGGTGGCACGCAAGCGCAGCTTCGTCGCCGCGGCACGTACTCTGGGGCGCTCCCCAAGTGCGCTGACCCGCGCTGTTCAGGCTCTGGAGGAAAGTGTCGGAGTCAAGTTGTTCAATCGCTCCTCCAATGCCGTGAGCTTGACCGAGGCGGGTGAGCGCTTGTTGCCTCACGCTTACAAAATGCTGGATCTGCAACGTGAGGCGGATGAAGACCTCGCTGGCATCAGCGGCCAGGCCTACGGCTGGGTCCGCTTTTCCGCCCCCGAGTTTCTCGGCCACGGGGTATTGCCCCGGCTGATCGCGCAGTACGCCGAGCGTTATCCAGACGTGAACGTCGACGTGATTTTCACTGATGAAACCATCGACCCGGCCAAGAGCAAGCTGGACTTCTCGATTCGTGGCGGGTATCCGCAATCCAGTGACCTGATCGGCTTTGCGCTCTGGAGTTATTCACGTTACCTGTACGCCAGCCCCGAGTACCTGGAGCGGCAAGGGATGCCCGACTCCATCGAGGCGCTGGAGGCGCACTCGCTGATCCTGCACACGGCACCGCGGATCCTCAAGGAGTGGAATTTTCGTAGTGAGACGCAGGCCATCAGCGTTCGGGCTCACCCCAAGTTCCGCTTCAACTCCGGTTCGGCGGCGTTCCAGGCGGCCCTGGCGGGCCTCGGCATCGCCCGCCTGGCGGACTGGCTGGCGGAGCCCGAAGTGGAAGCGGGGCGCCTGCTGCGGGTCTGTCCCCAGTACAAACTCACCTCCAGCAGCGGTGAGAGCCCGCAGATGCACGCGGTGTACCCGGCCGGGAATCTGCCGCTGCGGGTGAAGTCATTGCTGGAGATGATCCGTGGCTACGGCGAAAGCCTTGATCGAAAGCACGCAGTAACGCTCCAGGGTGGCTGATGCATCACCAATTGCGGACACAAAAAACGGGCGCCCTTCAGGCCTTCAGGTGCCCGTTTTTGTCTGCTCCATCGCTTGCGCCCGTAAGCGCCAAACGACCGGTTCTAGCGCTTGATCAGGGAAATCTTGGTGCCTTCGATGCTGATCCCGGCCATTAACCCTTGCTGGTCGAAAATGAACGCGTAGGCATCGTCCTTCAACGTCGTACTGGACAGATTTTTCGCCACCCCTTCATCAACCACAACAACAGTTGGGCCTACGCCGATTTCCCATCCTTTGCTTTTACGTAAATAGTCCACCGCTTTCTCGTTCATCAGGAAAACCACATAGCCATACGACTGGGCGCCTGCCTGTAACCCCCAAGACCCACTTACGGTGTTGTAGTAATTCTCTACTTTCTTGTCCTTCAACATCACGCCTTCGCCGTAACTGCCACCAAACACAAGACCCGCCTTGATGATTTTCGGGAAGACAAGAATCGCTTTGGCGTCGCGCGAAATGGTTTCGGCAACTGGCCTGGCCTTATAGAGTGTTTGCAACGCTTGCCGAGAGTCGACATTCAGATCCTCGGCGGTTGCCGCACCGGCAGTGTTCAGGAAGCTGGCCGATGCCAGTGAAGCTGTCGCAAGGACAATTGATAGGAAGAACCGCATTGACTGAGTCATGTCAGGTACTCCAATACGGGAGCATTGGATGTGAGCAGCAGTCAGCCGCTGCCCTCGGGCAGAAGCCGAGCCTGCTGAAATTATCCGGCGCACCCTACAGTGGTGTGAGCTACTGGCTTCGCCCTTGAATGAAGCAGGCCAGCGGCCTGTGATCAGTAGCGATGCCATCACTGGTTTCGACCTCTGCGTGTTGGCCGGGTTCGAAAAAAACAAAACGGGCGCCTGACGAGGCGCCCGTTTTCATTTATTCCGCGGAATGTACTCGCAGCACCAAGTCGAAGCGGGTGACGAATTCTTTTTTACATTCAGTCTTGAGCACGTTTAATTGCATTGGCGAGCGTTGCGGCTTCACCTCTTAGTGAATCGAGCTTTTCGTTCAGCTCAACATGCCCAGGTTCCCAGGCAAAAACACCATCGACGCATCGTTGGCCAAGAACGAGGTCATTGAACGAGCCCATCCCGCTATAGGCTGACAGCAGATATTCAATCCCGTAGTAATCAGCATTCAGCAAGTGTCCTCTCGCTTTGCGCATCCACTGACTCCAGTGAATGGCGCCATCGCTTTCAAGCACGACAGGGAGCCGATCGAGCACGCCAATCAGCTGTTCGGTCTTTGGTCCCATTTTTGAAATCACCCAAACTGAGGAATGATGGATTTGCCCAGGTAATTGACTGCCGACACGTATTGTCGGCCATTGAGGCTGACCAACCTCGCGTGGCACTCGCAGCAATAGTCATAGAGGCTGTTTTGATCGTAGTTAAACAGCACCGTCGCCTCTTGAAGCTCCGAAAGTGTAAATCCTTCCCGCCCAAGGATTTCCTCGAATCGTGCTTTCAGTGCATTGAGTCCGTTGGACAAATAGGGATGACTTTTCAGCTCCGGAGGACAGGGGGCTTGTTTCATCAGATCAACCGCCGCTGCCCTGACGCCCAACGGTCGCAACGCCACACTTAGATGGGGATGGACATAAGACAGCGAACTCCCCGCGTGGTGAGCGAGGCTATGACACACGCTACCAAGGCGTTTATGGGAAGGCATTCACGGTCCTTGCAAAGTGAGAGCGAGGTGAGCGATGGATTCTATGCCTCTGTGTGTTTTCCGACAAAGAAACGGGCGCCCGCAAGGCACCCGTTTTCATTTACTCCGCCGCCTGCGCCCGCAAGCGTCTGCCGATCACATCCATCAAGTCACAGCCATCGCGCAGGGGAATGGCCAGCAGTTTGGCAAAATCCGACAGCACCACCGTATCGCAACCGATCTCGGCGCGGAAGGCGATGTTTTCCAGCACCTGAGTGACGGTGCGGATGCGGTAGTCGGCCATGGCTTGCAGGACGTCAAGTGGGGCTTGGGTGTCGATGAGCAGGGAGGCCGGGATCAGGTCGATTCCGGTGAGGGGCATGTATCTTTCCATAGGTGAAACTCCGAATCAGATTTAAAGGGACTGATCCGATCTGCAGGTCGCCAAACCTGGTCGCCATTTGGGCGACGGGCGGACTATAAACATCAATGGGCTAGGCGGGCAAGGTGCAAGGGGCTGCGATTGGTGTAGGAAGTGATAGACAAACCCTTCTTTGCGTCTTTTGGAATCATATGCCGCATAGGTTTCAGGGGAGAGAGAAGCTATACTCCTGCGCCATGCACAATCCAGATCATATCCGCCAACTGCTTAAAAAATGGGTCGCCAAGACCATGCCTCACGGTGAGGACGATGTCTTCATCGGGGAGCTTTGCTTTATCAACAAAGCTAGGCGTGCAGATCTTGTGCATGCCAACGGTCAGCTAACGGCGTTCGAAATAAAATCAGCCTCAGATAGCTTGTCCCGATGGGAAGGGCAGCAAGATGCGTATCTCAGTTGCTTTGATCAGGTTTGGCTTTGCTGTCATTCCAAACACATAGAGAAAGCGTTCGGCGTAACTCATCGGAGCGTCGGAATTCTTGTAGTTGATGATCTTGGAACTATTGCTGTGGTCAGGAAAGCAACGAGCAACAAATTGCGCGATAAATTTACACTTACAGGGCTTTTGTGGCGCTCGGAGTTAGATGAAATTTGTAAGGAGTTTCAGCTTGAAACGAAAAGCGTTATGAAGATCAAAGAAGTGCGCCTCGAAGTGGCCGAGGCGCTAGAGTGGGACCTTATAAGAGACAAGGTTTTAACTAGGTTGAAGGTTCGTTACTCTCATGGTCAGACCATGTCGTCGATGGAAACATTGTCGCCATCATCTTCATGCTGAAGGAATTGGAGCGTTGCACAAATATGCTGGTTGGCTCTTAGGCCGTTCCATACCCCATTATTCCCATATTTCTCATTTGTTTGACTAATCCGGCCATATTCTCTGGTTGCCCAGCAAAACTCATCGCCGTGGTAGTCGGGTAACTGACGAATATCCCTTGCTAGCTGAACGTAGTTTTCAAATTCTTTATCTCTTCCTAGTCGCTTCAACCACCATTCATTAGGTGCGTAATAACTAGCAAAAGGTATGACAGCCATGCCGGGAATATATTCCACGGCGGCACCGGGATTTGTGCCAGCGTAATCGCCATAAATTAAATTTATTGCGCCGTTCAGTTGTTTTGCTTCCGCTTGCCAAACTAAATCGTGGCAAATAGCTGTGCTGGAACTTCCTGACTGAGGTTTCTGGCTCGGGAAGGACGAACTGATAAGAGTAACGCTATGAACTCCGTAAGTATCCAGGGTGGATAAGCTATGGTCGAGTGTGCCACCGTTAATAGTGGATATTGGCGACCTGTCTCCAAAGTCTAGGATTACATTTACATTTTCTGGGTTCGGTATAGCGTCAAGAATGCTGATTGCCCTGTCCCAACTGGCTCCTGTTATTTCGGGAGTGCAAATAACCCTGATGGCGATCGCTTCAAACTCTGTTAATAATAGTCTTGCTTGTTGTATGACGTCTCGCGAGTTGTCTGTGTCCAGCCAGGATACAACTGGTATTAGTGAATTATTTTGGGTTTTTAATTCGGTGAGCCAGATCCGCTTGTTCTTGAAGTGATTGGCAGGGTTGTGCAGGTTTCTTTCTGCTATAACTTCGTCGGCGATGTCTTGTGGAGATCTAGAGATGTCCATCAAATAAGGGTGGTTGCCCCAGCCTACCAGGAAATCATTAAGGTTGCGTTCTTTGCCTCTCATGTTTAGAAGTGGTGATACTAATTCTTTACGATTTTCTTCCAGATTTATCAGAGCCTTTACATCGTTTTGACCTACCTTCATACACGGTATGTAAAGCATGTATACCTTCCTTTGGTGGTGGTGCGTAGCTCGACTAGAGGTAGATTGAGCGTAGATGCCTTTTCCGATAGCTGGGTCTATGTGATGTATCCGCGTATTTCTGGTTAGATTTCCTACACGAAATCAAAAAATACATTTCAAGGTATCAGTTACATTCATTCATACTTGCGTAAATCCATTTACAATCCTCTGATTGCGTAGCGTCCGCCCCTCATCCGAGACATTTCTACTCATGCAAACCCCCACCACCCAACACCCCCTCTGGCAAACCTACCTCCTATTCCTCGCCCCCATGGTCCTCTCCAACTTCCTCCAGTCCATGTCTGGCACCGTCAACAGCATCTACATCGGCCAATTGCTCGGCACCCAGGCGTTAGCGGCGGTATCGGGCATGTTCCCCGTGGTGTTCTTCTTCATCGCCCTGGTCATCGGCCTCGGTGCGGGCGCTGGGGTGTTGATCGGCCAGGCCTGGGGCGCCCGGGAGCCGCATCTGGTGAAGGCCATCGCCGGCTCGACGTTGTTGCTGGGGGCGATGATCGGGTTGGCGGCGGCGGTGTTGGGCAGTGTGTTTGCCCGGCCTGCGTTGCAGGGCTTGGGGATGCCGGGGGATGTGCTGGACGATGCGGTGGCGTATGCCCATGTGATGATGTGGATTTTGCCGTCGCTGTTGGTGTTTGTGTTGTTCACGCAGTTGCTGCGTGGGGTGAGCGATACGCTGTCGCCGTTGTTGGCGCTGGTGGTGTCGACGTGTGTCGGGCTGGCGCTGACGCCGGCGTTGATTCTCGGTTGGTTGGGGCTGCCGCCGATGGGGATTCAGAGTGCGGCGTGGGCGGGGTTGGTAGGTAACTTGTCGGCGATGGGGTGGCTGGCGTGGCGGTTGATTCGCAAGGGGCATCCGTTGGCGCCGGATCGGGAGATGTTTGCGGCGATGCGGCTCGATAGGGTCATCCTCGGCAAGGTGTTGCGCATCGGGCTGCCGACCGGGTTGCAGATGGTGGTGTTGTCGTTGTCGGAGCTGGTGATTCTGGCGCTGGTGAACCAGCACGGTTCCCAGGCGACGGCGGCGTACGGGGCGGTGACGCAGATCGTCAATTACGTGCAGTTCCCGGCGCTGTCGATTGCGATCACGGCGTCGATCCTCGGCGCGCAAGCGATCGGGGCAGGGCGCATTGAGCGCATGGGGGAGATTTTGCGCACCGGGTTGTTGATCAACGTGTGCCTGACCGGCGGCCTGGTGCTGTTGGGTTATCTGCTGTCGCACTGGTTGCTGGGGTTGTTTCTTACGGATGATTCCACCCGGGCAATGGCCGAGCACTTGTTGCACATCATGCTCTGGAGCCTGCTGGTGTTTGGTTTTCAGGCGATTGTCGGCGGCATCATGCGCGCCAGCGGCACGGTGTTGGTGCCGGTAGCGGTGTCGATTGTGTGCGTGGTCGGGGTGCAGTTGCCGGTGGCGTATCTGCTGGATGCGCGCTTTGGGTTGCCTGGGGTGTGGATGGCGTTTCCGGTGGCGTATCTGGGCATGCTGATGCTGCAGACGCTGTATTACAAAATGGTCTGGCAGCATCAGCGGATCGAGCGGTTGGTCTAGGGGGCCCCTCAAGTATTGCTCTTGAGCCAGGTTTCGAAGCGCGTTGGCCCAACGATGGGGTGCTCGCCCGGCGTCAGCGAGTGGTCATCGATCGGCGCGCCGAAGTAGGGGACCGTGTCGTCCGGTTGGGCCTGGCGCGGGTCGTTGGAGTGTTGCAGAAACAAGCGCACGAATTCTACCAGCGGCCAACGCTCAGGCCCGGCCACTTCCAGGGTCTGGTTGCCTGGCGCTTGCACGGCGACTTTCGCCAGCGCCGTCGCGACATCGAACGCGGCAATCGGTTGCAACGCGGCGGAGGTCAAGCGCACGGTGTCGCCTTCCTGTACGCCCGAGTGGGAAATGGCCCCGATGAACTCGAAGAACTGCGTGGCCCGCAGGATTGTGTAAGGAATGCCTGAGTCCTTGATGAGTTTTTCCTGGGCCATTTTTGCCCGGAAATAACCACTGTCGAGCATGCGCTCGGTGCCTACCACTGATAGCGCGACATGGTGTTTGACCCCGGCGGCCTTCTCGGCGGCGAGCAGGTTGCGCCCGGAGGTTTCGAAGAACTCGAGCACGGCAGCATCTTCGAAGGAGGGCGAGTTGGCCACGTCGACCACCACATCGGCGCCGTGCAAGGCGTTTTGCAAGCCCTCGCCGGTGAGGGCGTTGACTCCGGTGCTCGGTGATGCGGCCAGGGTTTCATGCCCCAGGTCTTGCAGGTTTTTGCAGAGCTGCCTGCCGATCAGCCCGGTACCGCCAATCACGACGATTTTCATGACGAGACTCCCGATGCATGCGCAGTGGGTTGCGAGGTGTCAGCCCCGCTTGGACATCGTGCTTCTGGTCGGAGTGGGGGGGCTGGCTTGGAATCCTGCAACCATTAAAGACCCGGAATCGGCTTAATGGCGCAAGGGGCGGGAAGTTGTCCGATAGGTGGTCAGTTCAGCCGTGATGCGATCCGTAGCAGCTGCCGAGCTTGCGAGGCTGCGTTCGGCTGCGAAGCAGTCGTAAACCAGAGTTTGCGGTGCATCAGGCAGACCACATCAGCTGGGTTTACGGCTGCTATGCAGCCGAACGCAGCCTCGCAGGCTCGGCAGCTGCTACAGGTAGTGCCGGCCCATCCGGTGCAAAACCCATTATTGCTTCTGCTGATTCTCCGCCACAGCAGCCTTGGACTTGGAGAACCGATAGAACAGGTTGGGCTCGCTCACAATGTAGAGCTCGCCGGAAGTGTCCATGGTCATGCCTTCGGCTTGCGGTATGGTTTTTTTCAGGTCATTCAGGCCGAGCAGGGAGCGGAAGCTGACGAAGTTGCCGTCTTGGTCCAGTTCGGTCACGTTG
This sequence comes from Pseudomonas sp. DF5, assembly GCF_058148225.1. Taxonomy (NCBI): domain Bacteria; kingdom Pseudomonadati; phylum Pseudomonadota; class Gammaproteobacteria; order Pseudomonadales; family Pseudomonadaceae; genus Pseudomonas; species Pseudomonas sp. DF5. Next base: position 152,555 of record NZ_JBYVYM010000007.1, read on the forward strand.
TTGGATTGCTCGCTCAATAACAGCAAGTGACCGGTCCGCGGATCGTAGTAACCCTCGGAAAGGTCCAGGCCGGAGACGCTACGGTCGATCCAGTGGGTCAAGTCCTGGATGTGCACCTGCAACGGGCTGCCGATGGACGCCAGCATGCCCGTGACCGTAAACAGCTGCCGCGGATCGCGCTCCTTGATCGCGAAAATACGATCATTGGCCGCGTCATAGGTCACGCCTTCAAAGCCCTTGTTGTGTTCGCTCAGGTTGATCTCGATGGCAACGAACGGGGTGTTCTCGACATGGATCGGGCCAGGGCTGTCCGGCAAGGTGACGACGTACAGTCGCTGCAACTGTTCATCGGCGATCACTACGCGTCCGTTACCCAGGTAAGCAAGGCCTTCGGTGTCCTGGAAGCCGATCAGCGGGTAACGTTCAAGCAGATCGCCGTTGCGGCTCATGGCCACAATCTGCATGGGCCCACCATTGGTGATGCCCAGCAGCCGATCATGGTCCGGGTCATAGGCGATGCCGGACAAATTGGTGATGTCCGCGACAGGCTTTGCCTGGATCACGGCTTTATAGTCTGGCAGCCAGATATTTTTATCGGGCGCCTGATTGCCGTGCCAGAGGGTTTGCCAGTGCGCATACAGCTGCTGGTGGACCATGAAGCGTGCGGAAACCACGTAGGCGCCAAGTAGTACAACAATGAAAAATACTCCCAGCGTCCCTCTCTTGCTCATGACTTGTCCTTGTCCCAGCTGAAGCGATAGACCTTGGCGGGTTGGCCGGGCTGGCATTGGCCGTTATCGGCATCGGCGCCCACGATCGACCACTGCGCACGAGACGTTTCGCCCAGCTCATGAGCGGCCTGGGGATTGAAACACTTGCTCAGCACTTCATCCGGGACCAAGGCGTAGGCATCACGGTGTTCGCGCAGCCACTGCGCCGCTTGTTCGACCGAGGAGTTGCTCATTCCGAAATGCACGATCGGCTGCCGGGCGAATAACCAGTGGCCCTCGCGCCAGTCGACCAGCACCAGCTCGGCACCGTGGGTCATGGTCGCCGCTTGCGCCATGATCGCTTCATGGGGGTTTGGACCTTCCTTGATCGGCTCGATGAACCCGCGGGCGAACCACAGAACAAACCAGGTTGCCACCAGCGCCTGGAATACCCGCATACCGCGCGGACGCTTGCCAAACCAGCGCTTGAGCAGCCAGGGAATCAGCGGCGCCGCCACCAGCGCCAGGCCGGGCAGCGCCGGATAGATGTACAACTTGCGCTTGCCGGTGCTCAGGCAGAAGAACAGCACTACCAGCACGACCCAGCTCAACAGTACCAGCACTCGACCGTCATGCTTGCGCAGTTGCTTGCGCCAGGCCGGCACCAGCCACGGCAGGGCCAGTACCAATGGCAGCCAGTATTGCGGGATCACGTTGACGAAGAAGTACCAGAACGGTTCGCGATGGTCCCACGCGGCGGCATAGCGTGCCGCTGTCTGGCGCAGCAGGATTTCTCGCGCATAGGCGACTTCTTCAGCGGTGCCATTGAGCACGATGGACAGTGCCAGAGGCAGCAGCCAGATCGCGATGGCGCCGAGCGCCACCAAAAAGCCCAGGAACCACTTGCGCTTCTGGCCGGGCATGGCCACCACGCCGGACCAGTTTTTGCGCACCGCGTAGGCATACGGAATCAGCATCAAGGCCGGGACGAAGCCGACCCCTTTGGTGATGATGCCAATGCCCATGGCGGCGCAACCTACGTAAAACCAGCGCCAGGCCGGCCCGAGCAGCAGGTGCCGTGCCAGTCCGTACAGACCCAGGGAGGTGAACAGAATCAACAGGCTGTCGATCTGGCCGGTACGCAGAATGCTATAAGTCTGATAGGTGGCCAGGTACAACAGCGCCGCTATTCGACCAATGCGCTGATTCCACAGCCGACGGCCCAGGTCGTAGACCACGGCCGTGACCGTCGCCGCCGACAACATCCCCGGAATATACAGGGCGAGGGCGGGCAGGCCGGTGAGCCACGCGAAGAACGCCACCATCCACATGAAGACCGGCGGTTTATCGCCGTAGATCTCCGCAGCGCGGTGAGGGATGAACCACGACCCGTTGTGCAGCATCTCCAGCGCTACGCCGAGGAAACGTTCCTCGTCGACGTTTTGCGGTTGACGCAGCCCCAGGCCAGCGCCGATCAACAGCAAGGCAAGCAGCACCAGGCCCAGGCATTCGATGCTGGGCGACAGGTTTTTACGCATGGCTCAGTCCTTCAGGTGTTTGGTGCGGGCAATCAATTGCAAATTGCGCAGATAGACGATGGAACCAAAGGCCTGGCCGGCGATGAACACCGGGTCTGCCCGGTAAATGGCATAAGCGAGCAGCAGGGCGCTGCCGACAATGCTCAGATACCAGAAACTCACCGGGATCACGCTGCGTTTTTTGTACTCGCTATACAGCCACTGCAGGATGAAGCGACCGGTAAAGGCGATCTGGCCTGCGAAGCCGACCACCAGCCACAGGGTTTCGCGGGAGAGGTTCATCCTTCGATCTCCTGCGCGTTGGTGTTCAACCGCGTGCGCTTGATCAGCCACCACACACCGAACAGGTCGAGAATGCCCACCAGGGCGCGGTCGATGTTGCCGTATTTGGACACCCCGGCGGTGCGGGGCCGGTGGTTGACCGGGTGGACAATCATTCGGCCATTGTGACGCTGGATCAGTGCGGGAATGTACCGATGCATGTGGTCGAAGTACGGCAGGCGCAGAAACGCCGCGCGCTCGATCAGCTTCAGCCCGCAGCCGGTGTCCGGGGTATCGTCATTAAGCAAGCGGCGACGCAGGCCGTTGGCGAAACGCGAAGCCCAGCGTTTGCTTGCGGTATCGCGGCGGTTGACCCGGTGCCCGGCCACTAGCTGAACGTCGACCAGACCCTTTTCACCGCGCACCAGCGCCAACATCCCGGGGATGTCCGCAGGGTCGTTTTGACCGTCGCCATCAAGCGTGGCCAGCCATTGCCCCCGGGCGGCGATTGCCGCGTGGTAGAGCGAGGTGCTTTGCCCCAGCGAGCGCTCATGGCGCAGGATGCGCAACGCGTCCAGGCCATTGTTTTTCAGCTGCCGCAGTTCATGCAGGGTGGAGTCGGTGCTGCCATCGTCCACCACAATGATTTCGTAGGCCTCATCGACCAATGCGGCGCGGACTTCCTCAAGTAACGGCTTGAGGTTGTTTGCTTCGTTCTTTGCTGGAATCAGTACAGATACAAAAATGTCTTGGCTCATAGAGTCCCCCCCTTGCTCCTTGGTCTTTTATTTATCAAGGGCTCGATTCATATCTGATAGAAGTGGCGATACCACTTCACAAATTCTGCTACACCGGTCTCGACCGTCACTTGAGGACGGAAGTCGACCCACTCGGCCAGTGCCGAAATATCGGCCCAGGTCTTGACCACATCGCCTGCCTGTAGCGGCATGAAATTACGTTGGGCCTTGATGCCCAGCGCCGATTCCAGGCAGTCGACAAACTCCAGCAGCGGCACGGGTTGGCCACGGCCGATGTTGAAAATCCGGTTGACGCCAGCGCCCGGCTCGTTCGGCACCGGTGGCTTGGAGCGCAGGCGGGCGATGCTTTCGACGATATCGTCGACATAGGTGAAATCGCGCGACATCTGGCCATGGTTATAGATGTCGATCGGCAAACCTTTGATGATCGCCTCGGTAAACTTGAACAGCGCCATGTCGGGGCGCCCCCAAGGTCCGTAAACGGTAAAAAAGCGCAAGCCGCTGGCTTTCAGGCCATAGAGATGGCAATAGCTGTGCGCCAGCAGTTCATTGGCGCGTTTGGTGGCGGCGTACAGCGAAATGGGATGATCGACGGCGTCTTCGACGCTGAACGGCATTTTGCTGTTGGTGCCGTACACCGAGCTGCTCGAGGCATAGATCAGATGCGCGGGGCGATGGTGCCGGCAAGCTTCCAGCACATTCAGAAAACCCACCAAATTGGACTGCGCATAAACATCCGGGTTGTCCAGTGAATAGCGAACACCCGCCTGGGCGGCCAGGTGCACAACCTCGGTAAAAGCGTGAGTTTCGAACAGCGCCATCAAGGCCGGTTTGTCGACGATGTCCATGGCCTGGAAGCGAAAACCCGGCAAGGACTCCAGCTCCTTGAGCCGCGCGTGTTTGAGTTCTACGCTGTAATAGTCGTTGAGATTGTCGATACCGACGACTTCAAGGCCTTCTTGACACAAACGCTTGACGGTGTGATACCCGATGAAACCGGCGGCGCCAGTAACCAGAACAGTCATGAGGCCTGCGCCTGTGCGTGACTGATTCCGATTCTGCGCAAAGGACGCTTTTGCATCACAATACAATCCCCTGTAAGTACTCGTACTCGCTGATCAGTATATTTTTTGGGCTTGTTACCACCATTGGCTCCATGCCTTGCTCCATTGTATGGGTAAAGCCCTGTGTGGTGCACATGATGAGCCGCAGAACTCGCAGCCGTATACCCTGCCAGTTGGATTGTAAAAAAAACGTTAAGTATTTACTTCGTTTTTCTGACCGTTTGCTTAAAAACGTGCTGCTGTGAGGGTGCTCACAGCGCGGCGCCCAGTATTTGCAGGTAGTTGGGGTTGTCGGAGATCGAGTTGTGGCCCGTGTCCGGTATGACCTGCAGCGATGCTACACCCTTGGCGAAATGCGTGTAGAGCTGGTCTGTGCTTGCGCGCGGTACGATTTCGTCGTGCTCGGCCGCAACCAACAGCGTCGGGACCGTGATATGAGCGGCGTATTTCCAGGACTCGAACTTGTCCTGCAACAGCCATTTCACCGGGAACCAGGGGAACTGGCGGGCGGCGAGGTCTTCAAGGCTGTTGTAAGGCGTGATCAGGATCAGCCGCGACGCCGGTCGCTGGCTGGCCAGGCGCACGGCAACGCCTGAACCCAGGCTGCGCCCGATCACTGCAATATCGCGATGGCTGTTGTAGACATAGTCGAACAAGGTCATGGCATCACGCTGAATCGCCTCCTCGGACGGCGACCCGGTACTGCCTCCGTAACCTCGGTAATGCAGCAAGTAGATCGCATGATCCGCAAACGCCTGCGAAAACCCGGGCAGGCTGCGGGAAACGTCCTCGGCATTGCCACCGAAGTAGATCAACGCCTTCGGCCCGTCGTGCGGCCTGACGGTCACCAGCACCTTCGCGTCGGCGACCGACAAGGCAAGAAGTGATTCGGGTGTGTCGATGGCGCGAGGTTGCGGGTAGTAGATGAGGGCCCGTTGAAACACAAACAGCGCGGCGCAGAGCAGCAGGTATGCAACGGCAATGAAAGCGAAGAGAGACACCAGGGTTCGCGACATTCGGCTAAGTTTAGTGGACGGCATGGACTGCTTCGGGCCTTGAGACAGCTATTGCTGGAGCGTCGCCAGAGTGTAGTCCAGCAATTTCAGCTGTGCAGGAGGGCCCAATGCCAGTCGTTATACGCAACCCTTGTGGGTGCAAGCCCCTCGCCACACAGGAGGCAAGAACATGCTGACCCGAGCCATTCCTTCCAGCAACGAGCCGTTGCCCATCGTCGGGTTGGGCACGTATCGCGGTTTTGATGTGGCGCCCTCCGATACCGCTTACAAACAACTGCACGCGGTGCTCAATGCGTTGTTCGAGAAGGGTGCAAAGGTGATCGACAGTTCGCCCATGTACGGTCGCGCCGAGCAGACCACCGGTGAGTTGCTGTCGATCCATCAACCGCGCTCGCCAGCATTCCTGGCCACCAAGGTCTGGACCCGTGGCCGCGAGGAAGGCATCGCGCAGATGGAGCAGTCGTTCAAGCTGTTGCAGACCGACCGGATCGACCTGATGCAGATTCACAACCTGCTGGACTGGAAAACCCATCTGCCGACCCTGCGTCAATGGAAGGCAGAAGGGCGCATTCGCTATATCGGCATCAGCCATTACACGGCGTCGGCCTACGACGAAGTGGAGGCGGTATTGAAAGCCGAGCCGATGGATTTTTTGCAGATCAACTATGCCCTGGACGACCGCGCTGTCGAAAAGCGAATCCTGCCGCTGTGTCGTGAGCGCGGTGTGGCGGTGATCTGCAATCGGCCCTTCGGTGGCGGCGGCCTGATCGCTCGATTGAAAGGCAAACCGTTACCGGGATGGGCTGCGCAAGTGGGGATCAACGGTTGGGCGCAATTGGCGCTCAAGTTCCTGCTGGCTCATCCGGCGGTGACCTGTGTCATCCCCGGTACCAGCAACCCGCGCTACATGACGGAAAACGCCGGTGCCGGTTTTGGCCCGATGCTCACGGATGCGCAGCGCCAGCAATTGATTGCGCTGGTGGGTTGACGGCTACCTTGTAGCAGCTGCCGAGCAGCGCGAGGCTGCGTTCGGCTGCGCAGCAGTCGTGAGTCCGATTGACGCGGTCTGCCTGATGCACCGCAAGCTCTGGTTTGACGACGGCTTCGCCGCCGAACGCAGCCTCGCAGGCTCGACAGCTGCTACAGGCTTACGGCGGCTGGCACCTGCGCCATCTCCAACGGAATCTCCAGGGTAAAAACCGCTCCCTGGCCGGGGCCGTCGCTATGGACGCGAAGGTGGCCGTTCATTTCTACCGCCGCGAGCGCGCAGCTGTGCAGGCCAAAACCGTGACCTTCCTTGCGCGTGGTAAAGCCGTGATTGAAGATGCGGGTCATGTTTTCGGCAGCGATCCCTTCACCCTCATCCTTGACGCTCAAGCACAACGTTGCGTTATCGATGATCCTCACGCCCAGCGTCATGTGGCGCTCATGATCGCTGACTTTCGACAGCGCATATTTGGCATTGCTGATCAGGTTGATCAGGATCAGCAGCAGTCGGTGTTTGTCGCCGATGATGGTCGGCGTGGCCTGGTAGTCTTTGGTGACCGTCACATGGTGCCGATTCAAGGCGCCGGAGTTCATGCGCAATGCATCTTCAAACAGATCGACGACATTCAACGGCTCGACCAACCGGGCAGCACCGGCATAGGCCTGTTGGGTGGCCACAATATCCTTGATGTGATCGATGCTTTTGGTGAGTTGCGCCAGCTCGTCAACGATGCTCGATTGCTCGATAGCGATGGAGTCGACCAGTTGATTGAAGTAAAGGGGCAACAACTTGCCTTTTTCATCGTGCGTCATGAACTGCCCCAGGTCTTCGGCATGTTCATTGATCATTTTTACCGCTTTACCCAGGCCGAGGGTTTTGCTGGTCGACAATTTACGAGTGATCAATTCCGCGGAGACGTTAACGCTATTCAACACATTACCAACGTTGTGCAGCACGTTGGTGGCGATCTCCGCCATGCCGGCCATCCGCGCGGCGTCGATCAGTTCGCGCTCGGCTTCCAACAGTTCGCGGGTGCGTTCCTCGACGCGTTGCTCCAGCCGCTCGTTCGCCGTCTGCAATTGGTTGTTCATCTTGTTGATCAGCGCATAACTGCGAATCAGACGGGCGGCCAGGTACAGCAACAGCAGCGCCATGATGCCGGCGCAGATTCCCAGGTAAAGGTGGTATTGGCGGTCTGTCGCGGCTGTGCGCCGTTGTGTCTCGTTCAATAACTCGTTGATGCTGTCCAGTTGTTGGGCGACTGGAATGGCACTGATGCGATCAACCAGGTCATTGACGATGGGCTGCTCTTGCACAATCGCATTCACTGCCTCTACCAAGGCAGTGAAAGGCGGGCGCTGTTCAGGCGGAAGTTGATGGATGTATTCATCGATATATTTCAGATGCCCGGAGATTTCTTCAGCCCGTTCACTGCTGACATAGAGGGCGTATTCAAGGGTATCCAAGGTCAGATCGAACACCACTGAGGCCGCCCGGGCATCCACCAACCGCAGTTTTTCGCTGGAATCTTCCACTAACACCCGAATGGTATCTTCCAGCGTAGGCAGGGCTTCGAATGCTGTTCGCAAGGCCGTGTTGTGCTGTTTGAATTGCTCAACCAACCGGATTTTGTTTTCTACCGCATCCAGATAACCCTGGCGTCGAGTTTGCCAAAGGGGGGCGAGGGGGCCGACCGCATTGAGGCTGTCAAGCTGCGCCCAGCGCTCTTCCGCTTCAGGAGGCGCCACCAGTAGCAGGTTGTTGTTCATGCCGATTTTGGCTCGCAGGATCTTCATGTTCCAGTTGGCATCGTATTGCTTGAGTTGACGCACAAAGTCGCGTGACTCGAAGAAGGTCGATGTTTCGTATGAGTAGGATTTGATCAGCAAAAATATCAGTACGCTGAAGAGGGTCAGTGCAATGGCGGCCAAGGCAGACCATTTGTAATGATTAGATATCTGCATGGCGGCATTCCTCCCTAATACAGTCCGTCCTGAGAGAGAGAGGCTGCCAATGGTCAATTAATTCCATTTTTTGCGCTCCCTGCAAAATGACGAGTCATCGCCACGTCATCCGTAAGCCTAGCGTTGTTGGTGGACGGTGCCGGAAAAAACACCGCATGGCTGGGGCGAGCGTCAGGGGACGAGCACGATCGCCCCTTTGACCTGACCGGCCCGCAGGCTTGCCAGCGCCTGATTGGCATCGTCCAGGGCAAAACAGGTGACGTCGCTGCGCACGGGCGTATGGCGCAGTTCGGCAAAAAAAGCGGTGCCGTCTTCGCGGGTCAGGTTCGCCACCGAGCGGACGCTGCGTTCGCCCCACAACAGTCGATAGGGGAAGCTGGGGATGTCGCTCATGTGGATGCCGGCGCAAATCACGCAGCCGCCCTTGACGCTGGCTTCCAGCGCCAGCGGCACCAGCGCACCGACGGGGGCGAAGATCAGGCTGGCGTCGAGCGGGTGCGGCGGCGGCTGATCCGAGGGACCTGCCCACACGGCGCCCAGCGTCCTGGCATAAGCCTGGCCCTCGTGGTCATCCGGTCGAGTGAAGGCGTACACCTGCTGTCCCCGGCCCCGCGCCACCTGAATCGCCAGATGCGCCGCCGCGCCGAAGCCATAGAGGCCCAGGTGGCGTGCGTCTTTGGCCATTTGCAAGGCGCGAAAACCGATCAGCCCGGCACACAGCAGCGGTGCGGCTTCGGTGGCCGAGAGCGTGTCAGGGAGGGGGAAACAGAAGCGCGCGTCGGCAACGGTGTAATCGGCATAACCGCCATCCAGATGACAGCCGGTGAACTGTGCCCGGTCGCAGAGGTTTTCCCGGCCCGAGCAGCAAAACGTGCACTCACCGCACGTCCAGCCGAGCCAGGGAACGCCGACGCGCTTGCCGACCCAGTCGGGCGCGACGTCGGCACCCACCGCCGTCACTTCACCGACGATTTCATGGCCCGGCACCCGCGGCAGCACTGCTTGCGGCAATTCACCGTCCACCAAATGCAGGTCGGTGCGGCACACGCCACAGGCCAACACCTTGATCAACAGTTGCTGCGCGCCGGGCTGCGGCACGGGACGTTCTTCGCGTTGCAGCGGCTGGCCGGGGGCATGCAGAACCATGGCGCGCATAACGACTCTCCAAAACCGATGCACCGCAAGGCGTCAGAGGGGCGCCTCCCGGTGGCAGCCGGCGACCAGTTGCTTGAGCCCGTCCAGATTCAGCACTTTGACGTTACGCCCGGAAATCTCGACCAGTTCCGAGTCCCGTAGATGAGCGATGCCCCGACAGATGGTTTCCAGACGCAGGCCCAGGTAGGAGCCGATCTCTTCGCGACGCATCTTCAATACAAAGTCTCGGGACGAGTAACCCCGAATGCTCAACCGTTGCGACAGGTTCAGCAGGAAGGCGGCCAGGCGTTCATCGGAGTTCATGTTGCCCATCATCATCAGCAGGTTGTGCTCACGGACGATTTCCCGGCTCAGGATCTTGTTCATGTTGTGCTGCAACGAGGGCAGCTCTAGAGCGAGCTTCTCCAGTTGGGCGAAGTTGAAGGGACAGACTTCGCTGTCCTCCAGGGCAAAGGCACTGCAGGTGTGATGATCGTCGCTGATCGCGTCCAGACCGAGCATCTCGCCGGGGATCTGAAACCCGGTGACCTGCTCGCGACCGTCGACCGACAGCATGCTGGTCTTGAATGAGCCGATCCGCACCGCGTAGAGCGAGCGCAACGGATCACCGGCCCGGTACAGGGCCGCACCTTTTTTAACCTTTACACGCTGAATGATCAGGGTGTCCAGCCGTTCGACTTCGTGGCTGGTCAAGCCAATCGGCAGACACAACTCCAGAACGCTGCAATTGGCACACGCGGCTTTCAAATAATGATGTTGATACGGCCGAGTTTCAGGCATCGCAATAATTCCCCCTGACAGGAGCCTAGAGCATAGTTCGGATCGGCATTTCAATCAGGTGTTTAACCAGGTGCAATCGACGAGCGGGAAAAGGTTTATCCCCTGTTGAACCGGGACGGGTCACGCAAGGTTGATGTAAATCAAGTCTTGTGCGGTGCAGGCTCCCAGAATCGACGCATGTCTTGCGGTTTACCCCAGCCCCTGGTGGAGGACGTCATGAGCGATTTTCTGAGTGCCGAGCAGCTGGAAGGGCTGGATGCCTACTGGCGGGCGTCCAATTACCTGGCGGTCGGGCAGATTTACCTCAAGAACAATCCGCTGATGGCGGTGCCGCTGACGCTGGCGGATGTAAAGCCAAGGTTACTGGGGCACTGGGGCACGACGCCGGGGTTGAACCTGATCTATACGCACCTCAATCGCCTGATCACGACCCACGACCTGAACATGATCTTCATCGCCGGCCCGGGTCATGGCGGGCCGGCCGTCGTGGCCCAGACCTACCTGGAAGGCACGTACACCGAGTTCAACCCGTCGGTGGGGCGCAATACCAACGGCCTGGCCCGACTGTTTCGGCAGTTTTCCTGGCCTTATGGCATTTCCAGCCATGTGTCGGCGCAGATTCCGGGGTCGATCCATGAAGGCGGCGAGCTGGGCTACAGCCTGGCCCATGCCTATGGCGCCGCGTTCGACAACCCGGACCTGATCGTGGCGTGTGTGATTGGCGACGGCGAGGCGGAAACCGGGACGCTGGCGGCCAGCTGGCATTCCAACAAGTTCCTCAACCCGGCACGTGACGGGGCGGTGCTGCCGATTCTGCATTTGAACGGGTACAAAATCGCCAACCCGACGGTGCTCTCCAGCATCAGCGAGGAGGAGTTGTCGGCGTTGATGTACGGCTATGGCTACGATCCTTATTTCGTCGAAGGCGATGATCCGACAGAGGTTCATCAAACCCTGGCCAGAACGCTGGACACCATCGTGCAGGATATTCGCGACATTCAGCGGGGCGCGCGTCAACGATCGTCGTCCCGGGCAGTGGAGCGACCCCTGTGGCCAATGCTGATCTTGCGCACGCCCAAGGGCTGGACGGGGCCGACATTCGTCGATGGCCAGCGGGTCGAAGGCACCTGGCGGGCGCATCAAGTGCCCTTGGCCGACTTCCAGCAGCCGCAGCATTTGCGGCAACTGGAGGAATGGCTCAGCAGCTACCGCCCCGACGAATTGTTTGATGCCAATGGCACCCTGTTACCCGAGATCGCGGCATTGGCGCCGACCGGCCATCGGCGAATGAGCGCCAACCCCCACGCCAACGGCGGGCTGCTGTTGCGCGCACTGGATCTGCCACGGTTCACCCAGTATGCGGTGAACGTTGAAGCGCCCGGTGGCCTGCGGGCAGAGGCCACGCGGGTGCTGGGCCGGTTTTTGCGCGACGTGATGAAATGCAATCTGACGTCGAGCAATTTTCGCCTGTTCGGCCCGGACGAAACCGCCTCGAACCGGCTGGATGCGGTGTATGAAGTCAGTGCCAAGGCGTGGATGGAAGCGCAGGGCCCCGACGATATCAATCTGTCGAGCGATGGCCGGGTGATGGAGATTCTGAGCGAACAGGTGTGCGAAGGCTGGCTCGAAGGTTATTTGCTGACCGGTCGGCATGGGGTGTTTTCCTGTTACGAGGCGTTCATCCACATCGTCGACTCGATGTTCAACCAGCATGCCAAATGGCTGAAAACCGCCGCCGAAGTGCCATGGCGCAAACCCGTGGCCTCGCTCAACTATGTGCTCACCTCCCATGTCTGGCGCCAGGACCACAACGGCTTCTCCCATCAAGACCCGGGGTTCATCGATCTGGTGGCGAACAAAACGGCGGACGTGGTGCGGATCTACCTGCCGCCCGATGCCAATTGCCTGCTGTCAGTGGCCGATCACTGCCTCAGGAGCCGCAACTACATCAACGTGATCGTGGCCGGCAAGCAACCGGAGTGGCAGTGGCTGGACATCGATGCCGCCATTCGTCATTGCCAGGCCGGTATCGGACGCTGGGATTGGGCCTGCCGCGATGACAGCGATCCCGACGTGGTGATGGCCTGTGCCGGCGACGTTCCGACCCTGGAAACCCTGGCGGCGGTCACTTTGCTGCGCGAATACGTGCCGGATCTGCGGGTGCGGGTGGTCAATGTCGTCGACCTGATGGTCCTGCAGCCGTCGTACCACCATCCCCACGGTTTGCCCGACAGCGCCTTCGATGAATTGTTTACCGTCGACCGGCCGGTGATCTTTGCCTTCCACGGCTACCCCGCGCTGATCCACCGGCTGCTGTACAAGCGCACCAATCATGAAAACTTCCATGTTCGCGGCTTCAAGGACGAGGGGGCGACCACCACGCCGTTCGACATGGCAGTGCTCAATAATCTGGATCGGTATCAGTTGGCCCTGGATGTCATCGAGCGCGTGCCCAGGCTGCACGATCAACTCCAGACCGCCCGGGCGCGTTACTGGGCGACGATGGAGAAACACAAGCTTTACCTCATCGAACACGGGCAGGACATGCCCGAAGTGATGGAGTGGCAATGGACGCCTGCGCCAGGCAATCAGGGGTGATGGAAGGCGTCGGTCGCTATTTGTTCTTCCAGTATTTCTGCATCTCCAGGAACAGGAACGAAGCGGTCCAGGAAATCAGCACCAGCCCTGTCAGTGCCTCCAATCCGGTCAGGTACTTGAGGTTTCCCATGGGTGAAATGTCGCCGAAACCGATGGTCGTGAACGTGGTGAAGGAAAAGTACACGCAGTCCATGAACGAGCCATCGAAATTGCCGCTCAGGCTGCCCCATTCGCCGGAGCGGATCAGCAGGTAATAGATCAGCGCGAAACACCAGACTTCTACCGCGTGAGCCACCATCGCGCCGAATACCCCGACGACGATCCGAAAGCGGCTCCAGAGTTTGAGCCTGGGCAGCCAATCGTTCAGGCGCAGCAGGCATTCGTAGTGGATCACCACCGTGACGATCACCACCAACGTGTTGATCAGCGTGACTGCGAACATGTTGAGCCTTCAGTGATGGGGGCAGGGCGCCGTCTGCGGGCGATTGATCGGTGCGTCACGGTGCAGGTAATGCCGGGGTGGGCTTGAATGGCATCAGCGGCGGGAACTCCTCGGGCGTGAGGGTTTCCTTTTCCAGCAACAGGCGAGCGCCCTCGTCCAGGTCGGCTCGACGACTCTGGAGCAGCGCCTTGGCCCGTTGGTAGGCTTCATCGAGCAGGGCGCGAATACCCAGGTCGATTTCCCGGGCGGTCTGTTCCGAATAATCCTTTTCGCCCATCGTGGCCATGCGATCTCCCAGGTACGTTGGGGTTTGCTTTTCCAGCACCGACTGCCCGAGCTCGGGGCTCATGCCGAAGCGGGTGATCAGTTGCCGGGCGATATCGGTCGCGCGGCCCAGATCGTCGGCGGCTCCGGTGGAGATCTGGCCGTAGACAAGGTCCTCGGCGGCGCGTCCGGCCATCAGCACGACAATCCGGTCCTTGAGTGTCTGGCAACTGATCAGGAAGTGATCCTCGGTCGGTCGCTGCAAGGTATAGCCCAGTGAGCCGATGGCCCGGGGCACAATCGACACTTTATGCACCGGGTCCATGGCCGGCAGGCTGCTGGCGGCCAGGGCATGCCCCATCTCGTGATAGGCCACCACCCGGCGCTCGTCGGCATCGAGCAGGCTGCTCTTGCGTTCAAGCCCCGCGATAAGGCGTTCCACCGCGGCGGTGAAGTCGTTCAGGCTGACCGCCTCGGCGCCGCGACGGGTGGCGACGATGGCCGCTTCGTTCACCAGGTTGGCCAGGTCGGCGCCGGTGAAACCAGTGGTGATTTCGGCGATACGCGCGCTATCGAGGCCTGGTTCCACGGTGATTTTCTTTAGATGAACCTTAAGAATCGACTGCCGCCCTTTGCGATCGGGGCGGTCGATCAGAATCTGCCGGTCGAAGCGCCCGGCGCGCAACAGCGCCGGATCAAGGACTTCCGGCCGGTTGGTCGCAGCCAGCAATACCACGCCCTCACGCGGATCGAAGCCGTCCAGTTCGGCCAGTAACTGGTTGAGGGTCTGTTCTTTTTCGTCATTGCCGCCTAACACGCCGACGCCACGCATCTTGCCCAGCGCATCGAGTTCATCAATGAAGATGATGCAGGGCGACGCCTGGCGGGCCTGTTCGAACAGGTCGCGGACGCGGGCCGCACCGACCCCGACGAACATTTCGACAAATTCGGACCCCGAAATCGAGAAAAACGGCACACCGGCTTCACCGGCGATGGCTTTGGCCACCAGGGTCTTGCCGGTGCCTGGCGGGCCGACCAGCAAGGTGCCCTTGGGAATGTGTGCGCCCAGGCGTGCGTATCGGGCCTTGTCCTTGAGGAACGAGACGATTTCCACCAGTTCGGCTTTGGCTTCGTCGATGCCCGCGACATCGGCGAAGGTCACTCCAGTGTCGCGTTCGACAAAGATCCTGGCCCGCGACTTGCCGACATTCATCAACCCGCCAAGGCCTTGTTTGTCCGCCATCCCGCGAAACAGGAAATGCCAGAACACCATGATCAGTATGAACGGCAACAACCAGCCCAACAGGCTGTTCATAAAGGTGTTTTCGTTGACCCCGGTAAAACCGACGCCCGATTGGGAGAGTTCGGTCGCCAGCGACGGATCGACCCGCACCGTGGAGAACCGGTCGCGTCCGTCGATGGGCTCCACCAATTTGCCGCTGATCCGGTCCTTGTCGATCTGCAAGTCACTGACTTTTTGCTCGTTCAACAATTGCATGAACTGGCTGTAGGGCAGGGGCTGCACGGCCTGGCGCTCGACAAAGAAGACCTGCATGAGGCCCATGACGATAAAAGCGATCGCCAAGTAGGACAGGTTCCACTGGTCGTTCTTTTTCATGGCCTTGGCTCAGAGTGTGAACGCATATCGGTAAGCCCGCGGCCATCCCGTTAAATATAAAGATAGCCTGCTTCAGCTTCTCCCTCGCGCAGGGCGCCGGATGATGTGCACAGATCACCTCACCTCGTGTCGGTCATTCAGGAAACGGTGGCTGAGCAGGCGATTCCTTTTCTGGAATATCCGTCATGGTCGCCTCGGTGAGCAGCAGGACACTGGCGACCGACACGGCATTTTCCAGGGCAATGCGTACCACCTTGGTCGGGTCGATGATGCCGGCTTCGTACATGTCCACATAACAATTGGCTGCCGCATCGAAGCCCACGTTGCCCGGTTCGGCGAGCATCCGGGCAATGACCACGCCGGCATCCACCGCCGAGTTTTCAGCGATGAACCGGGCCGGTGCTTCCAGTGCCCTGCGCAGAATCTGCAGGCCGGTTTTGACATCGCCCTCATGGCTGGCTTCCTCGGCGGCGATCATCGGCACCGCCTTGAGCAGCGCCAGGCCGCCGCCTGGAACAATGCCTTCGGCGATCGCTGCCCGGGTCGCGGAAATCGCGTCGTCGAGTGCATCCTTGCGCGATTTCATTTCCGCTTCGGAAGGCGCGCCGACGCGGATCACTGCCACGCCGCCAGACAGCCTGGCCAGGCGTTCCTGAAGTTTTTCCCGGTCGTAATCGCTGGTGGTGTTGTCCATTTGCACGCGGATCTGTTGCAGGCGCGCCTCGATAGCCTCGCGTGCACCTGCGCCGCCAATCAGCGCCGTGCTGTCTTTTTGCACCACGACGCGATGAGCCCGGCCCAACTGGCTCAACTCTACCTGTTCGAGGTTGATCCCCAGCTCATTGGAGATCACGGTTGCGCCGGTCAGAACGGCAATGTCCTGAAGCATTTCCTTGCGTCGATCACCGAAGCCTGGCGCCTTGATCGCCACCGCGCGCAATACCCCCCGAATCTGGTTGACCACCAGCGTGGTCAACGCTTCACCCTCTATGTCGTCGGCGATCAGGACCAGTGGCTGGCCACTTTTGGCAATCAGTTCCAGCAATGGCAGCAGGTCTTTGAGCACCCCGATCTTATGGTCACAGAGCAGCAGGTAGGCATCGTCAAGTTCGGCCTGCATCTTCTCGGTGTCGGTTACGAAGTAGGGCGAGACATATCCACGATCCAGACGCATCCCTTCCATGACCTCGACCACTGTTTCGGTGGTCTTGGACTCTTCGACACTGACCACACCTTCAATGCCGACCTTTTCCAGAGCGTCGGCCACCAGTTGACCGATGACCGCGTCGTTATGGGCCGAAAGCGTGGCCACTTGGGCCTTTTCCTTGGGCGTGCTGACCGGGCGCGATTGCGCCAGCAGTGATTGCATGACCAGAGAAAACCCCCGGTCCATACCGCGCTTGAGGTCGATCGCACTGGCGCCGGCGACGACGTTGCGGATGCCGTCGGCCAGCATTGCATGGGCCAATACCGTCGATGTACTGGTGCCGTCCCCCACGGCCTCGCCGGTGCGTTCCGCCGCTTGCCGCAGCATTTGCGCACCCAGATTCTCCTCGGGGTCCAGCAGGTCGATCCGTTTGGCAATTGTCACGCCATCGTTGCAGACCGTCGGATTGCCCCATTTATTCTGGATCAACACCGATTTCGATTTCGGTCCCAGGGTCACCCGGACAGCGTCCGCCAATTGTGTGGCTCCGCTGAGGATTTTCTCGCGAGCGCCAGCACGAAACAGGATTTTAGTGTGAGCCATCAGGTTGTTCTCCTGAAGAGTTCTGCATTGTTTCAGCTTCTATGAAATGGCACGTGCAGCGTTGATTTTTATCAACAAAGTCACACAGGCAGACGTGCAGTCGCAGTACGTACCGTTCGGATGATCGACCGTCGGTTGTTGGCCCGAATTGACAAATATCAACTTGCGCCGCAGCAAACCGGGCCCAAATGAAATCTTCAAATCCACCGTGTTTTCAGTGGACCTGACTGGAAGGGGGCGATTTGAAAGCGCGGTTCGCGTGGGATTTTTAGCCAACTCATTTGCGAGGAAAGACCATGGACAAGTTTCAGCAGAGTCAGAAAAACCAGCTGTTCAAAACACCGGCCCATGATCCTTATTGCTTGCCGAAAATCGAAGGCTCTGCCGTCTGCCCGCAGTGTGGGGCCGCTTACCAGGCAGGTAACTGGACCTGGAAAGTTCCTGAAAACACGGTGGTTCATGATGCGCAATCAGTAACCTGTCCAGCCTGTCAGCGTACCAATGACAACAAGCCGGCGGGTACGCTCAGGCTATCGGGCAGCTTCTTGGCCGCGCATCGAAGCGAGATCATCAACCTGATCGAAAACACCGAGAAAAACGAAAAAGCGGAACATGCCCTGGAGCGCATCATCAGCCTGGCCGACTCCGAGGGCGCGCTGGTTGTGACCACCACAGGCATCCATCTCGCGAACCGCCTGGGGCATGCACTGAAAGCGGCTTTCAAAGGGCACGCCGATTATCAGTACAGCGATGATGAGTTCGGGGTGAACATCGACTGGACGCGTGACGAGTAGAACCGGGCGAGGGTGTACTCGACGCTACGAACTTGAAGAGGTGACAGGAGGTCGGGATCGTTTACTGGTACTTGCGGGAGGAGTACGACCATGATCGCCAATGATTCAACGACACAATCTTCTGCCTGTTCTGAATCAATCAATCGATGTTCGGCGCTCTTTGCTGAGGCCGACCAACTGAGTAAACAAGCCTATGCGTTGTTGAGTGAGCCTGTTTCGACCCAGACGATACAGCGATTTTCTGCAGCGAAAAAACTGGCGGATGACAAATACCGTCAAGCCCACCAGGAATGGTTGAAAACCATGAGCAAGAGCGACTCATGATGGAGGGCTGCTGCCGGTAGCCTGCCCGGCGAAGGTATTTGATTTATATCAACGCCAAAGCGATTCCAACGGAGGACTCTGGGTTGACGCTGGTGCCTGATCCAGCGAGGGCGCAACGACCGCGCCCTCGCAACAGGCCATGGCGCGTTGAAGCCCACCTGCCTGGAGTCAGATCATGAGCCAGTATCAACGGTTGTTATTGATCATCAACCCGGCCCTGCGCCAGTCTCCTGCGATACAACATGCGGCGGCCCTGGCCAAGGCCAGCGGGGCACGTTTGCATATCGCTGCCTTGATAAAGTCGTTGGATATTCTGTCGCTGCTTGAAGAGGGCGTGCGGGAAACGGCGCGGGAGACCTATCTGCAGGACCATCGCGACTGGTTGAAGTATCAGGCAAAAAATATCCGTGGCCTGGGGATCGAGGTGACGGCAGAAGTGGCCTGGGCCGATGACCTGCAGCAGGATATTCTGGATCACGTCACGGAAATGCAGCCCGACCTGTTGATCAAGGAGGTTCAGCATGAATCGGCGCTCAAGCGCGCGTTCTTCACCCCGCTGGATTGGCACTTGCTGCGCCACTGTCCAGTGCCGGTCTATCTGATAGGCGGCAGTGGCCATACCTTGCCGCACAAGATCGTGGCCGCGGTTGACGCTTCGGGTACCGATGCCGACAAAGAGTTGAATGACCGGATCATCCAGCAGGCCAATGGCCTTGCGCTGCAGTGCAATGCCGAATTGCACCTGCTGTATGCCTGCGACACGACAGACTATCTGGGCGATATGGGCGGCGGCGGCCTGACTCTGTCGCAGCTGACCAAGCAGCTGCGCAGGGAACTGGAAAAATCGTTCCTGGCGCTGGCCGGTCGGTACGGTGTGGCCTCTGACCGTCGGCATTTCATTCTGGGGCACCCGGTCTCGGCGCTGAGTGAGTTTGCCGAGGCAAATCAGGTGGACGTGATCGTGATGGGCAGAGTCCAGTCCCATGGATTGAACAAACTGGTGGGCAGCACGACCGAACATATTCTGTATCAGGTGCCATGCAGCATCCTGGCGGTCTAGGGACAGTCCCGTTCACGGTTGATCACACCCCTGGGTGACGGGTTGTGATGAACAGCCGTTGAGGTGAAGCCCATGCATTTGCCGATGATCAAAAAGCAACTCACCCGTTTGCCGACAAAGCCCAATTGGCTGGACAGCGAGCAAGCCCGCGCAGCCTTTTCATGGCAGGCTCAAGCGCTCGAATTGGCCGGATTGCCAGGGGGCGGCATGAACCTCGCCTATGAGGCGGTGGATCGGCATGCAATGGGAGGGGAGCGTGAACAGACGGCGTTGCGCATTCTCGATCGCCATGGCGGGCACCGCGACATCAGCTATGGGCAACTGAGCACGCTGACTAACCGCTTTGCCAATGTGCTGAAAACGTTGGGCGTGGCCCCCGGTGAACGCTTGTTTGTGCTCTGTGGCCAAGGGCTGGAGCTGTATCTGGGCGTGCTCGGTGGCTTGAAGCTCGGTTGCGTGGTTTCGCCGTTATTCTGCGCGTTCGGCCCCGAGCCCATCGAAACCCGGATGCGTCTTGGTGAAGGCAGCGTGCTGTTGACCAGCGAAACTCTTTATCGACGCAAGATCGTAGCGATTCGTGAGCATTTGCCGGCACTCAAGCATGTGCTGCTGTATGACGCCGAGGGTGGGGATACGAACGCTGTGGCGGGCACCCTCAGTGTGCATCGATTGCTGGCCGAAGCCGCTGACGATTTCGACATCGCCCGGACAACGGTCGACAGCCCCGCACTTTTGCACTTCACCAGCGGCACGACCGGCACCCCCAAAGGCGTGTTGCATGTGCACGGTGCCGCGCTGACGCATCGGGTCACCGCCAAATACGCCCTGGATTTACACCCTGAAGATATTTACTGGTGCAGCGCCGATCCGGGCTGGGTCACGGGGACTTCATACGGGATTTTCGCGCCGCTGCTGATGGGGGTCACCAGCGTGGTCGAGGGCAACGAATTCGATGCCGAACGCTGGTACAGGATTCTCGAAGAGCAACAGGTGACGGTCTGGTACACGGCACCGACGGCCATTCGCCTCTTGATGAAAGCCGGTGACGCCTTGGCGCGCCGCCATCACTTTCCCTGCCTGCGATTTATTGCCAGTGTCGGCGAGCCGCTCAACCCCGAGGCTGTCTGGTGGGGCAAAGAGGTGTTGGGGCTGCCGATCCACGACAACTGGTGGCAGACCGAAACCGGCGGAATCATGATTGCCAACACGGTCTCGATGGCCATTAAACCGGGCTCCATGGGCAAACCGTTGCCCGGCGTCGAGGCGGCCATCGTCGAGCGCAAGGCGGACGGTTCGCTGGTGTTTCTCGAGGCAAATGAAGTCGGTGAACTGGCTCTGAAACGACCGTGGCCCGCCATGTTCCGTACTTATCTGGGGCAAGAGGAGCGCTATCGACAGAGCTTCGTCGGTGAGTGGTACCTCAGTGGTGATCTGGTGCGTCGCGATGCCGACGGTTATTACTGGTTCGTCAGCCGCGGCGACGATGTCATCAAGTCGGCCGGGCACCTTATCGGCCCGTTCGAGGTGGAAAGCTCACTGATGGAACATCCGGCGGTGGCCGAGGCCGCCGTGATTGGCAAGCCCGATCCTCTGCTGGGTGAAACCGTGAAGGCGTTTGTTTCCCTCAAGAGCGGATTCACCGCCAGCCCGGCCCTGCACGATGAATTGCTGGGCCATGGACGCAAGCGTCTCGGTGCCGTGGTCGCGCCAAAGGAACTGGCATTCATCCAGGCACTGCCGCACACCCGCAGCGGAAAGCTCATGCGACGCCTGCTCAAGGCTCGGGAGCTGGGTTTGCCGGAGGGCGATACTTCCAGCCTGGAGAATCCGTCATGAGTCTTCAATCGTTGCCCAAAGACTTTGCTCTCGATTTGCTGCGGGACATGGTGCGCATCCGTCGCCTTGAGGAGCGCGCCGGCGAGCTGTATGGAGAGGGCAAGATCCGTGGCTTCCTGCACCTGTACATCGGTGAAGAAGCGGTGGCGGTCGGCGCTCTGCATGCGCTGGCAGCCGACGATGCGGTGGTCGCGACGTATCGCGAACATGGCCATGCCCTGATCAAGGGAGTGCCCATGAAGACCATCATGGCCGAGATGTACGGGCGCCAGGAAGGCTGCTCGCGAGGGCGTGGCGGTTCGATGCACTTGTTCGATGCCGGTACACGTTTCTTCGGCGGCAATGCCATCGTCGCCGGCGGCTTGCCACTTACCGTCGGCCTGGCGCTGGCCGAGCGTATGCAGGGTGGCTCACGGCTCTCCACATGCTTTTTCGGTGAAGGTGCCATGGCAGAGGGGGCATTTCACGAGTCGATCAACCTGGCCGCTCTGTGGCAGTTGCCGATGCTGTTTTGCTGCGAGAACAACCTCTATGCCATGGGCACGGCCCTGGAGCGTTCGCAGTCGCAAACCGACCTGTGTGCCAAAGCCTCGGCGTACAAGGTCCAGACCCGGTCTGTCGATGGCATGGATGTGGTCGCGGTGTACGAAGCCACCCGTGAGGCGGTTGAACACATCCGGCAAGGGAGCGGACCTTTTTTCCTGGAGTTTCGTACCTATCGGTTTCGCGCCCACTCGATGTTCGACCCGCAGCTGTATCGCGACAAGGCTGAGGTGGAGCAGTGGAAGACCCGCGGACCGATTCACACCTACAGTGCCCGGCTCAAGGCCCAAGGCCTTTTGGACGAGCCCGGTTTTCTGGCAGTCCTGGCCCAGGTGGACGCTGAAGTGGAGGCCGCCGTCGCTTATGCCGAAAGCGCCAGCCTGGAACCGTTGGAGGATCTGTCTCGCGATGTCTACACCCCGAGGGCCGCGCCATGAGCACTCGCATGACCTACCGCGACGCGTTGCGCGAGGCACTGCGTGAGGCGTTGCAACGGGACCCTCGGGTATTTCTGATGGGCGAAGACGTCGGCCGTTACGGTGGCAGCTATGCCGTCTCTTTGGGGCTGCTTGAAGCATTCGGCCCGGAGCGCATTCGAGATGCGCCGTTGTCCGAGTTGGGCTTCGTAGGGGCCGGTATCGGGGCGGCGCTGGGGGGCATGCGGCCGATTGTAGAAATCATGACCGTGAATTTCAGCCTGCTTGCCCTCGATCCTCTGATGAACACGGCCGCTGCCCTGCGGCATATGTCCGGCGGCCAATTCTCGGTTCCCCTGGTTGTGCGCATGGCGACGGGCGCGGGACGTCAGCTTGCGGCGCAACACTCTCACAGCCTCGAAGGCTGGTATGCGCATATTCCCGGGCTGAAAATTCTCGCCCCGGCGACCGTCGAGGATGCACGCGGCATGCTCTGGCCTGCGCTGCTGGATCCGGACCCGGTGCTGATTTTCGAACACGCCCAGCTCTACAACATGGAGGGTGATACCGGCGACTGGAAGGCTCTGGACATCAGTGCCGCCAAGGTCCGCCGAGTCGGCAAGGACCTGACCCTGATTGCGTATGGCGGCACCCTCGGCAAAGCCCTGACGGCGGCTGAGCAACTGGCCGGGGAGGAGATTGATTGTGACGTCATCGACCTGCGGGTTCTGCGCCCTCTGGATGACACCACAATCATGACGTCGGTTTGCAAAACCCGCCGCGCCCTCGTCGTCGATGAAGGCTGGCGCAGCGGCAGCCTGGCGGCAGAAATCATCACGCGGATCGTCGAACAGGGCTTTTACGAACTGGATGCACCGCCAGCGCGGGTGTGCAGCGCCGAAGTGCCGATGCCTTATCCCCGGCATCTTGAAGAAGCCGCGCTGCCCCAAGTGTCGACGATCGTCACCGCTGCGCATGAGCTGTGCGAGGGGACTGCAACGTGATGGCAGGCATGTACCGCGTCCAGGTATCGGGCCAGGAGGGGCAACCATGATCGAGTTCAAATTGCCGTCGCTGGGAGCCGATATGGATGAAGGCACGTTGCTGGAATGGAAAGTCCATCCCGGTGATGCGGTCAAGCGTGGTCAGGTGATTGCCGTCGTCGATACGGCCAAGGCAGCTATCGATGTGGAGTGCTGGCACGATGGCACGGTGTTGCAACTGCTGATCGATGTCGGCGCCAAAGTGCCTGTCGGTACCGCCATCGCGCAGTTGCTGGAACCGGGTGAAAGTCCGCAGAGCGTGCGACGGACAGCGAAGCCCGCGCCTGTGCCGCGTGAGGTGGAAAACCTTTCAGCGCAGCGGCCGAAGATTTCTCCCGCCGCACGCAAGCGCGCGGCCGAACTGGGGCTCGATGCCAGTCAGTTGCAGGGTCATGGTCCACACGGCGTGGTGACCCTGGAAGATGTCGAAACAGCCGCCCGTGTGGCGCCGGAACCCGACCGTAACCAGGCCATGCGTCACGCGATCGCGGCGGCGATGAGTCGTTCGAAACGCGAGATTCCCCATTACTACCTGAGCGAAACCATTGCCCTGGATAAGGCCATGGCCTGGCTGCAGGCACACAACGCGCAAAGCCCATTGCCGGAGCGCCTGTTACCCGGTGTCTTGTTGCTCAAAGCGGTGGCGTTGGCCTTGCGCGACTATCCGCAGCTCAACGGTTCCTGGCAGGACAACGGCTTTAAACCGGCAGCCGATACAGACCTTGGAGTGGCAATTACCTTGCGCCAGGGCGGGTTGGTCGCCCCGGTTCTGCGGCATGTGGCCGACACGTCCTTGACCGATCTGATGAGTGAACTGTCCAGCCTGGTGGAGCGCGCCCGCAGCGGTTCTTTGCGCAGCTCCGAACTGGGTGGCGCCGGCATCACGGTCACCCAGCTCGGCGATCAGGGTGTAGACAGCGTACTGGGGGTGATCTACCCGCCCCAGGTTGCCTTGGTCGGTTTCGGCCGTATCGGCGAGCGGCCCTGGGTCAAAGATGGCCAGTTGTGTGTGATGCCCACCGTCGTCAGCAGCTTGTCAGCCGATCATCGGGTCAGCGATGGTCACTACGGCGCACGCTTCCTGGGGGAAGTCCGTCGTTTGTTACAAACCCCAGAGAATTTGTGAGGGTGAGCCCATGGACCCGCTATCGGTACGCAATCAGGTGTTGAACGCGTTGAAGCGCATCGCTCCTGAAGTCGACCCTGAGCAATTACCCGGTGACCGCCCGCTACGCGAGGAGGTTGATCTGGACTCCATGGATTGGCTTCGCCTCATCGAGGCCCTGAATCGGAGCCTGGGGGTGGTCATTCCTGAAGTCGATTACCAACAGGTGGACACCCTGGACAAGCTCGTCGCGTATCTGATGCAAAAGGAAAAAACCGGCGGACAGGCGCCATCGATAGGTAGTCGATGACGCTGCCGGTCAATACAGCAAGTTCTCCTGCCGTAGCCGCGCGAAGCGCGCAAGCGGCACTGCGTCGAGCGCCTGCGCCGCGTCAGGTGTTGCGCCATCGCGAATCGCCTGCCACACGCTTTGCGAGCCGATAGAATCACGGGTCGCCGCCAGGTCGAATATGTGGGGATAGAGTGTGTGCAAGGTGGCGAGCAGGGCCAGTCCCAGGCTGGCTACAGGGCGTTGCGCAGGCGTTGAGAGGCGGGTGATGCTCACGCCATGACAGAGTCGACCGTGCCAGTTTGATTCGGTGGGGACGAAGTCGACCGGCTCGAAATGCGCGCCGACGTCAAACGCATTCAGCGCGTTTGCGAGCCGGGTCGCGTCGATCCACGGCGCGCCGACCCACTCGAACGGGTGCGGTGTGCCGCGCCCCACACTCAGATTCGCGCCTTCGAGCAAACCGATATCCGGGTACAGGTCCAGCTGGGAGAGCGTGCGCAGGTTTGGCGAGAGCGGCACCCATCCCAACCCGGTGTCGGCAAAGGTCATCGTGCGCCGGTATCCCTGCATCGGCACCACGCGCAGATCCGCACCAATGTGCTTGTTGCGGTTGAATAGACGCGCCAGCTCACCGACGGTCATGCCGGGCTGCAGCGGTGCAGGGAAATAGCCGGTAAACGATTCACGGCGACTGTCCATCACCGGGCCGCCGAAACGTAGTGCGCCGAGCGGGTCGGGCCGGTCCAGCACGAACAGCGCAATGCCTTGCGCCGCGGCGGCTTCGAGTGCGTAGCCGAGTGTCGTCTCATAGGTGAAGAAGCGCACGCCGGCGTCCTGAATATCGAAGATCAGCGCATCCAGCCCTTTGAGCGAGCCGGCCGGGAAGCGCTGGGTTGCGCCGTAGAGACTGTGCACCGTGAGGCCCGTCGCCGGGTCGCGGGTGTCACCGACCCGTTCGTCCACGTCGATGTTCAGTCCATGCTCGGGCGAAAACAGCGCCACCAGTCTGACGCCTGGCGCATGGGCGAGGACGTCGACGGTGCGTCGGCCTTTGGCGTCGAATCCGCTGCGATTGGTGATCAAGCCCACGCGCAGGCCGGCGAGCGGGGCAAACTGCTGTGCCTCAAGCACATCAATACCTGTCTGCACCGGGCCCGTCGAGGTGGGCAGGCGATCGGCGGCCCGCAGTGCCGGCACCGCTGAGGGCAGCAACCGGCCGATTTGCGCGCCGCTTGCAGGTGCCCCGCGACTGGCCATCAGTGCAAGCAATTGCGCACGAAGGGGGCGAGCGTCACCGCGGTCATCGGGATACACCCGGTTGCTCAGGATGACGATGAATTGGCGGGTCACCAGATCAATCCACAGCCCCGTGCCGGTGTATCCGGTATGGCCGATGACGCCAATCGGCGGCAGACGATCATGGTTCGATACGAACGGTGCGGCCAGTTCCCAGCCGAGGCCGCGCCACGGCACGCTGTCGAGCGGCGAAGCGGCGCTCGTGAGGGCGGCGATGCTCGCTGGCCGCAGAATCTGCCGGCTGCCTGCGCGCCCCTGGTTCAGCACCATCTGCGCGAAACGCGCAAGGTCGTCCGCCGTGGAAAACAGCCCGGCGTTACCGGAGACACCGTCCATCCATTGCGCCGTCGGATCGTGTACGCGCCCCCGGAGCGTACCAGTCTTGGTGGCGAGTGTCGGTGCGCTGCGTATCGCTCGCAGGGTATCGGGCAGAAAAACCGTGTCGCGCATGCCCAGCGGCCCGAAGATGTGAGCCTGGCAATAGGCGTCGAGCGAGCTGTGGGTGATGCGTTCGACCAGTTCGCCGAGCACCACGAAATTCAGGTCACTGTAAATGACTTGGGCACCCGGCGCGTTGCGCAGCCGCTGCGCCGCGATGGCGTTCAACACACCTTTGCGGCCCGCACCGGGTGGCCGCCCAGGCAAATCTGGGCGCAGCCCGGACGTGTGTGCAAGCAGGTCACGCACCTTCACCGTCTCTTTGCCGTGCGCCCCAAAGGCCGGCCAATACCGTGCAACGGGGGCGTCCAGGTTGATGCGGCCCGTTTCGGCCAGTTGCAGGATGGCCGTGGTGGTCGCGATGACTTTGGTCAGCGATGCCAGATCGAACTCGGTGTCCAGCGTCATCGGCTCTTGGGGGGGCGTCGTCGTGCGTTGTCCGAAGGCCTGGCGATAGAACACATGCGTGGAGTCACCGATCAGGACGACAGCCCCTGGAACGCGTCCGGCGGCGATCTGGCCCTCGACGATCTGTGCGGCTTGCTGGCGCGTCGTCGCATCGAGATCGCCGGCGCAGGCAATGTGCGCCGCCATCGCCAGGCCAAGCAGCATCACCCAACGCTTCAGCGTTGTGGCAGATCGACGGCATCGTAGTGATTGCGTGGGTTCCATAACATCCATCCATCGGTGCCGGCTGCGTCGGCGGCGTGAACCTGCGCACTGATAGCGGCCGCGTCAAACGGGCGACGATCGAAGGCATAGTCACGAAAGGCCTGCAACCAGGGACGAAAGCGCACGCCCGGCAGGTGGGTGCGCTTCATCGCCTCCGCCAGGGTACGCCTGACAATCTGGCCGGGGTCGGCTGTCGGGTTGGTAAAGCCCGGCAGCCCCCATGTGAAGCTGGACGGGTACAGCATTGGCGAAATGTAGTCGAGCTCCGCGCCCAGCAGTTCGATTTGCTGGCCGATCGCCGTATCGTCGAGGTTCCAGCAGACGTAGCCGAAGATGTCCGCGGAGACGAATACATTGTAGGGGGCGAGTCGTGCGCGTGCGGCCTGCAGAAAGCCGATGATCGCCGCGGTCCGGTTGGCGCGGTTGTTGGGGAGGGCAAAGCGCAGCCCGCTCTTGTCGGGAAAACGCACATAGTCGAACTGGATCTCGTCGAAACCCATCTTCGCTGCCTCTTCGGCGACATCGAGATTGTGCTGCCAGACCTCGTGTGAAAACGGATCCATCCATTGCAGCTTTTCGAGATCCCGCCACGGCTGGCCGTCAGCGGTGTGCACGCTCCACTCTGGATGCGCACTGGCGAATGGATCGTCCTTGAACACCACGATGCGCGCGATCAGGTACGGGTGTTGCGCGCGCAGCTTGGCAAGCAACGCCGGAAAGTCGCGCATCTGAGGTGCCCGTGTGGTCAAGTGGGCCGTTGCGCCGATCGCCTCGCGCGCCGCACTGCGATAGGGCGTCAGGCCACGGTCACCCTTGACGTCGATCACCAGTGCATTGATCTCGGTTTTTTCACTCAGGCTGACAGCGTTGTTGCGCAGGATCGAACTGGTCACGCCGAACACCGACAGGTAGACCGCTTTGGGGCGAAACGGGGTCAGGGCGAGCGTCATAGGGGTTTCGTCGCTCACGTTGGCCTCGGTGCGTAAATACCCTGGGGCGCGGGCGGCGACACGCTCGACTGCCTCGGCCGTCTCGAACCGTCCGTTTTCGTCGGTACGCATCACGCCGGCAGAGGTCGTGATGATCGCGTCGGCGAGCGGTTTCTGCGTGCTCGAGTCGAGCACGACACCGGTGACGGCCAGTGCGCCTCGCCCGGTCAGCAGGGCAGTGACGACGAATAGCGCCGGGATCGCATAGCGCCTCAATGTGCGGCTAACGGTCATCGTGGGTTCCCTGCTGTCGGCTGAGTGTCCGGCTCACCGAGCAACTGCGCGAACGCGTGTGCGCCGTAGGCATCACTCATCAGAAAACGCGGCAGGGCGAGCAGTCGCGCGTGCCGGTCAGCCTTGCGCGCGTCTAGTGTGAAGGCCACTGTGTAACCCTCGTCGCGGGCGAGTGCGATCAACTCGTCGTCATAGATACCGAACGGCCACGCGAGCATGTCGATCTGCTGCGCACCGGTTTGCGACTCGATGCGTTGACGTGATTTTTGCAGTTGGGTACGGACGAATTGCTGGAAGTCCGCCGGCGTGCGGTGCCTGCGCTCGACGTTGAAATTGGGATGCCAGTACGTATGCGACTGGATGTCGAAGAGTCCGGTCTGCTTCAGGGTTCGCAACTGCTCCCAGGTCAGCGCATAGGACGCGTTGGAGATGGCCGATGGATAGATAAACAGGGTCACCGGAAAACGCTCGCGCTGGATGACGGGCAGCAGTTTGTCGAAGACCGAACGATGCCCGTCGTCGACGGTGATCGCCACCGGCTTCGACGCTAACGTCGCATCGGGATTGCGCAGCCAGTCGACCACCTCGCGCAGCGACACGATGTGATAACCGTGCTCGCGCAGGACGCGCAACTGGGTTTCGAAGGTGCTCATGCGCACGGTCATCGAGTCGTCCGCCGTGTCCGAGAAACGGTGGTAAACGAGGATCGTGACGCCTGGCTCGACGCTCTGTGCAGCGTTCTGTGTGGCGCCGGCCGCGCTCCAGGCCAGTGCGCAGACGCTTGTCAGCATGATGCGGATCAGCAGCCGGAACGCGACACTCCCACCGATACACGCCATGATTTTCCCGCACATGTCAGCGCTCCTGCGCGAGCCAGACGCTTGCAGTGTGTATTGAGCGTTCATCGTCTATCTGATGCAGATCAATTTCGCGCAATGTAGTCCGTTCCGAGGGGGCAAGTCGTCAGACAAAACGGCAGGCCGGTTGTGCCTTGATTTGATTTAGATCAACAGCAAGCCCTCGTGGGCGGATGACTTTATAAAGAATATGACACTCTTTTGAGGTATGCCCCTCATGAACATTGATAAGGCGATCTTGGGCCCCCCGCCCCGGTACCCGTCCCCCGGAAGGAGCCAGTGATCCGCTGGATTAGCACCGCCAATAACGATTGCTGGCTGCTTTTCCAATTACGGGGGCAGCTCGACCGTTTATCCACTTGCCCGGAGGTCTGCCTGTTTTCTGATGTGGATCAGATACGCCCCCAGGCCGACTCCTATTCTCGAATCAACCCACGGTATCGAGATGAACTGAAATGAACAGATCAAGCCTGATCGGCCAATGCATGTTAATGGCGGCAAGCATGTTGCTGGTGCCCTCTACCAGCGTCTTCGCCAACCCGCCGATGTCTGCTGCGCAAGGTGGCATGTATCATCGTTTTCAGGATTTCGATTGGGTCAAATACACGCAACAGACCCTGGACGATCTCAAGGGCAAGCTCAATCTCAAGCCGGAGCAAATGGCTGCCTGGGATACCTGGGCCACGGGGGTCATGGCGGACGCCAATCAGCATCAGGAAAAGGCCAAGGCCGAACGTGATGAAAGGGCGAGCACGATGAGGGCGCCGATGAATGAAACGACCCCCGAAAGAATGGCCAGAGAGATAGAGCGTTTGCGCACGCAAACCAAGTGGATGGAGGCGCATCTGGAGCGCATGGATGCTGCGCTGGTGCGTACCAAAACTTTCTACGAGGTTTTGGATGCTGAGCAGAAAACCATTTTCGATCTGTTCTGGACGGTGGTGCATCACCGGCTCTACGGCAATGACCGTTGGCAGATGCCGATGCACATGTTCAGACCACGGATGATGGAAGGCGACCAGGACGAAAAAAACAAACAGTAAGCGCTACTCACTGTTCGATTACGCATGTTGCGCCGTCATCGCGCGGCGCCATGGCGCCAGACTTCAATACAAAATTCCGTTTCGTAAGGGGGCACGTTGCATTCGACGATGTCAGTGGCGGCCACTTGCAGATGCACGCCGACGATATCGGCATGGATCGGCTGCTGGCAGACGTGCCGGTCGACCAATACGGCCGTGAAGACCCGACGAGCACCGAGTTGCGCCAGATACGCGCAGGTACGCAGGAGCGAATGGCCTTCAAACAGCACATCGTCGACAACGAGCAGGGTGGTGCTGGCAAGATCCTGCTCGCCCAGCAGCGGGTTTTCGGTCAGTTCGGTGTGGGCGTGCAGTACTTTGAGGTCATCGGCATAGCGCTTGACCTTCAAGGGGTAGAGCGGCAGTTCTGGCTGGCCGGTCTGATGTGACAGATGCTGTTGTAAACGCTGCGCCAGAGGTTCGCCGCGGCGCTGGATGCCAATCAGTGCCGCTTGAGTGGGCGGCAACAGTGCCGCTGCCTGGCGCGCCATTGCCTGCAACACCGAATCGAGTTCATCGCTGTCGTACAAGCGCAATCGCGGGCTCGCAAATAAGGTCGGCATGACAGTCTCCCATAACGCGCCGCTGTAGGGCGGCGCTGTCCACTATCGGCAACGTAATCCATTGGGCCCCAGCCTGATTGATATTGATCAACAACGACGAAATGAAATGCCCGGTCCCTTGCGCGGACAGGGTTGGCCTTGCGCGCGAGCTTGATAAAAATCAACGACAAGGAGACTCCAGCGGAGGACTTTTAATGAAAACTGATGCTTGATCCCGCAAGGACGTGGAGAGGTCAAGGCTGTGTGATACGAACCGACAGGTGTGCTCGCCTGGGGAGGTTTTCAAGTGATTTATAGTCCCTCAACGCAAACCCTCCTGCGTGACCGGGTTGATGCCGGTCGAAGGCTGGTGGAGCCGCTGCTCAAATACGCTCATCGACCCGATGTCATCGTTCTCGCCTTGCCCCGCGGCGGCGTGCCGGTGGCCTATGAAATTGCCACGGCCCTGGAGGTTCGCCTGGACCTGATGCTGGTCCGCAAGCTCGGGGTGCCATTCCATCAGGAGTTCGCCATGGGCGCGATTGCCAGTGGCGGTATCCAGATCGTCAATGACGATACGCTGCGGGCGAACCGTATCGATCAGCGCACGCTCGATAACGTGGTGGCACGGGAAACCCAGGAGCTGTTGCGTCGCGAGCGCTTGTACCGGGGCTCGCGTGCCCCCTTGGCGCTCAAGGATCAGGTGGTGATTCTGGTCGACGATGGCCTGGCGACCGGGGCCTCAATGATGGCAGCGGTCCAGGCGGCGCGCTTGCAAGCACCGTCGCGTATTGTCGTCGCCGTGCCGGTGGCGCCACCGGAGACGGTAGAGGCGCTGTTTAGCGAAGTCGATGAGGTGATCTGCCCGCTCACCCCCGAATGGCTGATGTCGATCGGCAATTGGTATTTGAATTTTTCCCAGACCTCGGACGAAGAAGTCATCGATCTTTTGCGTCGGGCCTGGCGCAGAGAGTCCAATACGAGTGCTTCCGGTCAGGAGAACTCCGATGTTTGAGCTTCGCTATCGAAAGCTGGACCTGGGGAACGTGGAGCTGTCTGCCGACCTGCGTCTGCCGGTGCACGCTGGCGGCTTGGTGGTGTTCGTTCATGGCAGCGGCAGTGGTCGTTCAAGCCCGCGTA
This sequence comes from Pseudomonas sp. DF5, assembly GCF_058148225.1. Classification (NCBI taxonomy): domain Bacteria; kingdom Pseudomonadati; phylum Pseudomonadota; class Gammaproteobacteria; order Pseudomonadales; family Pseudomonadaceae; genus Pseudomonas; species Pseudomonas sp. DF5. The sequence continues at coordinate 184,124 of NZ_JBYVYM010000007.1, forward strand.
ATCAACAAGTTGCGCTGTCTCTGGCTCAGCGGGGGTTGGGCACGTTGCTGTTCGATCTGCTCACAGAGCCAGAGCAATACCTGGACAACCAGACCCGGGAATTGCGTTTCAATATTGCGCTGCTGTCCAACCGACTGGTGAAGGTGATCGACTGGATTGGTCAGGACGCCGAACTGCAACCGCTACCGATCGGATTGTTCGGCGCAAGTACCGGTGCCGCGGCGGCACTGTTGGCAGCGGCCGAGCGGGCGGACGTGGTGCATGCGGTGGTGAGCCGGGGAGGGCGGACCGATCTTGCGGGTGAGGCGCTGTCCCGCGTGAAGGCGCCGACCCTGCAGATTGTCGGTGAGCTGGATCCGGTGGTGCTCAATCTCAATGTGCAAAGCAGTCGCGCCCTGCAGTGCGAGCAGCGCCTGGAAGTGGTGGCGGGCGCGACACATCTTTTTGAAGAAGCAGGAACCCTCGAAGAAGTCGCCAGACTGGCCGGCGACTGGTTTGAGCAGTATTTGCGACGGTAGTCATCCCACGCAGACGACCACCGTCCGATACCTGTCATATGCCGAATGGAAAGGTTTCGTCTTCCGGTTCCAACGCCTGGCTTTTTGGCAGGGGCAACGCGGTTACCGGTTGCGTCTGTTCAATCCACACCATGGCGTCGAATTGTTCGGTCAACACTGACTCGAAATAATGGCTGAAGCGTTCGCTCGTGGGTCGATAAATTACACCGATGGCCCGTTCCAGCAGCGGTTTGGACAGGGCCCGGCGCAGCTCTTTCCGCTGTGGATCCCGCCAGTCGGTCAATGAAGCCGGGACGCCGGCGTCGAGGAACTTGCGCTCCCAACTGTCTGGCCGGGACGGCCGGATGTCCTTGATGAGCATCTCGCAATCCCAGTCGTCGGCCGCGGCCACCTGGCCACGGTCGGTGCTCATGCCGATCAGAACCACATCGCGCCCGTAGGCATTGCGGCACAATTGACCGATATTGAACTGACCTTTCCAGCCCATCTCTGTCGCGGCCGCATTGCCGATATGCGAGTTGTGCGCCCACACCACGGCCTTGGCTTGCGGACCGCGGTGTTCGAGCAACGCACGTAACGTGTCGAACATGTGCCTGTCGCGCAGGTTCCAGGAGGCCGTCGAACCTCGATAAATCGCTCGGTAATATTGTTCCGCCGCCTGGATGACCCGGGCGTTCTGGGTCGCATCGAAGAACGCTTCATCGTCCTTGATATCCCCGGCCAGTTGCTCGGCCAGCATGGCATTGAGCTGTTCGACCACCGCATGCTCGCAGGGCATCAGGCCGTCGCGTTCGACGAAGTGGCCGTACAGCGCAGGATCATCCTGCCACGGGGTCAAACAGCCATAGCGCCGCCGTGCTTCATGTGCCAACTGTGGGTCGACACGGTCCAGATAGCTCAGAACCTCATGGATGGAGTTGCGCAAACTGTAAACGTCCAGACCGCGAAACTCGACGCGCTGTTCAGGCGCGTGTTGGTGGTTGTACTGATGCAGCCAATGGGTGAACGCTCTCACATCGGTGTTGCGCCACATCCAGGTCGGGAACCGGCTGAAAATGTGCCGCGTCCAGGCCGAGCGCGCCAACCCTCTGACATAACGGTCTACATGGCCCGCGTCCGGCCAGTCTGCTTCAACGGCCACGATATTGAATCCGTGTTGCTCGATCAGCCGTTGGGTAATCGCCGCCCGGGTCCGATAGAAATCACTGGTGCCATGGCTGGCTTCACCGATCATCACCACGCGCGCATCGGCGAAGCGGTCGAACATTTCGCCAAAGGCCGGTGAATTCAGTTCCGGCAGGGGTTCGGCGTATTGGCGCAAGAGCGGAACAATTGAGGCCTCGTCTATGTGGGTATGCGTGCCATACAGGTGGTTCAGCATGTTTTGGGAAGGTGTGTTCATGAACGTCATCCCCATAAGGGTGGATTGCCCGACGTGCGATGCGGCGCGGCATCACGTCGACTGTCAGGGCAGGGCTCGCACGGGGTTGTTTTCGATCCATTCGACGTCGCGAGCCTGTACCGCCTCTTCAATCATTCCTACGCCTGAATGCAGTCGAGCATTTGAGTTTTATCAATAGTCGGTGCACAAAATGGCCGATGAGTGTCCGGTTGCTGTCTGACCTATATCAATGCCGGGAAGTCTGGATCGGTAATGCTGACTTCATGAAGCCTGTGCGATGGGAGTCACGCCATGAAGCACACCGCCATACCTTTGCAGGCACCTTTGGCGGTCTTGTCGCCCCCGACCAGCGGCAGTCAGGTGGTCGACAACGATCATATCGCTGCGGTTTTTGATGAAATCGCTGACCTGCTGGACATCGAGGACGCCAATCCCTTCCGGATCCGGGCTTACCGCAATGCAGCACGGACCCTGAGGGCGCTGACCTTTGATGTGGCGAAAACACTCGCTCGTGGCGAGCCGCTACCCAAACTGACCGGGATCGGGGTTGATCTTGCCGGCAAGATCAATGAAATCGTGACCACCGGCGATTGCTCGCTACGCCAACGCTTGCGTTCGACATTGCCACCCGGGCTGGTCGGGCTGCTTTCCATTGCCGGGTTGGGACCCAGGCGCGTCAAAAACCTTTATCACGACCTGGGTATCGAAACTGCGCAGCAACTCTGTCTGGCCGCTCAACAGGGTCGCATTCGCCATTTGCCCGGCTTCGGTGAGCGGATGGAAGCGCGGCTGTTGAGTGCCGCGCAGAAGGGGATCGGAAAGGATCGCCGTTTGCCGTTGGCTTTGGTTGAGCCGATGGCGCGCAGACTGACCGAATACCTGCAGCAGATGCCGGGAGTCGAGCAAGCAACCACTGCCGGAAGCCTGCGACGCATGCGCGACACCGTCGGCGACATCGATATTCTGGTGGCGGCAGCGCCTTCGGTGGATGTCACCACGCAGTTCATCAGCCATCCGGACATTTCCACCGTGCTGGTCAAGGGGCATACGCGTGCAAGCGTCATGCTGAACTCAGGCATGCAAGTGGATGTGCGTGTCGTCGAGCCGGCGGTGTATGGCGCTGCACTGGTGTATTTCACCGGTAGCAAGGCACATAACATCGCGATTCGTCAGAGGGCTCAGAAGCTTGGGCTGAAACTCAATGAATATGGTCTGTTCCGGGCCAACAATCGCCTGGCCAGCACCACCGAGGTTTCGGTCTATCAGGCATTGGGCTTGCCGTGGATCACGCCGGAACTGCGCGAAGACCGTGGCGAAGTCGCTGCGGCATTGGCCGGCCACTTGCCTGGGCTGATTGAGCTGACCGACCTCAAAGGCGACCTTCATGCGCATACCCGCGCTTCGGATGGAGGCAACAGCCTGGAAGAGATGGCGTTGGCGGCCCGGGAGGCTGGGCTGGAATACCTGGCGATCACCGACCATTCGCAGTCCCTCAGGGTGGCCCATGGGCTGGGAGTCGAGCAATTGTTGAAGCAGATCGACCAAATCGATGCGATTAACAGCCGCTTGCAGGGCATGACGTTGCTCAAGGGTATCGAGGTGGACATTCTCGAAGACGGCCACCTGGATTTACCCGACGATATTCTGGGACGTCTGGATCTGGTGGTGGGCGCCGTCCACAGTCATTTCGGCCTGACGCTGCGTCAACAGACCCAACGCCTTCTCAGGGCCATGGACCATCGCTACTTCACTATCCTGGCCCACCCCCTGTGTCGCCTGATCAACGAACGCGATCCTCTGAACCTGGACCTACCGGCAATCATCAAGGCTGCCGCGCAGCGTGGTTGCTGCCTGGAACTCAACGCGCAACCGCAACGCATGGATTTGTTCGACCTGCAGTGCCAATACGCCAAGGATGAAGGTGTGCTGATCAGCGTCAATTCGGATGCACACCGCACTGCTGATTTCGCCAACTTGCGTTATGGCGTCGCCCAGGCACGCCGTGGCTGGCTGGAAAAACACAACGTGATCAATACCCGATCACTGACCGAGCTCAAGGCATTGGTTGGTCGTTAATAGCCCCACAACGTTCAGGAGATGAAGGGCGAGGTTGTCTGGTACTCATAAAAAACCCCTTGTCGGTTTCCCGACAAGGGGCAGGCCCGGGACTCAGTTGCCTTTGATCTGCACGACCTTGTCAGCCTTCAGGGCTTCAGGCTTTTTCGGCAGCGAGATGCTCAGTACGCCTTTGCTGTAACTGGCTTCGATCTTATCGGCATCCACCTCTTTGGGCAGGTTGAATATCCGTTCGAAGGAGCCATAGCTACGTTCGCTAAGATAGTAGCCTTTCTTTTTCTCTTCCTTCGCTTCTTGCTTTTCCCCTTTGATGATCAGGCTGCCATTGGACAGTTTGATCTCAATGTCCTTCTGATCCATGCCGGGAAGTTCGGCAGTGATTTCGAAGCTTTTATCCTTCTCGACGATGTCTACCGCAGGCATGCTCTGACCGATCAATTCCCGACCCCACAAGGGTTCGACATCGAACAGCCCGCGATTGAACAGTGACAACCCTGAGCCAAGACTGAAGTCTTCGAACAGATGGTCGACTTGTTGCCGAAGCTTTTCGAAGGGGCGCATCAGATCAGTTGTCTTTGGGCGCAGAGCGGTTTTCGCTTCGGTATGAACGGGTACTTTCTTCACGGAGTTGCTCATTTCTTTTCTCCTCTTGGCGAATAAGGTGAACCGAAACATTGGTTTTGCGGCCCACCACGACAAAACAAGAACATCCTCACAAGGCCAATGTTCCGGACCACAACATCCAGCCGGCGATGGCAGCCGCCACCCAGATAATGATCAACAGTCCTGTCTCGGGGCCGTTGAGCGCTTGTCCCTGGCGAGCCTTCAGGGTACCCAGGTAAATCAATGAGCCAGGGGCGTAGAGCAAGGCGCTGAGCAACATGTATTTAGGCCCGGCGGCATACAGCAACCACAGGCAATACAGTGTGGCGACCGAGGCAATGGCCATGTCGCGCAGTTGCAGGCCTCGGTGGCCGGCGTAGGTCTGGCCCTGCCAGGTCAGTTTCAATGCGTACAAACCGCTGAACAGGTACGGCAGCAGAATCATCGAAGTGGCCAGGGAAATCAGGGTCAGGTAAGTGGCGCTCGAGTACAGCGTCAGCAGCAGGAACAGCTGTATGCAGCCGTTGGTGATCCACAGCGCATTGGCGGGCACGCCACGGGTGCTCTCCATGGCGAGCGTACCCGGCATGACCTTTTCCTTGGCGGGGGTGAATATCGATTCGGCTGCCAGCAGCGTCCAGGCGAGCAGGGCGCCACCGACTGAAATGATCAAGCCGATGCTGATCAACATCGCGCCCCACGGCCCGACAACTGCCTCAAGTACGCCCGCCATCGAAGGGTTTTTCAGGGTCGCCAGCTCCGGTTGTCCGAGAATGCCCAGCGACAACAGGGACACCGCAATCAGCAGCAACAAGGTAATGACGAAACCGATAACGGTGGCGCGGCCAACATTGACGCGTTCGGCCGCACGGGCGGAAAACACGTTGGCACCCTCGATCCCGATGAACACCCAGACGGTCACCAGCATGGTGCTTTTGACCTGATCCAGCGTGCTGCCCAGTGCAGGAGAACCCCAGAAGTCGACCATGAAGGTTTTACGCTGGAAGGCCGCGATCACTAGCCCGATAAACAGCAGCAAGGGCACGACTTTGGCCAGTGTGGTCAGGGCGTTGGCTTTGGCCGCGGTGCGCATGCCCCGCAGGATCATCCAGTGCAATGACCAGAGCACCACGGACGCCCCGACAATCGCCGCTTTGTTGTTGCCTTCGCCAAACAGCGGGAAGAAAAAACTCAGCGCGGAAAACAGAATCACCATGTAACTGACGTTGCCGACCCAGGCGCTGATCCAATAACCCCAGGCGGAGTTGAAGCCGAGGAACTCACCGCCCAACGCCCGGGCATAGGCAAACACGCCGTTGTCCAGGGTCGGTTGACGGCTGGACAAGGTTTGATAAACCAGTGCCAGCGACAGCATGCCGACGCCGGTGATCAGCCAGCCAATCAGGATGGCACCGGCACCCGCACTGGCGGCCATGTTTTGCGGCAGGCTGAAAATGCCGCTGCCGATCATCGAGCCGATCACCAGAGCCGTCAGCAGGCTCAGGGACAAGCGTTTGGGCTCCAATTGTCGCAAGCTGCCGGCGAGAGGTTGGGGGGCGGTCGGCGGGAGGATCGGTTGCGTACCGTGCAGATGAGTCGCCATGTTAAGTAAGCCTCCACGAAACGAAAGAATGGGCGCAGACCGCAGATGCGGCGGAGTGAACGTTGACTCTAAATATCTACGTGAACGGCCCCTGGCTGTTTGATTTAAATCAGAAAGAAAGAACACAGCGATTTTGTCCCGCAGCGGCCATTGCGCTAACGCCAGGCGACGCTTCAATTGATAGCGCGCAGCGAACATGCCGGGCATTCCAGACCTAAGCTCAACCCATGACGGCGATGAGCCGCAGGCATTTGTACAACGAGGGCTGCGCAGCGTTTCTTGAGGAACCCACATCGATGTTCAGTAAGTGGCTGGACCCGGTTTTATTGCTGCTCACCACCCTGACCCTGCTGGCCGGGGGCATTGCGCAGCTTGCTCACAAGTCTGACTGGGCATCGATTTGCTGGGCCGCGGGCAGTCTGGTGATGGCCCTGGTGCTGCTCGTCGAGATTGTCAGGCGCCTGGCCCGGCGCGAGGCGGGTGTGGACCTGATCGCTCTGCTGTCGATAGCCGCCGCGTTGTTTTTTCAGCAGACGCTGGTGGCGGCGGTGATTGCCCTGATGCTGGCGTCGGGGCGCATCCTGGAGTTCTTCACCCAACAACGCGCCGAACGCGAACTGCGTGCATTGGTCGACCGGGCGCCACGCGTTGCCTGGCTGCAGGAGAACGGTAATTTACGGCAGATTCCGGTCGAGCAGATCCAACCGCATCAGACGCTGCTTGTGCGCCTGGGGGAAGTGGTACCGGTCGACGGCCGTCTACTCAGCCCCACGGCGATTCTCGACGAGTCGGCGCTCACCGGCGAGTCATTGCCGGTCACCCGCCGGGAAGCAGAGCTAGTGCCCAGCGGGGTGACCAATGTCGGCGCGCCAATGCTGCTGGCCGCCACTCGAACCGCAGCGCAGAGCACCTACGCCGGGGTAGTGCGCCTGGCTGAAGCCGCACGGCAATCGCGCGCGCCTTTCGTGCGCTTGGCCGACCGTTACGCGTTGCTCTTCATTCCGCTGACTTTGCTGATTGCCGGCCTCGCCTGGTACATGAGTGGCGACTCTTTGCGCGCGCTGGCGGTGCTGGTGGTGGCCACGCCTTGCCCGTTGATTCTGGCCGTGCCGATTTCGATCATGTCAGGTATCTCGAGGGCAGCGCGGCGCGGCATCCTGATCAAGGACGGCGTCACCCTGGAAGCGCTGGCCGAGGTCAAGCAAGTGTTTCTCGACAAGACCGGCACGTTGACCAGCGGCCACGCCCGGCTGCAATCGATCGAGACCAACGGAGCGCTCGATCCGCAGCGTCTGCTGGGCCTGGCCGCTTCGCTGGCACAGGCCTCGACACACCCTATCTCCCAGGCCATTGTCGAGGCGGCCTGTCAGCGTGGATTGCCGCTCAGCGTGCCGCAGGCGGTCGAGGAGAGTCCGGGTTCTGGTCTTTGCGGGTTGATCGATGGCCTGCGGGTGCGTTTCGGCACGTTGTCGTTTGTTCAAAATGAATCGCCGGTTGGCGACTGGGCTGCCACCATGCTGCGCCGCATGGATTACCTGGCGTGCAGCGGCAGCTTCGTTGAAGTGGATGGGGCTCTCGCGGGCCTGCTGATCTTCTCCGACAAGCTGCGTCGGGAAACCCCGCTGACCCTGCGCCGACTGCGCAACAGAGGCGTCGAGCGGATCGTTATGCTCACGGGTGACCGAGTGGAAACCGCCGAGATGATTGCCTTGTCGGCCGGGATCGACGAGTTGCGCGCCGGGTTGAGTCCTGGGGACAAGGTGCGTGCGGTACAGGATGCCTGCCAGCACGCCAGCACACTGATGGTCGGTGACGGCATCAACGATGCCCCCGCCCTGGCGGCGGCCAATGTCGGGGTGGCCATGGGGGCGAGCGGTGCCACGGCGTCCGCGCAAGCAGCGGGTGTGGTGCTGCTGGTGGATCGTCTGGATCGACTGGTCGAGGCGTTGGACATCGCCCGTCAGACCCGCCACATCGCCCGTCAAGGCGTATTGGCCGGCATGGGCATGTCGGTGCTGGCCATGGGGGTAGCCGCCTTCGGCTACCTGCCGCCGCTGGTCGGTGCCGTGGTTCAGGAGGGCATCGACGTGGTGATCATCTTCAATGCCTTGCGTGCATTGGGGCCGTTGCCGGGTTTGCGCCAACGCAAGCTGGCCGCCGAGCATATCGATCACCTGCAAGACGAACACGACCAGCTCGCTTCGGTACTGAGCGATCTGCACCAACTGGCAAGCGACTTCGCCCAGCGCCCACTCGAGCAAGCACAGAGCGACTTGCTGGCGCTGGTAAAAAACCTGCAGGAATCACTGGCCCGCCACGAACGGGACGATGAAAACACTCTGTACCCGCTGTTGACGCAAAGCTTGCCCGGCGAGGACCCCATGTCGGCGATGAGCCACGTCCACCGCGAGATCTTCCGCCTGATCCATTTGCTGGCGCGCATGAGCACGGATTTCAGTACCGACCCTGCGACAGCGTCTGTCGATGAGATCCAGCATCAGTTGATCCGCCTGGATACCCTCGTGCGGCTGCACTTCGATCAGGAGGAGGAGCTTTTTCGTTACCTTGATAAGCGCTGAAAAGCCATGCAGCCTCAGTGGTGGACCGCCGAATGGCAACCGGCGACCAGCTGCTTGAGCCCGTGCAGGTTCAGCACCTTGACCTCACGACCGACTATTTCCACCAGCTCCTGTTCCCGCAGGTGGGCGATACCCCGGCAGATGGTTTCCAGGCGCAACCCCAGGTAGGAGCCTATTTCGTCGCGCCGCATCTTGAGTATGAATTCGCTGGATGAGTAGCCACGCATGCTCAAGCGTTGCGACAGGTTCAGCAGAAAGGCGGCCAGACGCTCATCCGAGTTCATGTTGCCCAACATCATCAGCAGATCGTGATCACGGACGATTTCACGGCTCAGAAACCTGTTCAGGTTGTGTTGCAGAGCCGGCAGCTCCCGGGCGAGTTTTTCCAGCTGAGAAAAATGGATGGGACAGACTTCACTGTCCTCCAGGGCAAACGCATTACAGGTGTGTTCATCGGCGCTGATGGCATCCAGGCCGAGCATCTCGCCGGGCAATTGGAACCCGGTGACCTGCTCGCGGCCATCGATCGACAGCACGCTGGTCTTGAATGAGCCGATACGGATCGCATACAGCAAACGCAAGGGATCGCCTGCGCGGTAGAGGGGGGCGCCTTTGCGGACCTTGAACCGTTGCAAAATCAGCTTGTCCAGGCGCTCGAGTTCCAGTTTGTCGAGACCAAAAGGCAGGCAAAACGCTAATACACTGCAATTGGAACAGGCAGCCTTGAGGTGTTGACCCTGAAGCAGGCGGACTTCAGTCATGTCAATGGCGCCATGGGGGTTTATATATAAAGCATAGGTGTTGTGCATTTGGGCACGGGCTCCGTTCGGAGGATTGCCGGGAGCAATCGACGAACGGGAAGCCCGCTGGCCCGCCGCAAACCCTTGATGCTCCGGGGAAATTAGGGTTTCCCCGGGCTCGTTGACTCAGGCAATGCGCAGATGATCATCAACTTGCCTCACTCCCGGTACTGACCAGGCAGCACGTTCGGCGATCTTACGCTCGCGCCATAAATGAACCTTGCCTTCCAGCTTCACCACATCGCCTTCGACCTTGATGTGAATTTCCTTGGCATCGACTTCGGCATTGCGCTTGAGGGCTTCTTCGATACGACGCTGGATATCGTCCACGTTCACTTGCGGACGAAGGACGAGCCGATTGTCCACGCCTACCACCCCCGACAGCTTGCGCACAGCCATCTCGGCGGTTTCTTTCTGGTACTGCCAGTCCACTTCGCCTTCAAGGGTGATCCACCCTTTCTGCACGATGACTTTGATGTCCTGCTCAGGAATGTCGGAGCTCCAGGTGAGGATATTCAAGGCGCGGGAGGCAATGGCGTCGTCCGCCGTGCCCGCGCTTTTCATCGGCCTGACCTGAATTTCTTCGGCCACGGCCCGTACCCCTTTTATGCTTTTTACCGCGCGTTCCGCGCTTACTTTTTGCGCGTAGCTCTTAACGTGCCCGGTGAGCGTGACGACGCCATTGTCCACGGTCACACCGATGTTGGCGGCATCGATCTCAGGCTGGAATTCAAGCTCATCCATAATGCTCTGACGCAGACTCAAGTCGTTCATGGTGATGTCCTTTGTCTGAAAGGTTGGTAGGCCAGGTGCGAAACAGCTCTCTACAGTTCCTCAGGTGAAACCACCCAGACACTGCACGGCATTTTGTACAGCAGATGCTCCACCGTGCTGCCCACCAATCGGCCCACGCCTCGGTGGCCGACCCGGCCCATGACAATCACGTCGATATCGTAGGCGTCGGCGTATTGGGTAATGACCTTGCTCGGGTTGCCCATGATCATGTGCTGTTGCTCTGGCGCAATACCATTGCGCTCGGCCAGTTCACGGAAAGCATCGGCCTGAGCATCAAACAGTGTCTTGGCTTTGCCTGGGGAAAACAGCGCTGAGCTACTGTCGAAATCGAACTCGTCCGCACTGAGGGATGAAAGATCGTGGGCGTAGATCACGTCGAGCTGAGCGTTACAGGTGCTGGCCAGTTTTGAGGCTTCGCGCAAAATCCTGTCGTTGAAATCCTTGTACTGGGTATTGCTATGGAAGGGATCGACCGCGGCGACGATTCTGCGCGGCAGCACGTGCTTCACGTGGCTGACAAAATGCAGCGGCACCGGGCATTCGCGCAGCAAATGGATATCCAGGGGCGTGAACATGATGCGTGACAGCAGCGACTCGTATTCCAGTGCCTTGATCAGTACCGCCATTGGCTGTTCTTTGAGATGAATGAGGATTTCCTGCAAAGGTCGTTCGACCCAGATCACCTCTGTGGTGACGGGCACTCCGATTTTACGCAAGGGGCGAGCCTGTTCTTCGAGCCATTGCCGATGGCGCTCGACATACCCCAGCCGCATCTCCTCCAGCGCTTGTTCGTTGACCATGCTCGCCGTTGCCAGGCCTTGCAGGTAATCGAAGGCAACGATATGCAGGGCCGCGCCCGAGGCCTTGGCCAACGCAGCGGCGCGGTCGAACGCGGGGCTGTTTTCCATGAGGGGCGAGACGACCAGCATGAAGCGTGATTGCTCAGACATGACCAAACTCCCGTCAATAATCGTAGATATTCCCGTACTCCCTGGCACCCCTGCGTTTGGGCAGTGGTCCTCTGGCTTTTATCCTGCCGCTAACCGGGGGGCCGGGATTGATCTTTATCAATCTGGCGAGTGATCCAGCTTGCTGCCCGACGTGTGGCGGGGGGCGCCAGGTCCATCTATAAAACATTGACCACTATCAATCTCTCCTGCGTCATGCCGGTGCAGTCTTGGGGTTGTGGCTTATACCCGGACAGGAATCACATGAACGAAACCTTGGGCCTGGCAGGGGCGGCAGCTGCGCTGGGGATCGGCATGCTCGTCGGCCTTGAACGTGAACGGCACAAGGGGCGTGGGGACAGTCGCGCCTGTGCCGGATTGCGTACGTTCGCGATCACCGCGTTGCTGGGTTATGTGGCGATGCAAATCGGTGGTGGTTTGCTGGTGGGCATCATGGCGGTTTCGGTGGCCTTGCTGGTCACTGTGGCTTACTGGCGAAGCCTGGGCACTGACCCTGGTGTCACCAGTGAAGTGGCGTTATTCACGGTATTGGCATTGGGGGCTTTGTGTAACAGCGCGCCCGAACTGGCCATCGCCATCGGCGTGGTAGTGGCGGGGCTGCTGACGTATCGCCAAAAACTGCATCATTTTGCGCGCAGCCAATTGACTGAAGGGGAGATGCGCGACGGTCTGGTGCTGTTGGTCGCGGCCCTGGTGGTATTGCCATTGGCGCCGGATCGCTTTATCGGCCCCTATGCCGCCATCAATCTGCGCACCATTTGCACCCTGACGGTGTTGCTGATGGCCGTCGGGGCGGTCGGGCATATTGCCGTTCGTACCCTGGGTGCCCGTTACGGCTATGTGGTCAGCGCCATCGCCTCCGGGTTTGCTTCCAGCATCGCGACCATCGCCGCGATGGGGCACCTTGTCGCCAAGGAGCCAGGCAACATCAAAGTCTTGAGTGCGGCAGCGATGCTGTCCAACCTGGCTACCATCATTCAGGTCGGCCTGATCCTGGGGGCGGTCGACATCGGTCTATTGCGCTACATGTGGGGGCCGCTGTTGTTGGGTGCCGCCGCCACGGCGCTGTATGGCTTGAGCCTGATGTTGCCCAAACCTGCGAGTGGCGACAATCAGCCGGTCAAGGTCGGCGGTGCGTTCAACCTCAAGCTGGCGTTGGTCATCGCATTGACCATGACCGGCGTTACCTTTGTGTCTTCGATGGTGCTCAATCACTTTGGTGAAGTGGGCGTGATGGTCACGACGACGCTCACCGGTTTCGCCGATACCCATTCTTCGACGGCGTCCATTGGCGCCCTGGCCAAGGCCGGGCTGTTGCCGTTCGACGCCATTGCCGGGCCCACGCTGGTTGCCGTCAGCAGTAACTCCCTGAGCAAATGCCTGGTGGCCTGGGTCAGCGGCGGGCGACGGTTCGCCGCGTATGTCATTCCCGGCCAGGTCTTGCTGACGTTGGCGATGTGGGCGGGCATGTTGCTGCATTAACGGGCATACGCGCGCTGTAGCTGACAAAGATCAAGTCGCCTGAATCTGCTGCGATCACTCTAGGGTTCTACTCATTGCATCGAGATGGCCGCGTGCCGAGGTGTCCCATGTCGCAGACTCAGCGTTTACTGTTGATCGCCCCCCATTCCATGACCCGTACTCCGGCGTTCGACCGGGCCGCCGCGTTGGCTCGCGCGATGCAATCGCCGCTGCACATCGTGGCATTCGATTACTTGCAGGCCCTGGCCGTCGCCGGTCTGTTTGCCCCCGAGCAAATTGCCCAGGCCCGGGAAGGCTATTTGCAAACCCATCGGCAATGGCTTGCCGAGCAAGCCCATTTGATAAGCAAACACGGCGTCGAGGTCACCAGCGAGGTGGTGTGGGTACAGCACCCTTACGAGGAAATCCTGCAATTCGTCAACGAGATGTCACTGAGCCTGATCATCAAGGACGCCCAGGAGGAGTCGGCGTTGAAGCGGGTGTTTTTCACACCGCTGGATTGGCAGTTGTTGCGCGATTGCCCGGTGCCGGTGCATTTGGTGACCAACGCCCGGAACGCGCGGCCACGTAACGTGCTGGCCATCGTCGATGTGTTGCGTAGCGAAGAGCAGGATCTGGTGTTCAATGACCAGATCATCGACGCCGCCACCAAGCTGGCTGAGCAGTGCGAGGCGCAGATCGAGTTGGTGCATGCGTATGACTGGACAGCCGTGTATGCCCTGGACATGGGCGTTGGCGCACTCCCGTTGGCCTCCGGTCTTTACGAAGCCATGGGCACCGCGCAACACCAGGCGTTTACGGCGCTGGCCGAGCGTCACGGCGTGCCGTCGCAGCGTCGGCACTTCGTCGAAGGCGCGCCAGTGCCGAGTATTTGCAAGTTCGCCGAGGACCATCACACCGATGTCATTGTGATGGGGACGGTGCAGCACTCGGGGTTAAACAAGTTATTGGGGACCACTGCCGAACAGCTCTTGCACAGAGCCCCTTGCAGTGTGCTGGCGATCAAACCCGACAGGTCGTTGTAACCCTGAACGTAGACTTGCCCCACGGCGGACCGTTGGCCGGTACGTCGTGGGGCAATCGGCTTTACGACATATACAGACGATGAATGACCTGACGGCTGTCGTTGGGATCATTGTGCCGATCGAAACCCAAGGCCTTGGCCAGGTCGCGCATGGGGGTATTGCTTGCGGCGTCGACCGAATACATCTGATTGAAACCGTTCCTGCGGGCCGCCTTGATCAGATGCTCCATCAAAATGGTGCCCAGGCCCAGGTTTTGCCATTCATCAGCGACCGTCACCGCACACTCACACTCATGTTCCGCTGTGGCGGCGTAGCGGCTGACGCCGATTTCGATCAATTTGCCATTTTCGTGAACCAGCGCGATGTAGGCCATGCGCTGTTTGTTGTCGGTGTCCATCAACTGATCGAGCATGGCGCCGCCGGGTTCGTTGATCTGCGCGAGAAAGCGCATGTGCCGGGACTCGGGCGACAGGCGTTTGATGAAGGCATATTCAAGATCGCGGTCCTTTTCCAGCAAGGGCCTGATCAGCACATGGCGGCCGTCCCTGAGCGCTTCGATCCAGTATTTTCCAGTGACCGAGGCATAGGCGGCCGCGGCCCGATCATTGTGTTCTTTGACTGAGAGCATGGACGGTCCTCCATCCTGTTTGAAAAAGCGGATGCGTGGAAATCAGTCACGCGGTCGATTCCTTTTTACGCTGCTGGCAGCCGTTGAATCTGATCTGGATCAGACACCCGTCACGAGGGCGTTCATTGGCGGGTATTTGATGTAAATCAACCTGGGGGAGGGGGCAACGAGCGCAGTCTTGGCCCATGCCGGCGCGTAAGGACCGGTTTCGAGCGGAGGTGTGAGATGGGGCAATATCAACGTTTGTTACTGATCGCCGACCGGACCCTGCATCAGTCCCCTGCCTTGCTCCGTGCCGTCGCGCTGGCCAAGGCGAGCGGGGCCGCGCTGGATGTGCGGGCCTTTGTCGATCCGGCACCGATTGTTCATTTGTGGGAAGAAAAAATCGATGAAGCCGGGTATCAGCGCTACCTGCGCCACTGTCATCGATGGGTGGCCGACGAAGTCGAGCGGCTCAGTGGGCAGGGTGTGACAGTAACGGTTGAAGCGGTCTTCACCACCCATCCGCTGCTGGATATTTTGAAGACCGTCGAAGACCTCAAGCCCGACCTGCTGATCAAGGACGTCACGCTGGAACCGGCGCTCAAACGGGTGTTTATCACCCCGCTCGATTGCCACCTGCTTCGTGAATGCCCGGTCCCCGTGCACTTGGTCAACCAGATCCGTTACGCACTGCCGCACCGGGTGGTGGCCGCCGTGGATCCGTTCGATCCGGCGACGCAAATCAGTGGTCTGAACGACACCATCATCCAGACCGCCAACGCACTGGCGCTGCAATGCGACGCACCACTGCACCTGCTGTACGCCTATGACTTGTCGCCGGCGTTCAATGGCGATGCACCGCTGATCGCCGGTGGCTGGGGGGTGGACTTCGTCGAGGAATTGCGCGAATCCCTGCACCGGGCGTTTATCACCCTGGCGGATCGCTATGGTGTTCCTCCCGAGCGTCGGCACTTTGTCATGGGCCTGCCGGTGCCGGTGATCAGTGAGTTTGTCGAGCAATACCTGGCGGATGTGGTGGTGATGGGCACTGTCCATCGCGTGGGGATCGACCGGTTGATTGGCAGCAACACCGAGCGGGCGTTGTACTCGGTACCGGGCAGCATTCTGGCGGTCAGGCAGCCGGGTTCGAGCGTCGCGCGGTAAGCCGATCGCTGGCCGGCCATTAGTTGATAAAAATCAGAGCCGCATGGCGAGAGCCCCTCGATACTTGAGCCACAACCTGAAGCTATCCAGATGAGGTGGGTGAGGGTGAAAATTCAACGTTTGCTACTGATTGCCCCGACCGAAATGATCCGCACCCCGGCGTTCGATCGGGCGCGGGCCCTGGCCTGTGCAACCGGTGCGGTGCTGCACATTGTCGCTTTCGATTATGTCCAGGCGCTGGCGGCGGCCGGCCTGTTTGACCACGACGCAATGGCCCAGGCGCGGGAAGGTTACTTGCAGGTACATCGTCAATGGCTGGAGCAGCAAGCCCGGTTTCAACGATGCGAAGGCGTGCAAGTGAGCACTGAAGTGGTGTGGGCCAGACCGACCCTGGCGCATCTGCTGGAGTACGTGAATGACTTCCATGCAGACCTGGTGATCAAGGACACCCACCGCGTATCAGCACTCGATCGCGCCTTCCATCGTCCGCTGGACTGGCAGTTGCTGCGCGACTGTCCGGCGCCCTTGCACCTGGTCTTCGATGCCACAAATCCCAAGCCGTTGAGCATACTGGCGACCATCGATTTGTCCCATCTGGAAGAGCTGACCCAAGGGCTCAATGATCGGATTCTCGACTTGGCCTCGAGCCTGGCCGAACCCTGCGGCGCCACCTTGCACCTGCTCAATGTCAGCGGCTGGTCGGAGCTGGGGGAGGCTGAAGTGAACGTGCCGACCGCGACGTTGGCTAGCAGTTTGAGAGACGCGGTCAGCGATGCTCAGCTGGAGGCCTTTGAGGCGCTTGCCGACCGCTACGGCATCGAGAAACAACAGCGCCATTTGCTGCCCGGCACTCCCGCCGAGGTGATTGCCCGTTTCGCACAACAAGGTGCCTTCGACATGGTGGTGTTGGGAACGACCTACCATCGCGGGATCGATATATTCATCGGCAGCACGGCCGAAAGTGTGTTGAACCGGTCACCTTGCAGCCTGACGATCGTCAAGCCCCGGCTAGACTGAAAAGATTAACCCGTGTGGCCCCGGTTGATAAAAATCAACTGCCCATGGGCGTAAAGGAGCGATCAATAGCGCTCCATGAATGCGCAAGGAAACGGCCATGCGAATGACATTTCTCGGTGCTGCGGGCACGGTTACGGGCAGCAAGTACCTGCTGGAACATCGCGACCAGCATGTGCTGATCGATTGCGGCCTGTTCCAGGGCTATAAACAATTGCGCTTGCACAACTGGGACCCATTCCAGCTGCCGGTTCGCGACCTCGAAGCCATTGTGCTGACCCACGCTCATCTGGATCACAGCGGCTACCTGCCGGTATTGGTGCGCAACGGTTATCGTGGCCCGGTGTATGCCACGCCAGCCACCTGTGAACTGGTGAAAATCCTGCTGCGCGACAGCGGCCGCTTGCAGGAAGAAGAGGCCGAGTTCGCCAATCGCCATGGCTTCTCCAAACACTCTCCGGCCTTGCCGCTGTACACCGAGCAAGACGCTGAGCGGGCATTGAAGTTGCTGCGGCCGGTGCAGTTGCACCATCGGGTCGATATTGTTCCGGGGATGAGCATTCTGTTGCGCGGTGCCGGACATATTCTTGGCGCAGCGACGCTGGAAGTCGTCGCCGATAGCGTCACGGTTGTGTTCTCCGGGGATCTGGGGCGACCGAACGATCCATTGATGTTTGCCCCGGAGACGATCGAGCAGGCCGATTATCTGCTGGTGGAGTCGACCTACGGTGACCGTCGGCACCCCGACGAGCCCCCGGAGGATCAACTGGCCGAAGTCATCACCCGTACCGCGCTGCGCCATGGCATCACGCTGGTGCCATCGTTCGCGGTCGGTCGCGCGCAATTGCTGATGTACCACCTGTATCGCTTGCAACAGAAACACGCGATTCCCGACCTGCCGATCTACCTCAACAGCCCCATGGCCACCGACGTCACGCGTTTGTACCAGCGCTTTCGCAGTGAACACCGGTTGTCCCTGGAGGAGTGCGAAGGCATGTGCCGTGTCACGCGTTTTGTGCGCTCAACCAGAGATTCCATCGACCTGGACCAGCAGCGCACACCGGCGGTGATCATCGCCGCCAGCGGCATGGCCACTGGCGGGCGGGTGCTGCACCACCTCAAGGCGCTGGCGCCCAACCCGATCAACACGTTGCTGGTGCCGGGTTTTCAGGCGGGCGGTACCCGCGGCGCGCAGATCATCGCAGGCGCTCCGTCGGTACGTATTCACGGTAAAGACGTGCCCATCCGCGCCGAAGTGGTGCCGATGGAAACCCTGTCCGCCCACGCTGACGCCGATGAAATCATGGCGTGGTTGCGTGGTTTCAAGCGGCCACCGAAACACACCTATGTGGTACATGGAGAACCCAACGCTTCGGATGTATTGCGCCGGCGCATCAGCCTGGAGCTGGGTTGGTCGGTCTCGGTGCCGGAGTACCGCGACACTGTGGAGCTGAGTCCTCTTTAGCGCTCTGTCGACTACAAAAAAGGACCACTAAAAAAGCCCCTGGCTGATTTGTTTCGCCACGCGAGCCGTCTATTTCGAGAACTTTCGTGCCCCGGCCACGCAAAGAATCACCGCCACGGTCACCCCCAGCATGGCAAGGCTGACCTGCTCATGCAGCAACGTGGCAGCCAGTGCCAGGCCGAAAAACGGCTGCAGCAACTGAAGCTGGCCGACGGCGGCAATCCCGCCCTGAGCCAGCCCGCGGTACCAGAACACAAAGCCAATCAACATGCTGAACAGCGAGACGTAAGCCAGGCTCAACCAAGCAGGCGGAGTAATTGCCGAGAGCGAAGGCGGGGTCAGGAACCAGGTCAGCGGGGCCATGACGGGCAGCGACAGCACCAGCGCCCAGCAAATCACCTGCCAGCCTCCCAGTGTCTTTGAAAGCTTCGCGCCTTCGGCATAGCCCAATCCGCACGCCAGGATCGCCAGCAGCATCAGAATGTCCCCCGCAGGAGACGCCGTCAGGCCTTGGGAGACGGCAAATCCCACCACCAGCAGGCTTCCCAGCACCGAGAAAAACCAGAACACCGGCCGGGGCCGCTCGCCACCGCGCCAGACCCCGAACGCTGCGGTGGCGAGCGGCAACAGGCCAACGAAGACGATGGAGTGCGCAGACGTTACATATTGCAGGGCCAGTGCAGTCAGCAGCGGAAACCCTAATACAACGCCCAGGGCCACGATGGCCAGGGAGAACAGTTGAT
Organism: Pseudomonas sp. DF5; assembly: GCF_058148225.1. Taxonomy (NCBI): domain Bacteria; kingdom Pseudomonadati; phylum Pseudomonadota; class Gammaproteobacteria; order Pseudomonadales; family Pseudomonadaceae; genus Pseudomonas; species Pseudomonas sp. DF5. Next base: position 202,971 of record NZ_JBYVYM010000007.1, read on the forward strand.
GCCTGGCCGGGCGTTTTTCCTTGAACAGCAACAGCAAGCACAGCGCCACAATGGCAGCGATACTGGCCCGGGCAACCGTCAGGAGGACCGGGTCGAACTGTAGAACGGCCACCCGTGTCGCCGGCAGCGAGCCGCTGAAGATGAGCACGCCAATGAACCCGTTGAGCCATCCGCTCGCGGTCTTTTCCGTGGTGTGCTGTTGCAGGTTCGATGTGCGTTCCATTCTGGATCCCCTTCATGCTCAGGTTGCATGGAAGGCATCGTATGGACGAAACTCAATACAATCAAAATATTGTCATGGATACATCTGCTCATGCCTCGTTCCCGCTACAAATCACTGGTGGATACGTTTGCCGCGGATATTCGCTCAGGGCGCCTGTTGCCGGGCACACGCTTGCCGACTCACCGTCAGTTGGCGACCACGGAAGGCCTGGCCCTGGTGACGGCAAGCCGGGTCTATGCGGAGCTGGAAGCCATGGGCCTGGTCAGCGGGGAGACGGGGCGGGGGACGTTCGTCAGGGAAACCTCGTGGTCGCCCAACCAGGCTATCGATCAACACAGCGTTGCTGCCGGCATGACCGACCTGAACTTCAACTACCCGGCGCTTCCCGGGCAGGCAGAACTGTTGCGCAATGCCCTGCGCCAACTCGCCTCGGCCGGCGATCTGGAGGCGTTGCTGCGCTACCAGCCACACGCCGGGCGACCCCATGAGCGCGCCGCTGTGGCGCGCCATCTGCGCGTTCGAGGGCTGACGGTCGAAGCCGAGCAAGTGCTGATCGTCACCGGCGCCCAGCAAGGGCTGGCGGTGACGATGATGGCGCTGTTGCAACCCGGTGACGTGATTGCCGCGGACGCGTTGACCTATCCGGGGTTCAAGGCCCTGGCCGACACGCTGCACCTTGAAATCGTGCCCATTCCGGTGCTCGATCACGGGCCGGATCTGCAAGCGCTGGAAAGCCTGTGCCGGCATCGACGGGTGCGGGCCGTGTACACGATGCCGACCCTGCACAATCCGCTGGGCTGGGTAATGAGTGCCGAACAACGCGAATACCTGGTGACGATTGCGCGCGAGCATGGGCTGCTGATCATTGAAGACGCCGCTTACGCCTTCCTCGCCGAGAATCCACCCGCACCGCTGGCGGTACTCGCCCCCGAGAGGACGATTTATGTGTCAGGGCTCTCCAAAAGCGTGGCCACCGGACTGCGCGTCGGCTTCGTCGCCGCCCCCCTGCAGAACGTGCCCGCGCTGGAGCGCACAATCAAAGCGACCACCTGGAATACCCCGGGTGTGATGACGGCGATTGCCACCACCTGGCTTGACGACGGCACCGTCATGCAACTGGAAGCCGAAAAGCGTCGGGACGCGCAGGCCAGGCAAATCGTGGCCGGCGAGGTACTGGCGGGGCTGCGCTGTATTGGCCATCCGTCGTCGTATTTTCTATGGCTGCCATTATCGGAAGACGCACGGGCCGACCAGATCGCCATGGCGTTGATGCGGGAAAACGTCTCAGTTTCAACCGCCGAACCCTTTGCCACTTCGGCCAACGTTCCGCATGCGTTTCGCCTGGCGCTGGGCTCCGTGGAGATGGGGGCGCTCAGGGAGGCGCTGGAGAAAGTGAAGTGGGTGGTGGGGGCTTTTACCTAGGGGTGGCGCAAATGCCGTCAACCAAGCGCAATACCTGTGGGAGCGGGCTTGCCCGCGAAGGCGCAGTGCCCGGCAACATCAATGTCGACTGACACTCCCTCTTCGCGGACCATCGTCAGCAAGATCTACCTAACTCACTCGATCGCCTGATCCCCCGGGTGGATGACGTTCCTGCTTGAAGAAACCCGGAAAGTCCTCAGCGTCGAGGGCTTTCCTGTGGTCAGTAAAACGCCTTTATTCCAACAACTAGCGCATTACAATTTCACTGAATTTGACGGTAAGCATCTCATCATTCCCATCCCGAAATGCCAACTTGATCGCTGGTGTTTTGCTGAGCTTGCTGTTGCTCTGCTGGAAGATCAGCGTAACGCGTGTCGATACATTGCGAATCAGTTGAAAGCGTAGCCGGGCGCTGTCCTCGACCTGGCCCACCCGGATCGACTCGAACTCGAGCGGACCGCCGGATTCGTCGAACAACCGGGTGCCGTCGTCGAAGCGAAAACTGCGGTCCATGTTCAGGTTGGTCAGTTCAAACGTGCAGGTAGGGAGTCGGCCGATATTTTCGCAACCTTCCAGTTCTATGCGAATGTTATCCAGCACTTCCATGCGCTTGCCGAGCAGATTGTTACCTTCGTTTTCGACGATTTTGGCTTGCAGTTTGGCGAACTCGAAAGAAGGCTTGGCGAATTCGGTGCCCAGGATGAAGAAGCCGAAAGACAAGCCGGCGATCATGAAAAACTGCAACGCGCCGCGGAGCATCGGCGTGAAATTACGAATCTGCCAGCCTATTGAAACAGCGCCCAGAAACAGAAATGTACTCACCAGTAACACCACGTTTTTCCAGCTGATAAAGCTGAAACCGAACACGCTCGGATCCGGCACGGCGTAGGTGATCAACGCCCACATAATGCCCAGCACAACGCTGAGGCCTGTCATGCCACGGGTGACCAACGTTGTGAATTTCTGAGTGCGGGTAAGCGGTATAGCTGAATTTTGCTGGGATATCACGGTGCTGATTCCTTGTTCCGTAGCCGATCGTCCGTCCTTGAAGGTGACTGTCAGGCTGTAGCAATAGAAAACCTCGAGAAATCAAGGTCAGGGCCTGATTGTGGCGGGGTGCCATTATCCAGTAATAGTGGGGCGGGTAAAGACGTGGGTGTACCAATCACGAGTAGGTGAATGGCTCAAGAAAGGTTTGCGGATCAATGCAGAGCCTTAAGCCATAAGGAATGACTGAATAGCCGTCGTAGCGACCCGAGGCGCGGGGCTCTTGAAGAGCTGGGGCTCGGCCGGGCTGGAATAACCCTCGAATATTTGCTTAAGTCCAGCTATCGCAGCCACACGGGTGCAGCACTTCAATCCCTGAAGGGCGTCCCACCCGGAGAACTCCATGCCTCTTCGATTCCCGCGTTTAGCCGCATTGCTCGCCATCCTCACGATCGGCGTCTTGCCCTGTGCCCAAGCCGTTGAATACACCCGGGTCAACACCACCGCCAGCAAGATCTCCTTCACCTATAACCAGTTCGGCTCCAGGGTGTACGGCACCTTCGGAAAATTCGACGCCACGCTCGATTTCGACACGGCAAACCCCACCGCGGCCCACGCCAGGCTGACCATCGATCTTGCCAGCATCGACGCCGGCAGCAGCGATGCCAATGCCGAACTGCAAAAGCCTGCCTGGTTCAACACGGCGGACTATCCGGTGGCCACCTTTGAATCGACCCGGGTGAAAGCGCTGGGCAATCAGCGCTATCTGATCACCGGCAAACTTAACCTCAGGGGCATGACGCGTGAGCTGCAGGTAAAGGTGCTGTTGAAGCCGGAGCAGGCCATCGGGATTTTCGATGGCAATATCATTCTCAAACGCAGTGACTTCAAGATCGGGGAGGGGGAGTGGGCCGATACGGTGGTCTCCAACGACATCGACATCCGCTTCCGCATCGTCGCGCCGCAGCGTTGATTTTCCTGCGAGGGGCTCGATCTGTGACAATGGCCGGGCTGATGTTCAGTAAGCCTTGATCCGGAGTCAGAAACGCAATGCCCCAGCTCACCCACTTTGCCACTCCATGCCCGGAGCCCATCAACAGCCAGATTCTGCAGATGGTCGTCGACAACCTGACCGACATCAGCATGGTAGGCATCGCGCCGAGCAACCCGTTGTACAACGTCTATCAATACGCGGTGGGCTATGAGGTTCATCTGTACCTGGAAGCGCTCGGCGGCGCCAAAGGCATTGCGGTCGAATTGATCGTCGCCATGGATGACGAAGATCCCGAGAAGGTCATCGGGTTTTTGCTGTACCTGCCGGTCAAGGACGATCCCGAGGCCTGCGGCGTGGCCTATATGGCGGTGCAGGCCAGCCATCGGCGGCGGGGTGTCGCGCGGGCGATGCTGCAAGACATGCTCGGTCGCTACCCGCATGCCGAGTTGACATGCACCGTCGCCAAAGTGCCCTGGTTCGAGTCGATGGGCTTTCAAGTGCTGGGCGTGCGCGGCACTCAGGTGCTGATGAACACCCGGGATCACGCCACTGAAGGCCTGATGGGCCTGTTGGATGTCACCTCGATCTACAGTTCTTTGGAGGTGCGGCAGATACATACGTATCTGCTGCAAAAACACGGCAAGCGGGCAATGATCGATGCAGAGAAGCAACGTGACCGGCATCTCGACCAAGTGACGCGCAACGCCAAGGCGTTTGTGCTGGATCGTTTGAGCAAAAACGCCGAGCGCGGGTCTCGTCCCGTCTAGACTGCCAAGTCCTTTCAGGCGCGCAGGCTGGCCGAGGCGTGATATTCTGTCGCATTAACTTGGTTTGACCTATTCGGTTCGTGCGTCCACAGACGTGCGACAGAATCAATGTCGCTCAAGTAGCTGAGCCAATAATGATAAAAAGTCAGTGCACGAGGGACATATAACTGAGGTCGATGGAGACACGTCGGCCTTGTGTGCCCACCTTCAAATCTTTCTGAATGCAGAAACCCGCGGCACGCTGCCTGCGTACCCGTGAACCTGGGTTGCTCATGAATGAGGGTTGGAGGCGGATGGCGTTTATCATAGGTGCTACAAATGTTTAAGAAACTGAACACAGCCCTGCTGGGGCTGGCTTTGTCGATGGGGATCACGTCCGCTTACGCGGAGGCAAAGAAAGTTGATGTGCTGCTCATTGGCGGCGGCATCATGAGTGCAACGCTGGGTGTATGGCTCAATGAGCTGGAACCCGATTTGTCGATGGAAATGGTCGAGCGCCTCGACGGCGTTGCCCTGGAAAGTTCCAACGGCTGGAACAACGCCGGTACCGGTCACTCCGCCCTGGCTGAATTGAACTACACCCCGGAAGACGAGAACGGCAAAGTTCAGATCACGAAAGCCGTTGAAATCAACGAAGCCTTCCAGATCTCCCGTCAGTTCTGGGCCTGGCAAGTTCAGCAAGGCGTGCTGAAGAACCCGCGTTCGTTCATCAACTCCACTCCGCACATGAGCTTTGTGTGGGGCGATGACAACATCAAATTCCTGAAAAAGCGCTACGAAGCCCTGCAAGCAAGCCCGCTGTTCGCCGGCATGCAGTACTCCGAAGACCCGGCTGTGATCAAGAAGTGGGTTCCGCTGATGATGGAAGGGCGTGACCCGAACCAGAAGGTCGCGGCCACCTGGAGCCCGCTCGGTAACGACATGAACTTTGGCGAGATCACCCGCCAGTTCGTCGCGCACCTGCAAACCACACCGAAGTTCGACTTGAAACTGTCTAGCGAAGTGCAAGACATCACCAAGAACGCAGACGGCAGCTGGCGCGTCAGCTACAAAAACCTGAAAGACGGCACCGAAACCGAAACCGACGCCAAGTTCGTGTTCATCGGCGCGGGCGGCGGTGCACTGCACCTGCTGCAGAAGTCCGGCATTCCTGAAGCCAAGGAATACGCAGGCTTCCCGGTTGGCGGTTCGTTCCTGGTCACCGATAACCCGGCCATCGCCGAACAACACCTGGCCAAGGCCTACGGCAAAGCCTCCGTTGGCGCACCGCCAATGTCGGTTCCGCACCTGGACACCCGTGTCCTGGACGGCAAGCGCGTCATCCTGTTTGGCCCATTCGCGACCTTCAGCACCAAGTTCCTCAAAGAAGGCTCGTACCTGGACCTGCTGACCACCACTACCACACATAACGTGTGGCCAATGACCCGCGTCGGCATCAAGGAATACCCACTGGTCGAGTACCTCGCAGGCCAACTGATGCTGTCTGACGAAGACCGCCTCAATGCCCTGAAAGAATACTTCCCGAACGCCAAAGCTGAAGACTGGCGCCTGTGGCAAGCCGGCCAGCGCGTGCAAATCATCAAGCGTGATGAAGCCGCTGGTGGCGTGCTGAAGTTGGGTACCGAGATCGTTGCTTCGCAAGACGGCACCATCGCCGGCCTGCTGGGCGCATCGCCAGGCGCATCGACTGCCGCACCGATCATGCTGACCGTGCTGCAGAAAGTGTTCAAGGACAAGGTTGCGACCCCTGCCTGGCAAGAAAAGCTGCACCAGATCGTGCCTAGCTATGGCACTCAGCTGAACAGCAGCCCTGAGAAAGTGGCTCAAGAGTGGGCCTACACCGCCAAGGTGCTGGAGCTGACTCCGCCACCGGTGATTGGTCAGGCAGCGGCTCCTGCTGCTCCGGCTGAGAAGCCTAAGGCTGTGAAAGAAAATGCTGCGACGGATATGGCTCTGTAACTAGAGGCCTAATCGAAAAGCCCACTGAACCGGTGACGGTCAGTGGGCTTTTTTGTGTCTGGGATTCAGCTCTGGCAGGTAGCGCAATACCTGAGTTTGGCGCGTTTTTTGTGGCGAGGGCGCTTGCCCCCGTTGGGCTGCGAAGCAGACCTGAAGAGAACGGTTTCACTCATCGCCATGCATCAATTCCAGGCTTTTTATCCATTTATCCGTAGCCTCAAACCTTGCGTAATACGCCTGCTTTTCTGGATCACTCAGTTGAGTGAAGAAGGGGAGGAAGTAGTTGTCATTGTAGTAACCCTGAGCGCCTTGCATATCACCTCCCCACCAGGAAGGGTTGTACCCCTCGAACGCTATCCAGGGCGGCGGTACGGCCAATTCTTCACGCTGAATGATGTTCAGAAAATCGACTCTGTTGGTAACCATCCGAATCGTTGTGGCGTTAAATTCTCCATCGGATTTGATGTAAATCAGGTGCTCGTTTTCCTGGATGTCTGAATAGCGCTTTACGGGGTGGTCGTTGAATGGCTTTTCAGCCTCGAATCTGAAATTCGATTCCACGAGTGCCGAGAATTTATGAACGTCTTTATTGCTGATTAAAAAAGCAGAGTAATAGGCCGAGACATCGACACTCTCCAAAGACGTCACTAGCGGATAGCCGGTCAGCAGCCGGGTGAGGCGTGATAAAGGCTCAGTAAAAACCGACTTCAACTCTGGTATGGAATAACCGACGATTTGCTCTTCCTGGCCCCGTCGCACGAAGGTTTTGATGCGATTGAACATGCTCATTCCCTGTCCTCGATCCTTGAGATTACCAATCAACCTTGTCCGTTTTTGAGCGCTGAACAGATAGGCGTGCTGCTCCGCTTTCCACGCATCCGGGTACGCAAAAAATCGCAAAAAATAAATCCGTCCCCATATTTCCCATATTTCACTTCGTTTACGGCTTGCTCAAGTCGGGCCAACCCTATGACTCGAAACTTGCGCTTGCCCAGTGAGGTTCAAGACGGTATCTACGTGTTCGTGGTGTTCGTGTGTCGCAGATATCGCCGATACAAAACGACACCCATGACAACCGAAAGCAACCCGACCCCCGCATTACCCAAAAGCCAAATCGCAAAGTTCCGACTTTGGTCTGCCTCACTCTCGTAGAACGGCCCAAAGTAGCCAGACACTGCCACGAATATCAAATTGAACACCCCAACGGCCAAGGCAACAACAAGGATGACGAACAATGCCCCTTTAACTATTTTCATATGACCTTCCAAAACCATATTTCCTTCGACTCGTGGTAGTCGGAGAAGCTGCCCTCAATGGAAAAACCCAACTGAATACGAGGGTAGCTCAGCCAGTCCGTTAATCTACGCCCGTTCCATAGATCGATATGATCGCCGCTGCGATTGCCGAAGGTCTCGTTGCCTCGGCGCCAGAAGACCTTGAAGAAAAATGATCCCTTGCTGCCCTTCAAGATCATCCTCGAAGTCCTTTGGCTTTATCTTTTTGACGGCGTGCAGGCCGGGAATTTTGGCTTGGCTTTATTCGTGCTGAGCACTCCGGCGAGGAGGTTGGTCCGTGCCGGGGCGGTGTCGGCACCAATCGATAGACCGCTATTGGCTTGTTAACTGCCTGCCAAGAACTGCCATAAGCGTCCCATTCATGGCCTGAAGTCGCCTGTTGCTCACGTCCCCTGGACCTGATCCGCGCTTTTTCGCCTCACCTGCCACTATCACCGCAATCGACGTGGATCTAAAGTCAGGGGCGCACTTTCAGGGGACTTCCAGTCATGTACAGCTCGCTTGCCATACCGAGCACCGCTCGCCAATTGCATGACCGGATCTATGCTGGCGAGATCATTCGCTTCACTGACCTGCCGCCCATGACGACGCTGGTGGAATATACACGTGCGTTCCTCGAAGACGCGCTGCATCCCTGGTCGCCGCAACAGATCCATCACCATTTGAGCCACCCTGAGCAGACTGAGCGCTTTGCGAAAATTCAGAACGACTTCGCAGGCTTGTCAGAGATCCAGCAGTGCTGGCAGGACGTCGTGCAAAGCCTTGGCATCGCCCCCGATACCCTGGCGTGCGATCGCCTGCATTTGCGTTTTCAGCCGCATTGCGAGCCAGGGCAGTCGACGCCGCGTGCCCGCACGACGGCCACCATCGCGTTTCACCGCGATACCTGGGGGTCGAATATCTATGCGCAAACCAACTGGTGGGCGCCCATCTATCCCATCGCGGCAGGGCGTACCGTCGCCTTGTATCCAGGCCTCTGGCAGCGACCGCTGGGTAATTCAAGCGCAGATTTCGATATGCGCGCCATTTTGCGGCGATCCCATCGAGACGGCCGCAATGCCGTGGATGCCGACGAAGCCATTCCACATCTGCTGGAAGCGATCGACCCGCAGGAGGGGATTGCCGTCGATATCGCTCCGGGGAGCCTGATCGCCTTTTCCGGGGCTCATGCCCATGCCGGCGTCGGCAATAGCACCGGGCTGACACGCATCTCTTTCGAGACCCGATCAATACTGATCGCCGACCTGTTGGCCGGATTGGGAGCGCCCAATGTCGATGGTCATGCACCGTGGAAGACTATTGGACTGTTTCGCCGAATGAACGATGCGCAGCGCCTGAATGAGATCCTTGGCTGCGGCTTTATCGAGCCCTATCTGCGGCCAGCAGAGCCCTGACGCTGACGCCGCTAGTCGCTTGGGGAACTCCCGGTGTGCTTGCGGTGAAGCCATTGCCGCGGTCCGGAAAAGAAACCGCGGCGACCGATCAATCAGGCGGCGGGGAGCAGGCCTTTCTGTTTGGCGACATGAGTCGCCAGTGCGTCCATCAACTCCGGGGACAGGCAGTCATAGGGTTCCAGGCCGATCGAGCGCAAGCGCTCGCGGATAGCCTTCATTTGCGCTGGCGGTGTGCCGGTTTCGATGATGGAGGACACGAACGCCGCGAATCCCGGCGCAGCCCATCCGCGCTGTGGCGAAAGCTCTGTGTGGACGAAGTCCAGGCCATAAAACGCATGGTCCTTGTTCTCGATGCGCCCAAATAGATGGGCGTGACACTGCTTGCAGGCGTGGCGTTGGATGGTGGCGGATTCGTCGACAATCTCCAGTTTTTCGCCGTGGGCAATGACGCTGACCTTATCTCGAGGCACCACGGCGATAACGGCGAATGTCGCGTTTTTGGGTTTCCAGCATTTGCTGCAGCCGCACGCGTGGTTATACAAAGTTTGTGCGTCGATCTTGACCTCGACCTTGTCGGTCGCACACAGGCATTGCAGGGTGCCACCTGTAAAATTCGCGGCGGCGGGTTGGATGCCATTGTCCAGTGCAGGGTGAAGTTGCAAGGTGCTCATGCTGGCGTCTCCGTTTCAGGGTGTCAGACAAAAGTGCCTGGGGCCGTGCCCCAGGCCGGTAGTTCATCGGAACTCGATGACGGCGCGGATCGATTTGCCTTCATGCATCAGATCGAACCGCGGCGGATTTCGAAAAGGGCACAGTGCATAAACGAGTGACCTCCTTCGGTGCGACCGGTTGGTTACCCAGATCAAGAATAGTCTGCAACGGACTACTGGCCGCCAGTCAATTGTGTCCAAAGAATCAGGGACAATTCATAATGCTGTCCATCTCCATTAACACCTCCAAGATCGACACCCATGCCTGAAGAGTTCGAAGTCCCCAGCCCACACGAGCAACATATTGAGCACACCACCCATCATGCGCATGCACAAGGCGACAGCTTTGCCAGCAAGATTGCGGTGATGACAGCCATCATGGCGACCGTCGGCGCCCTGATGAGCTATCAGGCCGGCTCAACGGAGAATGAGGCGGCCATGGACAAAAACAACGCCGCTATCCAGAAAACCGAAGCCGCCAACGAGTGGAGTTACTACCAGGCCAAGTCCAGCCGGCAGAACCTGTCGGATCTGGCAAGCCATCTCCCAGGGCTGGATTCCGCCCATTATGTTGCTGAGGCGCGGCGGTATGGGGAACAGAAGGAGGAGGCGCGCAAGAAGGCTGAAGCATTCGAACAACGGGCAAGGGAGTGGGACGAGAAGTCAGAGCAGGCGTTGCATCAGCATCACCGCTGGGCCCAGGCAATGACAGCGATTCAAATAGCAATTTCACTGGCGGCCATTACCTTGCTGACGCGTAAGGAATGGCTCAAGCGGATCTCGTTTGGGGCCGCGGGTGTTGGCGTCATGTTGGGCTCGCTGGCTTGGCTGCATATCTAAGCGAGGCGCTCAGAAGTTCGCCTGTCGAATGCGACTGCTGAACGATTTAGCCAATCTGTTGCATCGACCGGTTGAATCCACAGCCAAATGCAGACGTTCGCCGTTGGCTCCTAACACCCCGAAAGGGGGACATCCCACCAGGAATCAAACCTTTTTTTTGCCCAATGAATCAGCCCATTTATTGGCGAATCTATACAGAGGGAAGAACGACTCCGAAAGCTCCATACCCAGTGGAGTGAGCCCGTAACCGCCCTCGTTTGACTCAATGAAACCTGCCCCACGAAGTTCGTTGACCCTACTTTGCAAGACAGTGGGCGAGATATCGCCACACACACTTCGCAGTGCACGGGAACTGAGTGAACCGTGCTGAAGCTCCCAAAGGATCCTCAACGCCCATTTCTGTCCGAGCACATCCAAAAGTGCCATGATTGGGCGACGCCCACTCATCATTTGCAAACCCAAGCTGTGATCATCATTCATGCATATGGCCCTTGCTCGCTACAGATAATGTAGCAAATACTAGCGCTACACATTTGATAGCGAAGGGTACATCATGACTCGAATCAAAACACTCGAAAAACCCTACACGGAAGGCCTCCAGGCGACGTTTGACAAAATAATGGGAGAGGGCGTCCCACCACTGTTGTTGTTCACCACCATCGCCACCAGCGAAAGGGCATGGCGGAAGTTCACGGCTGGTTCACTGCTGGATGGAAACCTGCTGACGCTTCGTCAGCGGGAGCTAATCATCAATAGGGTCTGCGCACTTACCGGATGCGAATATGAGTGGGGTGTGCACGTTATGGCTTTCGCAGAGCGGGCCGGATTGACGAGAGACGATATCGGCCACACCTTGGATTATCCGCTCCGGGCGGAGCACTGGACGGAGGAAGAGGCGGTGCTGCTGGCTACTATTGATGCCCTGCACAACCGCGCTACCTTGACTGAAGCGGAATTTCAGGCCACTCGACGATACCTCGATGATGATCAAATCCTTGAACTGCTGATGCTGGCGGGCTTCTATCGAACGGTATCGTATATCGCCAATAGCCTGACCCTTGCCCTTGAACCAAACGCGGCGAGATTCCGTGATTTTCGGCATGAAGCAGCGCAATCGTCTTAGGCTGACGACTCGCTTTCTGGTCATGAGCTGCCCCCGCGAAGGGCAGCTATGGGTACGGATACAGCCCTTGGTGACAGGCAGAGATCGACCAAAAGTGGACGGTGGACAAGGTGATGGCAAATGAGTAGTGTCACGGATGCTGCTTTCGACTCTAGAGGGCAGCAGGGCTCGCCGTCATCCATGTAGCGTTTCTCCCTGAGCAATGTCGCATTTACCGCGACCACCTCTAAGCTAGACAAGGACTTACAGGACGACAAGGGGAGTTATACGACACGCCATCGCGAT